>PWTU01000339.1 GCA_003562775.1 Ignavibacteriales bacterium
GGCCTTGAAAAATCGACCAATTCCCGAATAATCTTTGCGATCCGGTTTATCTGATTCTTCACCAATTCAAGCTTATCTTTCGCGAACGTATCGTCGGTTGTACGTTGAATAACCTGCACAAGCGAAGATATCGACGTCAACGGATTACCGACCTCATGCGCAATGCCGGCGGCGAGTGTACCTATATTCTCCATCTTTTGCGAGCGTATCAATTGTTCTTCAAGGTGTCGTTTCTCGGTTATATCACGATGCGATCCCAAATAGCCGACGACGCGTCCGGAGGGATCGATGATCGGTGAAATAATTAGCTCAATATAAATAAGCTCGCCTTTTTTATTTCGATTGACAATTTCGCCCTTCCATATAGTGCCCTGCGATATCGATTGCCAGACATTTTGCCAAAAACGTTTTGAATGCTTTCCGCTGCTTACGATGTTCGGGTCTTGTCCGATTAACTCATCCTTACTGAATCCGAAAGCCCGTTCGTATGCGGGATTTACATAGATGATTTTTCCTCTCGCATCGGTAATCTGGAGCGGGTTAACCGCGTAGTGAATAGCGTTCGCAAATCGCAGAAGCTGCATTTCGGTTCGTCGCTGTTCGGTGATATCTCTTATATAAATTATTACCGATGAAGATTCACCGTCCGGAGCTGCTATACGGGTTAGATAGAAAACACCTATAATAGTTTCTTTCCCCGGCGGATGCAATTGCATCTCCACATCGCCATAGTAACCATTTTTGAGAGCAATATTTCGAACCTTATAGTACACGGGTACGAATTCCTCGGTGATATAAGAACGCAGATTTGTCCCGACAATTTTCGAATCGAGCTTGCGGAGAGCAATCTTATTAGCATAAAATACCGTACTATCCGGCTCGATAATAAACACGAGATCCGGCGAAGCATCGAGAATATCAGGATTTACAGGTATATAAAGCGATACCTCGTTATGAGCAGTTACTTTGTTTATATTCCGTGCCACGAATTTCTTGATGGGTTATAATTGTTATAAGCACACTACACAAATTCATCATTCCAATAGCTTTTTTACCGTATTCATTATCTCGACAGGCTTGTACGGTTTTTGTATAAATACATCGATTCCTTCTTCATAAAGTTCATCGACTGTCTCCCTTTTACCCCAACCGCTCATAGCGATCATTTTTATATCGGGTTTTTGCGATTTAATTTTTTTAAACACCTCAACACCTGTCAATTTTGGCAACCCGAGATCCAATAATAATAATCCAATAGAGTCGTTATTCTTTTCATATAATTCTACAGCTTGTTGGCCGTCTTCGGCATCATAAACGGTATATCCGGCGCCTGTCAACAATGTCACCAGCAGCATTCGTAGTTGAACGTCATCTTCAGCAAGAAGAATACCTTTTGCAGTCAATACTTATATCCTTCTCATTTAATTTATTCGATCCTGTAATAATTATAAGATAACAGAAAGTTTTAATTTTTCAAAGAAAATGGTTGCACAATAGCCGGATGTTTTGTAAATTTATCAAGGTATATGGTGCAGTTGATTCAAAGACGGCAATGTGAAAACTACCGGAGAGGTGGCCGAGTGGCTGAAGGCGGCGGTTTGCTAAACCGTTATAGGGCTAACACTCTATCGGGGGTTCGAATCCCCCCCTCTCCGCAAATAACACTCCGCAAACATTCAACTAAACTTACTTCAAAAGAGTCTTACGTTACATCCCACCGGGGATCACTGGAGCGAAGCGGAAGTAATCCCCCCCTCTCCGCATCAGGTACCGTTTATTAAACGTCGGCTCGTTTTGCCATCCGTCGCCGTTCCAGTATAAAAGTGTTTTTGCGTATTCCTGAAAGTATTGATAGTCGGGACGCGATTCAAGGTGCCCCTCTTCGTAAAGAAGCCGTGAAATGATATCATAATTGTCCGTTGTACCGATGTGTTTAACATTGAGTTGATAATCGAAAGAAATAATGATATCTGCATCTTCCACCTGCAATATTCTTGATTGCGGTTTTCTTTCCCTATAATCAATAATATACGCCTGAAATGCTTCTCGATCACTATTGTGTCTTAAGGATCTAAGCATGTTATAGCGCGTTCGATGTCTAAGCACATCGCCGACAACGGTTCGAGGAATTCGAATATAAGCCACCTCATTTGCACGGTCAAGTCCTTCGACGACATAGTCTCCTTTTACCGGTGAATGGCCGGATAATAAAAACGGATCCAATATAATAATAACAGCTTCCTCAAATGCATTGTTGATTCCACCGACAATAATTTCTTTCACACCATTTCCAGTGATATCCGTTGCAAATGGTGATTTTAATCCACCACTATTTATGTAATAATCGTTTAATTCACCCGATAGTGGGTCCAGTCTTAATACAAAACCGGGGAAATAAGTAGCATCTACTCCAACTACAATTATTTCAGGAAGACCATTATTATTTAGATCTTCTACTATCAATGCACGTATTTTCTTTTTGTGCCCGCTGACGTATGGTTTTGATGGAAACGGATACGATAATTGAACCGGATATTCCCACAATATGTTATTATCTTGCAATGATTTGCAATAAATAACAGAAGTAACCGGGCCTTCGGGATCATCATAAACATACCAAATTATTTCATTATACCCATCGCCGGTTATATCATATAATGCAAATTGAGAGTCAGCACCACCCCCCCAATGAAAAATGTTTTCAATGTGTTCTATTGTTTTCTCTCCAACCCAGATCCGTTCAATCACCTGATTATATTTATTATACAAAACAAGATACTTACCCTCATACTGACCTAAAACAGGATTCCGATCTAACGGTCCGTATGCCAGTCGTCCGATTATGATTAACAGTAGAATAATTGTTACTATACTTGCAGCAGAAAATTTTTGCGCCCATATTTTCTTTCCGAAATACTGTGTTGTTCCTATTTCCTTTCGTTCGGTCAAACGCCGGTCGTAAAAAATTTCACGCAGATGACTGATACCGATGACCGTTATTGTCCTTCCGGGATAATATCCCTGCGCTTCTGTAACGGTTTCAACGGTTTGTGATAATTGTTCCTCAGGCACCACGAGATAATCCACAGCAGAAAACATTATCGCCCGTACTTTTTGTATCAATGCGTCTTCGTCGACAGTTAAAATCTCTCCCTCTTCGTTTACATTTCCCGTAATGGCTACACCGGAAGCGATGCGAAACGTTGTCCGCTGACGTAATGTTTTCAGGATACTGCAATATATCAATGCAGCGATTGCAGCATTCGCCGACGCCCCTCCATGCATCGCATATCGATTATCGAAATGGATGTGGCCGCCAACGCAGCGATTTTTTATATGCGGATGTGTCTGTGCTATTAAATTGCGTGCTGCAACCACCGGTATGTTCATCGCTTGCTCTATTTGCGATCTCGCTCCATACACGGCAATATCCGGATGAATTTCATCATAATCCTGATTGGTTTCGCCGATGATGTTTACATGAATTCTACGCAACACTCCGCCGTAATTTTTCCTTATATTTCCATACGACAATTCAATAACGGGAACGATGCCAACAGTATCGTTTACAGATCGAATCCCTTCCCATTCTTCTATGATCCTTCTTATTTCGAATCCGACTGTATCGTTATTCCGGTCGGCAAGATCAGCTATCCGGTGGATCAATTCATACGGTGTGATCATTGCATCGGGTTGTTCTATTTGCCCGAGCCACTTCGGGGGTGTATTCGCATAACGGGGATTAAGAAATGCCAGCATCATGCGGGGATGTCCGGCAAATGCATATAACTGCGCCGTTTTGAATCGTAACGTATCTACCGCGCGTTCAAAACCAATTATACCGGATAATGACGGGAGATGATTGTGTAATGCATTAAGATTCTCATACAGGGTTCCGGGTATGTGCGGGTCAATGCCCTCTATGTCGATATTATCAACTATGTCGGGTAAATACTGTAATACTTCAAGCAGATACGACTCAGACTCATCGGGGCGATGTATTAATTGACCGACAAATTCTTTTATCTGAAAAAGGCGTTCACGCGGTGAAACGGGGAAAGATAGAAGTAAGAGCAGTTCCTGATACTGTTTTTCAATATCGACCGGGTTTCCCATACACTAACAATATAACCTCATCATAAATGAATCAGGCAAAGACGAAAGCATATATTCCCCTTTTCCATTTGTTAGAGGAATAAAATAGTTGACATTTTGCTTCTCCGATATTACTGCAACGTTCAGGTCGGGGGCATAGTGTTTCTTTTTAAACGTTGCGATATGCAATTTATTATTCCGATAGGTAACCGTTACTTCATGCAATCCGCCTTCGATCTGTATAACTCCCCCGCTATTGCCGTTGAATAGTTGATCAGCCGTCATAGAATGTTCCGCAACGGTAAGCCGCAATACTCCCTTCAGATCTTTCCAATCGGATAATACATTGTCTACTTCAATTTGTCCTCTGCTATCTGTGACAATATCCACGGATATTTCGGGAAAGGATAAAACGGCATGAGATTTTTTTGAGGGATCATCGGTGATTACATAAATTCGAAGCCGTTTTGTATTATTATCCTGTAATATTCGTACGACTGCCTGTTGCTCTTCCGACGCCAATGTCGCCACCGATCTAAAACGATCGCTTCCCTGAGTGGACGACATTGCCGCCAGAACAGTCATATAAACTTTCGGTTCCCGGTGTTCATGGACGTTAAATACCGATACCGGAATCACCGGATACAACCCCGTTACAAATTCATCAATTGCAGGAATAATACTTTTGTTTCCGGTATTAAATGCGTTGTAAAACTCAGCAAAATACTCAAGAACAACACGGCAATCCGCACACTCTTCACAATGCGCATATAGTTCATTTCGGGTTTGTGCGTCTAACGAATCCGCGTTTAAAATAAATTGCTCGATTATTTCATCATTGTAGTGTTTCACTAAAAAATATCCTTTAGTATGGCTCCTATATATATATTCGTTACCTCAGGGGTGCTCTCCCGAAAATTTTTCAAAAATCTTTTCGAATTTTTTTTATGAGCTCTTCGCGGCTTAATTTAACCAGGTATTCAAAATATTTGCGGTATTTTTCGTCATATTTTATGGAAGATATTTCGGAGTTATGCATCTTTATATGATCAAAAAACGACCTGTCAAATCCATCGTTTTTTACGAATTGGGCTGTTAAGATACTCTCAATCGCCTGGAAAAAGGAATTGTATGTTTTGCGGGAAAATTTATTCCGGGCCACATACTGGTATTCCATCTTCTTCTTTACGTTATGAGCGCATTCTCTTATCAGCCGCTGCAATTCATCGGTTCTTAAAGAGGCATCATCCGGATAGGAGAGATCATCATCAATTTCTGCCAATGATGTATGCAACATTCGAATAATATATGCAAGACCGATAAGTGGGTATCTTTTAGAATAATTTTGTTGTGATTTCAGTATATCCGTGAATTCACGGATGAGTTGGCGCACCGAAATCTTCGCCGTAAAACGCTGATTAAGCATTACATAGATATAATCGTACGGCATAACAGGAAGTTCGGCCTGTGACCTTTTTTTATGTTGAACATAAAGCCATACTACGCCGTCGACCCGCTCGGCAAAAAGATCGGGAATAAATTTAAGACCGGCTTTTATACACCGGATCACATTCCCGAGAGAAGGATCCTCCAATTTATACAGACGAAATAGTTCGTCATTGATGGCGCCAAATACCAGGCGTCGTGTTCGTGCAAAAAGTATTTCCTCGGGCAGTTTGTTTATTTCAAATGAATTGAAATAACTTTTTATCCTGACAAACTCACCCCTTTCGTTTCTTTCGAATAAACTTGCTATACAATCCATTGCAAGATCGTCAACCGAAATAGCAAAGAACTGCGGATCGAGTCGTCCGGTAACAACTTTTAGATTGAGGTAGGTGCGTGCGATAGTATGACAGAGATGGACAAACTGCCGAACAACAGTCACAGGCGGATTTGGCTTTTTAAGTTGTGAAAGTAAGTCCGTGAACTGCACAATAGGGAACCCCGTGTTTATTGATACATTTTCGTTGTACCTCTACACGCTGAAACATCTTCCCTTCATTATAATAACAATATTTTATGTAACCGGATGCCTACCTGCTTATCTCCATATCTCCTGACATTATTAAGGTAGTAAAATTACCATCATATATGCAAGTCTATCAGACAATTTTTAGCGAGATGGATAATTTTCATAATTATTCGTATTTTACACAATGTTTTTTATACAGATAAGCAAATGAATAGAATATGCGTATAGCAGTAATATCGGATATCCACGGAAATCTACAAGCTCTTATAAAATCACTTTCAATCATTAAAAATCTCGGTATAGATAAACTATATTGTCTCGGGGACATTGTCGGTTACGGTGCGAACCCGAATGAATGCGTTGAATTAGTACGAAAGCACACCGATATAACCGTCCTCGGCAATCACGATCACGCAGTATTATACCCTGATTATGCAAAGTATTTACCATCCGACGGAAGGACGGTCGCTTTGTGGACCGCAAAAATATTAACTGAGGAAAACAGGAAGTTCCTGTTTAGTTTGAAATACCGGATTGAAACTGAACTCGCCACACTGGTACATGCAAGCCCTGATCAACCGGAACGATGGAATTATATTAATTCACTCGAAGACGCCGGCACACAATTTGAGTATTTCGATAAAAAAATTTGCTTTGCCGGACATACTCATATACCTTTCATTTGCATGGACGACCTGCAAACTTTTAAACTTACCAAAACGGGTAGATTTATTGTAAATCCGGGAAGCGTAGGGCAACCGAGAGACGGACGGCCTCAGTTAAGTTTTGGTTTCCTGGATACCGAAAAGTGGGAATATAAAACATTTCGCTTCAGCTACGACCTCGACGGAGCAGCTGAAGCGATACGTAAAAACAGGTTGCCTAAATCGCTGGCACAGCGATTGTACAGCGGTTATTAATCGAAGCCGCCGCCGCCCGGTACAGCAGGGACGACACCTTGTTCGATGATTCGTTGAAGATAACTATGCAGCGATTTTAATTCTTCTTCATAACGCGCCAAATCACCCTGGCGGAGGTGGCCCTGTGCACGTTCGTAAATCTCGAGGGCTTCACGAGCAAGCTGTTGTACATCTGTAGTCGGCATTATCATTTCGCCTTCTAATTCCGGCGGCACTTCTATATCGAACTCCGCGACAGGAATAGGTCTGTCACTCAACAGCCGCTCAAGCGACAAATCGAGTCCGATTTCCATAACAACACGGTTGCCGTCGGATGCAAGCACCCGGCGTAGTTCAGGTAACCGGCCTTCCACCGCGCGTAAGAATAGCGGTTTGACATAGAGTATTGAATTCGCAATGGGAATCACAAGTTGACTACCGCGTAACACCCGCGTTCCCGCTTGATCCCAGAGTGCAAGCTGCTGGGCTATGTCAGCGGTTTGATCGATACGCGCCTCGATCTGCATCGGCCCGAACACCAACTCACCCCTCGGGAAGCGGAACAGCAACAACTTGCCGTAGTTTTCGCCGTCCGATCTTCCGGACAACCAGGCGATCATGTTATCCCGATTCGAAGGTGTAAAGGGTATCATGAGCATAAATTCTTCCTTTTCCTCCTCGGGTAACCGGAGTATGGTATAATAGCTCTCCATCACCTGAGAAGCGCCGAAAACCCGTTCACGAGGGAATTCCCATACGTCCTCACGGTTATAAAACATGACCGCATCGGACATATGATATATGCGGAACATAGACGCCTGCACATCGAATAAATCCTGCGGATAACGGATTTGTTCGAATAGCCCCTCGGGCATTTCATCGATTGGCGTGAACAAATCCGGAAATACTCCCATATACGCACGGATCAACGGATCGAGTTCTTCTTCGATGGTATAAAAAGTTGTTTCGCCGTTATACGCATCTATTACTACTTTTACAGAATTCCGCATATAGTTAATGTTCCGGGCATACGGACGTGAATAGGGATATCTGCCGGTCGTTGTGTAAGCATCGTATATCCAATATAATCGTCCTTCAACAATGGTGATATAGGGATCATGGTCAAATGTCAAAAACGGAGCGAGTTTACGTACGCGTTCGTGAATGTTCCGGTAATATACAATCTGACTTTCGGGAAGTATATAATCGGTTATCAGATAATTGATGCTTCCGAATTGAAAAGCAAAAATTAATTGTCTGAATTTTGAGCGAATATTTACTCCCGTTTCTTCCTCATAAGTTGTGAACACATTTGTTTCACCGTAGGGATAGTCAAACTCCTGAATACCGGCACGTACTATAATCGGTTCGTTGGTTCGCTCGCCAAAATAAATCTCCGGCCTATCCAGATCGATATCAATCGTCATACGCGGCGGTATATCGCGGATAAAAAGTTCGGGTAATCCTTCTTCGGTAAACACGTTGACCGGGTTCGCGACCACGCCGTATCCGTGTGTAAAAATGAAGGTTTTATTTACCCACGTTTGAGAATCACCCGGCAGCCGTCTTTGATCGAGTTCCCGCGGCGCAAGCATTATCTGCCGGTAATCTCCGTCGAAATCATAGCGTGCAATATCGATATCGTTGAACTCATAATACGGTCTTATCGCCTGTATCTGTTGATACGTTTCGAGCAGCGGCCGGTAATCCCATAACGGGATGTTCTCTATCGTGAGACGGTTATTCTCTAAATCTTCTTGCGTCAGCGAATAATCGACAGGGTACGGCTTCTCGATTATATTGTTCAATCCGTAGGCATCGCGTGTCGATTGGATATGGTAATCGAGATACGTACGCTCGCGTTCGAGTTCGTTCGGATCGACCGAAAAACGTTGTACAAAACCGGGTACGATACCCGTCATTATAATTGCAAACACGATCAGCAATCCGAGACCGATAGTCGGATATTTAAGATTTCGTCGTATAAATCCGTACCCCGCAAGCACAATACCGGCAAGACATACGACGATCATGGTATTGTACGAAAATACCCTGATGTTCTCATCTACATACGTCATACCGTATACAACGCCACCGGGTGAAAACAGAAGCTCGTACCTGCTCAGCCAATAATCGAAAATCTGTATAGCAAAAAACAATGCGACCAAGATCGCAGCGTGTGCATGTACTCTTGACGATACATGAACCGCTTGCGGCGCAACCAGTATACCCTCACGGAAAAAATACACGACTGCCGTAGCAATTAATGATACCACGAGCGATGCCATCAGGAAATTCCGGATCATCTCATAGACGGGGAGAGAAAACACATAAAATGAAATATCCTGTCCAAAAACGGGATCGGTCGAGCCGAACGGTGATTGCTGTAAGTACATCAAGACCGGCAACCAATTAGAAGCGGGATACATACTGACAAACCAACCGATCAATAATAAAAATGCGATAAAAATCCACCGGATAACCGAAAGCGATATTCCCAATTGCCCGATATCGAGTGTCCGGTTAACGTACGACGACGACCGGTAAGCAATCGTCACATTTATGCCGGCAATCAACAAGAATATCAGAAAAAAAACAATCTGAACGACATACTGGGTCGTCAGATACGTCCAGAAGACTGACGCTACATTGAGCGAGTCAAAGAAATAATAATCGGAAAACGCATCGATGACGGTATCGAACGTTGCAGATAAGAATACTACTGCAAGAAACACAATAGCGATATATTTCACAGCTTTTGGCATAGTATCACCTCAAATTTATTTTAAAATTATGAACCGGTGTGACAGGTATGACATGCAACATATTCCCATGCATCACCGATGTCCACCGGGTGTATAAAATCCAATCCATCGACGGTTAACTGACGGCGCGGCGGCCCTTCTCCCTGCGCCATAATAATATGACAATCGTTGCACTCCGATGACATTGGTTTTCCGTCGGGACTAAACATGTTGTTTGCGTGGCATCTGAAACAGCCCGGATATTCCAAATGTCCAATTTGATTGGGATAAACTCTCCAACTGACATTCATCGTGGGGAAGAAGTTACGGGCATAAATTCGTTGTACTTCCCGTACCGCTTGCTCCACAGATGCTTGTCGTTCATTGTACAAACGCGGATAATTCGTGCGGTAATAATGTGTAATGTACTCATCTATTTTTACCAGCGCCACATCTTTCGTCTCGTATTCTTCAACAAGCGCCTCTACCGCTACCCGGCGAATGTATGGAAGATCGGAATCCATCTGATTGAAAGCGAGCGAATTATTGACCGATCTGATTGGAGGTTCAAATACGTGCGTCGGCCGGTTGTGGCAATCCATACAATCCATCACCCGTGTTTCGAGCCCAGCAAGCTCTTCCCTCGTAACCGGATAATCAGTCGAAAAATATTCGGTCACATTCCCGTCCATATCTTCAAGCCTCACCCAGGCAATTTCTTCACGTCGAGGGTCAAGATATGCATACTCTATCGTATTTGCAATATTCATGTGCCAGTGAATTCCTTCAGCGGGACCCGTTTCAGTCATACCACCACCCGTTCTCATCAACAAACTAATCGACCATTGCGTATTGTTACGATCTGAGAGAAAGTACTTCTCAATGCGTTTCTTATCACCATAAAAATGAAGGGGCCAGTGGCATGTTTCACAGGTTTCCTGAGCCGGACGCAAATTCTCAATCGGAGTCGGGATCGGGCGGGGATAAATATCGCGGAGCGTTGCATACACCTGATACGCGCCGTCGAGTTTAGACCGGACAAACCACGTTGCACCGGGACCGACGTGACAATCTACACACCGGACTCTCGCGTGCGGAGAATCGAGATACGTAACATATTCAGGTTCCATAACTTCGTGGCACAATGCTCCGCAAAACTCAGTCCGGTCCGTATACTCATAAGCCCGATAGCTGCCGATAGCAGTGAGAAGCAATAACAAAATCGTACCCAAAGAAAAAAGTGAAAATGCAAACCGATGCCGCGGGTCATTGAGATCAATTCGCGGTAAATTAATATCCCGCTTCCCGTATTTCCGTTCGCGACGCCGTTGATAATAGACGCCGATCGGGATAAGCAGCAAACCGACAACCATAATACTTGGCAGAATTATATAAGTAATAATGCCAACATAGATAGCAGTTCTTTCCGAAATCAGATCTACGAAAAATAAGAAAAGTATGGTACCTAAACTTACGATTGCAATCGCCCCGCCTATCATGCTTACCGGGTTATAATACACATCGGGAAGGCGTTTCTTCATACTACCGAACTCCTGGTGACATTGGGATAATAGTGAGATTGTTTCATTTTTATAAGTAAAACAAAATTCCGATAATACGCAAGATCATTTCTCTAAATCTTTACGACTGCTCTTGACTATTAGCAGAAAAACAGTAGATTTAAATATGCATAAAGGAGTAAAATTATGGGACAATTTGAAGTACAGTTTGAAGACTTAACGACATATTCCTGTTCACATTGTTTTGAGGAAAATGAGGTTATCGTTGACCTGAGCGAAGGGCTTCATCAAAAATTTGTGGAAGATTGCTGGGTATGCTGTCATCCGAATGTCGTACATATAGATATAGACGTAGATGAGAGACGGGCGATCGCCTATTCCGAAACGGAGTGATTAAAAATACTGACGTTTTTTAAATTGAACACCGACTTCATTCTCGACAAATTCCCTTGCCTTTTCAACATCTACTTCATCGATATCGACAATAGTCATCGTGACATCGTCAATATGTTTCTTCGCTTCACGAGCAAAATCCACCATCGCACGATGAAAACGCTCACCATCGATACGCATGATCTTACCATATTGTTCGGGATCGATCGAGTTTAAGCTGATCGAAACCGAATCGACTAAACCGACTAACTCGGGTACGATATTCCGCTTGTTGATAACATCTCCGTGGCCGTCGGTATTCAAACGGACTTTTCCATTGTTCTCTTTTATCCATCGGGCAACGTGTTTTACGACGTCCAATCTGATAGTCGGTTCACCGTAGCCGCAGAAGACAACTTCGTCATAATCCTTCGGGTCGCCGATAGATTCGATGATCTCCTCCACGCTTGGTTCTTTCTCAATCCGCAGATTATGGCCTTTTACAACTGCTTCACCTTTCCGGTCACAAAAATAACAATCGGCATTACACCGCCGGGTAATATTGAGATACAATGAGTTTCTTATTTTGTAAGCGATTTCCGGCGGCGGTTGAGAGCCGATGCCGAACAACCGGAATACCGTATATGACGTCGATCGCGCAATATCTTCGAACGACAACCCCTGTAATTCCGCGAGTTTTTCAGCAACCAGCCGTACAAAAGCCGGTTCATTTCGCTTTCCACGATGCGGCACCGGCGCCATATAGGGAGCGTCGGTTTCCAGCATAAGATGTTCGATCGACAAAGACGACGCGATCCGGGCAGGTTCACGCGCGTTTTTGAATGTTAAAATACCGGGGAAGGAAACGTGAAATTTCATTTTTATCAAATCCCACGCATCTTCAAGGGTACCGTCAAAACAGTGAAGCACTCCCTTTGGCGCCGTGTCATTGCTGAATTGAGTCGGCGGGAAATTTCGCCATTCGGGATATCTTTCTATTGTTTCCCGCAAAATCAACTTGGTATCTTGTACCGCTTTTCTGTTATGAACAATTACCGGCAGATTCCGTTCATTTGCAATGTGCAGTTGCCGCCGGAATATCTTCTGTTGTTGTTCTTTCGGACTGAAATCATAATGATAATCGAGGCCAATCTCGCCGATCGCGACAACTTTTTTGTGATCCGATAATTCTTTAATCACCTCAAGATCGCCATTCGCAATATTAGCCGACTCGTGCGGATGTATGCCAACAGCGGCGTATATCTCGTCATACTTTTCGGTCAAGTCAACCGCCTCACGGCTTGTTGCAACGTCAATTCCAGGTACAATAAACGCGTGGACTCCTTCATCAATTGCCCGGTGGATCACTTCGTCTCTGTCGCCGTCGAATTGTTTATCATATAAATGCACGTGTGTATCGATCAACATATCATTCGAGCTTCTGAATTTACTCTTGTAATAAAACTATTAGATCATAACTTGCAGTGACGCAATATATTGTCTTATCGGTTGCACATTGGCAACAAACTCAACATAATGATATTGCAAAAGGTTCTTTATGCTTGCAGAAAATCTGAGTGGAATACCGCCGATACTTCCCTCAACACCGGCGGATAAATCTACGACGTGTACCGGTACGTGTTTATCCGGCTTATCGACGATCATACTTAATTCATCATCGATGTTTTCCACTTTGCTCAGATACCGATAATCGATTTCAATCCATCCGAAACCATACCGTGCAAGTAAACCGGTCACGAGCATATGTTTATGGCGGTACTTTAACGGCTCGCCAAGGTCCAGATCCTTGCCATCCACAAGCGTATACGCTATGCGCGGCAGCAATCTACGATCAAAGAAAGAAAATGTAATTCCCGCTTCTACTCCCCGGACATGTGCTCTGACAAGATTTACAAATCGTGCAGTTAATCCTTCTTCCTCAATTCGTGCTTCGGGTTCGATCATATCAAAATAATCATTATGAAAGACTGCGGCATCTATATTCATCCAACTCGTAATATCGGCGTTTACACCCGCTTCATACGACCAGCTACGTTCGGCAGAAAGATCCGGGTTCGGTCGAACGATGAGACCGGATGCCGCCGTCATTGCGAATGCCTCGGCGACGGCAGGCGCACGAAAGCCGGCGCCGGTGGATGCTCTGAAGGTCAGACGAGGTAATACAGTATACACAATACCGGCCCGGGGACTGATATTCATAAAAGTATCAATAGTGTCGAGACGTGTTATATCAAATCGTACCCCGCCCGTAATCCGTAAAGGAGCTGCAACCTCCCACTCATCCTGTACATAGGCAGCAAATACATACCCGCTCCGGGTTCCGAAAATATCCGAATCCACGGAATGCAATGATACATCAATTCCCGACACTAAAAAATGAGATTGCCCTACGGTAGTATTAAATTGCATCTCGGCGCCGAAAACATTTGAAAGACTCGCATTACCGTTCGATCCTATATTATCCTCCCAATTGGTATGATACCACGACGCCCGCGCGGTAATAAACGATTCGCTCCCGAACACGTGCCGGTATTGAATGTTTGATTGCACACGAAAAGATTCAACCTCTTCACCGAGCTGTTCTTCAAACGGTTCAAGAGCATTATCAAACGAACTCCAATATAAAAAATTATTACGGGTTTGATTTAAGAAAAAACTCGAAACCGTCAGCGATTGATACGGTGAAAGGGTATATCTTCCTTTGAAATACCCCGTAGTTCTCCGGCGCGAGTCGTTCCTGCGGTAGCTATCGTCATACAACGCACCGAGCGATCCCATTATCTGTAACTGTCCGATTTGCCGGCCGTGTGATATCCGCATCTTATGTTTATAGCGCGACCTGCCGCTCCATCGCCACTCTGCAAAATGGGGACTGGCATAGATACCTCCGCGCAGTTGCATCGCGGTCACAGGCCGTTCAGGCAAATCCCGTGTAATTATATTTACCACACCGCCGAGAGCGCTTGATCCGTACAACGTTGAACCTGCACCTTTAACCACTTCAACTCGTTCTACCTGTTCAACCGGAATCAGTTCCCAGGTAATCTCGCCCGAATCTCCCGAAAGGAGCGGTACTCCATCGACCAGGAGCATTACCCGGCTGCCGGCACCGTGGCTATAGCCGCTCGAACCGCGAATATTAATCTGCGAAAGGTTAAAATGGACACCGGGTATAGTACGAAGCACCTCATCGATAGAGAACACATTACGTCGTTCAATTTCCCGCGCATGCATAACCGAAACACTTGTCGGAACGTCACGCAGGGAACGTTCGGTCTTCATAGCGGTGACAATAACGGGCGATGTTTCGATTACCGTCGGGCGGAGCACAATAGAAAACGATTGTGTTTCTCCCGGCGTTACGCGAATATCTGATTGAGAATATTTCTCGTACCCAATCATCGTTACAACGAGGGTTATTCGTTCGTCGGGAACATTCCTGATTCGAAAAAAACCACCGCTGTCCGTTACAGATCCTATCACGGTGCCCTGTAAAAAAACATTCGCACCCGGAAGCGGTTGCTGCGTATCGCCGTCCACCACGGTGCCCTCTATTGTTCCCTGTGCAAAAGAAAATGAAGCAATTAACAGAACGCTCAAACCGAGACCAATTAATTTATACTTCATTTGTGTGTTTCCCTTTCAATCATTAAAACGGAAGCGGCAGCGGATTTATTACCGATGCTTGTATATTCACTTCGGTACGTCGTTCATCCGGTAGTATCGTAACAGGCGACGGCTCTAAAGGATTACCGCTCTCCGTGTAGATTCCCGAAAGCATCCAGGTAGAGAGATCGAAAAAATTATCTCCCCTGATTCCGATGCATGCAACGAGTTCGTAAACGCCGGGATCGATCGTAAACGAATAAGTGTACTCATTTTGAAAGGGCGGCCTAAGTTCATCGAAATGAATCTTTCCCTGAAAAAACTGGTTAACGGCATCCGCCGAATCGAGAGGAATGGATTCAAAAACAAAAATGTACAACAATCTGACCTCACTATCCTCCGGCCATCCTTCGGCAAGCGTAACGGATCCGTCAAAACCCGATTCAAAAACATCTTCGTCGGGATTCAATCCATGATCGCAGCCGGTGAGGAGCAGCAGAAACGGCGCCAGAATGTAAAGCAAATAGAAATATGTCCGTTTCATCGATTTCATCCGGTTCACCGCACAGTACTTCCGGGAGACATATTCTTTTCGGGTAAAAGCAATACGGGAGTACCGTTCTCACCTATCGCCGCCAAAACCATTCCTTTCGATTCGACACCCATTAATTTCGCGGGTTTTAAATTTGCCACTATCACTACATTTTTCCCAATAATATCTTCAGGTTTATACTGTTCGGCAATGCCGGCTACAACGGTCCGTTTTTCGTTTCCAAGATCGATGGAAAGTTTCAAAAGCTTTTTTGACTTTTTCACTTTTTCACATGCAAGTACTTTCGCAATGCGAAGATCAACTTTCACAAAATCTTCAATATCGACCTGGGGTTTTACCGGTTCGACCTCCGTTTTTTTTGTGGATTCATCTCTGCGGGATTCGCCTTCCAGTCGTTCGAGCACCCGGTTGATCTCTTTATCTTCGATACGCGTAAAAAGGATCTCGCTTTCTCCAAGTTTATGACCGGGGGAAAGAGTAGAAACACCTGCCTTGTCCCACTGCTCTGTATGCAGCGAGGTTAAATTCAACATCTTCCATATTTTTAACGCAGCTGCAGGTAATACCGGTTCAATAAGAATCGCGAGCGTACGTGCTGTTTGCAGGCATATATGCATCGTAGTCCGGCATCGATCAGGATCGCTTTTTATTGTTTTCCACGGCGCCGAATCGTTAAAATATTTATTCGCCGCTCGTGCAACGTTCATCACGGCAAGCAAGCCGTCGCGGAACCGGTATTGTTCGTAATAGTTGCCCACTTCAGCAGGCGCGTTATTTAAATATTCGAGATGAGCATTATCTTCATCGGTCAACGCCGACAGCGATGGAACTGCATTATCGAAATTTTTCTGTACAAAGGTTAAGGTGCGATTGATGAAATTTCCGAGAATCGAAGCAAGTTCATTGTTATTGCGCGCCTGATAATCTTTGAGATAAAAATCACTGTCATGATATTCCGGGAGATTAACCGCGAGTGCATACCGAAGCGCGTCGGCATTCGGAAATTCATCCAGAAAATCCTTCAGGTCTATTCCCCAACCGCGGCTTTTCGAGAACTTTTGCCCTTCGAAATTGAGAAATTCGTTTGCCGGCACATTTTCAGGCAAGATATATCCACCCTTTGTCATTAACATAGCCGGAAACACTATACAATGGAATACTATATTATCCTTCCCGATAAACGCAACATATTTTGTATCTTCCTGCTGCCAGTACTTCTTCCAGTCATCGGGACTTCCTTTTCGATTTGCCCATTCTTTTGTCGAGGAAATATATCCGAGCACGGCATCGAACCATACATATAAAACTTTGTTCGGATACCCTTCCAGAGGAACCGGAACACCCCAGGAGAGATCGCGTGTTACGGCTCGATCCTGAAGTCCATCCTTAAACCAACTCCGGCAATATTGCAATACATTATCTTTCCATCCATCGCGTTTGTGCCGTTCCTCGACATAGTTCTCGAGTTTTTCCTGATAGTCACCGAGCGGGAAATACCAGTGTTTCGTTTCACGGAGCACCGGTGTGTTGGCGCAAATTTTACACTTCGGTTCAATAAGATCTTCCTGATTCAGCCAATTGCCGCAATTTTCACACTGATCGCCGCGGGCGCCCGGATTATTACAATTCGGGCATGTCCCTTCGACATAGCGGTCGGCGAGGAACATGGCATCTTTCTCGCAATACAGTTGTTTTTCCGCTTTTTCTTTTAATATGCCTTTGGTATAAAAATCGAGAAAGAACTCCTTTGCGGTTTCATGATGAAGCGGCAGCGTTGTTCGGGAATAGTTGTCGAAACTCATATGAAAGCGCTCGAAAGCTTTTGTATTTGCCTCGTGATATCGATCGACGACCGTTTTCGGAGTCGTTTTTTCTTTCTCTGCAGTTATCGTAATCGGCACCCCATGTTCATCCGAACCGCAGATAAATACGATATCTCTCCGTTTTAATCGCTGATAGCGCACGTATATGTCGGCCGGAAGATATGCCCCGGCAAGGTGTCCGAGATGGAGGTGACCGTTTGCATACGGCAGCGCTGCCGTGACCAATATTCTTTTATGTATTGATGATTTCAATGGTTCCTCGTTAACTGTATGAAAGTGAAAAAGAGTCTGAACTGCATCTCTCCCCGATGTCCAGACTCTGCGATTTACATTTTCTCCGACCGTCGAATTTACCGCCGGAGGATGAACTGTCGTATATCGAAAGCAAGATTTAAGAGAACAAGTGAAAGGTAGATATTTTTTTCCACAAGAGCAATTGCCCGTTCTATTGCATAAATGACCGATGTCAGCTCGGCTTGATGAAAATGTGTTATAAATTTATCAAGCGGCTTCCGTTGATCGAGATTGATAATTGCGTCGCCGTTCTCGTTCTGCAGCATCAATGCATCGCGAACCCATAAATTGAGCAACATAAGCGATCTCACTACATTGTAACGATCTTTGGGACCGAGAAAATCCTCAATCTCTTTCATCCATATAGACGGCGATCGAGCAAGTATACTTCGCAATAAATCGATCATTTCTTCACGCTGCGAAACAAGATCGGTGCCGGTAAGTTCCAGTGCGCGCTGAAAACTACCGTTAGCCATCTTTGATATTAGTATCGCCTGTTGTTCCTCGTTGGTGTTATTTTTTTCCATTAATCCCTTTTTAATTTCTTCCTCCCGTAGTAATTCGAATCGAACCATTTGACAGCGCGATATGATGGTGGGTAATAATTTATCATGGTTTGACGTGGTGAGGATTAAAACGGTGTTCGGCGTCGGCTCTTCGAGTGTTTTTAACAATGAATTCGCGGCGTTATCATTCATCTTATCGGCGCCGGAGATAATGATTACCTTTTTACCGCGTTCTGCACGTGCAAGATTGATTGATTTTCGTAGCTCCCTAATCGAATTAATTTTAATGGTATTTGCTTTCGATAAACTGATACGATAATAGGGATTTTCGGATTTACGGCCGAACGCTTGACGATATTCGGAAATAGCTTCTTGATCGAGATTCTTAAACGGATCGTCGCCTTCTTTTTCATTCTTCCCCACCGGCATCGGTACAATGAACTGCACGTTCGGATGCTGCAATGAAGATATTCTTCTGCAACCGGAACATGTATCACACGAATTCCCGTCAATCGGTTGTTCGCAATTTAATAATTTCGCAAATGCAATAGCGGCAGCGTCTTTTCCCGTACCTTCAGGCCCGTGAAACAAATAGGCATGGGATATTTTACCGGTAGCAAACGACCGCTGTAATATCTTTTTGATCCGTTCCTGTCCTATAACTGAATGCCAACTCATTAAAATGCGTGTCCGATTCCAAAATGAATTGCAATATCTTTAAAAAACGGCCTGTCGAACAGCCATTGCCGATGCGCCGGTTGATCGGGGTCATAGAGCTTAAATCCGAAATCAATACGCATCGGTCCGATTAACGTATTGTACCGTAAACCGAAACCGGTAGCAAGTGCTATTTCTTGCGGGCGAATATCCGAACCATATTCCCAAACATTACCGAAATCCAGAAAGAGCACTCCCCACAGTTTATTAAAATCGATAGGAAATTCCCCAAGATTACGAACTATATTGATCCGGGACTCAATGTTTCCCTCGATAATCGCCATACCGCCGATGGGCCGATCACGCTCGTCGACCGGTCCGAGTTGTCTGCTTTTCCAACCGCGTACGCTTCCGCTGCCGCCGGCAAAAAAGCGACGGTGAATGGGGATCGGTGTATCATTATCTTTTGAGTACAATGTTGCATACCCTGCTTTTAATTTCAGACCAAGTATATGATTACGCCGGATATCCAGCGGGAAATACCAGCGGCCGGTAAAAGTAGTTTTTATATATTGTGAATACGGTAAATGTTCACCGAGATACGAAAACAAAACCGGCAACACTCCGCCTTCTTCGATTGTCCCGGAATGGAAAAATCCCTGCGTAGGCGAAAAAACATCATCGGTTCGATCCCGTTGCAATGTAAACGCAATAATTGAGTTAAATTGCGGTTCTTCAAATCGGCGGTCCGGCGGCAACTGCCGATCGATTTCCTCCGGCGGTATTTCGTCGTCCAGTGTACGCGGAGAAACCCGCTCGAGTGTCCATTCTAAAATACCGTACGTAGTTGATGAATATTGATGATTAACTCCGATGCGATTCCGCAATAACGTGTATTGGACATAGGGGTGTTTCTCGAGGATATATGATACCCCCCACCGCCCGCTTGTTCTTGTTGTAAAAATATACGGTTGTCTCACTTCGAGCCCTATATCAATGGCGCCGAGAAGCGACGGATCTCTCCAGCCATTTTCGTTCAGCACCCGCACGAGTTGTAATTCCTGAACAGATTGCACCCGGAAACGGGATCTGAGCGTCAATATGCGCGCGCCGCCAAGAAAGTTTCGGTTCGAATAACCGACACCGAGTCCTATGTTAAATGCATTATTTTCATCGTTGACCAGAATTTCGGGAGTTATTTCGTGTTTAGACCGGAGGCGTAGGTTCACTATACTCGGTATGACACGCGTCGTGTCATCCGAGGAGGGGATGCGAATATCTATTTTTGCCGATTCGAAAATTCCAAGCCGATTCAGATTGCGTTCGCTCATCGACCGGTTTGCCAGACTATATGTGTCGCCGGTTTTATATTCCAGCATTCGATAAATAATTTCCGGGCTGACACTGTGTCCCCGGTCCTCCTCGATATTTACCTGGATATCACCGAAAGCAAATTGTTCTCCGGGAGTAAAACTCATAATGACAGACGCTTCAGGTTCGTGCCGGGGAAACTCCACATTCACACTATCGATTGCGGCTTTTGCATATCCATTATTGTACAACACATCGAGAATTCTTTGAAATTCACGCTCCACAAGATCAATCTGATACGGAATATCAATTTCGATCTCCGGTTTTTCGTATATTTTTTGAAGAGTCAGCGAATCTATAGCATCAAGTCCTTTGTATGTTATATTTCGTATGATCCATCGCTCACCTTCGTCTATCCTAAATGCAAACCGGACCCGCTGCTGATCGAAGTTAATCGCTAGCGAAGTATCGATTGACACATTAAAGAACCCGTTGCCTTCGTAAAAAACTTTTAATCGAGCAAGGTCCTCACCAACTTGAATGACATCAAAATAATTCGGTTGTCTTCCGAGTTTGGCGCTCACTTTCGTATTGAGCCAGCTTGTAAACCGTGACGGAGATTTTTCGATCCCGACGACATCACGAAGAACTGCGTCGGAAAAAGAATTATTACCCTCAAAGCGAACGGACCGTATGGTAAAATTATCTTCTGCGTAGATGTAAATATCCTGCGCCGTTAGCGGTGTATTGGACAATACAAGAAAGGCGATAACGGCATATACACAAAGTGCAAATGAATTTCTAATGACTACCCTTCCCCCACCTGAAACACCTCCATTCCGGCATAAAAGGTTACCGGTGTTGCGATGATTATGCATTTGTTCGAGCTATCCTTCCGAATAATAATACACTTCCTTCCCGGGAAAAAGCTCGTGTATATTCTATTGAAAATTCTATAATTCTGAATCATCTTCGAAGAAAAAATCTTCATCGGTCGGATAATCGGGCCAAATTTCTTCAATACTTTCGTATGGTTCTTCCGAATCTTCAAGTTCCTGCAGATTTTCAATTACTTCTACAGGTGCGCCGGTCCGAATTGCATAATCAATAAGTTCGTCTTTTGTTGCGGGCCATGGAGCGTCTTCAAGATACGATGCCAATTCCATTGTCCAGATCATTCACATCCCTCCTTGATAATCATTTCTTCTATATCGTTTTTTCATAATTTTATAAGTATACACACATTGCATTAAAAAAAACCACTGAGTGTATTGAACAATCAGTGGCCGGGAATAAAACTTTTCATATCATAAACGTTAAAGTCGCATTACTTTTGCTTGTGCAGTTCGAAAGCGAACTCATCCTCTGCTTTATGATAATTTATACCATCAAAAAAGTAATCAATGGGGTTCTGTTTAACACCGTTATAAATGACTTCATAATGGAGATGCGGTCCGGTAACGAGTCCTGATCTTCCGCTCAAAGCGATAACATCGCCCCGCTTCACCCGATCGCCTCGATTCACTTTTATTGTAGAAGACAAATGTGCATATAACGTCTTATAACCGAATCCGTGGTTAATGACAATCATTCTGCCATATCCTCCTTGATTCCTTCCCGCTACCTCCACTATCCCATCTCCAGTAGCATATACCGGAGTGCCGATATCGCACGCGATATCTATTCCTCCATGCACGTGCCATCTCCCATGTACGGGATGCCGCCGGCGTCCAAACCCGTGTGGATTATAACGTCCTTCAGCAGGCTTGATTGCCGGTAAATGATTAAAGAATTCCCGGTTGAATTCATATTTCTTCTCTATTTCTGCAAACGATTCACGCTGCATCTGGAGTTCCCGCTCGAGGCGTTCCATCCAGCGATTTGTCCGGTTTAATAATTCCCGTGAATTTCCGGCTGCGATTCCAAAATCTGTACTGACACCACCCACCCCTACTCTACGTGTATCATCGTCTATTGTCGGTAAATCGACATATAATCTTAATTCATTATCGCGTTCTGCAAATTCTTCAAGGGTATCTTCTATTTGGTGTAACTTACCCTCGAATGTTTTTACCTGCTCACGTAACATCTTATTCTCCGTCTCAAGAAATGCCGCCTGACGGTATCCCAAATCGAGGAAATTATAATAAAAATGATTGGTTATGAGAATTGTACAGAGTGCAACAGCCAATGAACCGAAAAAAAATGCAACTCCTTTAATCTGAAATCTGCTTATTTCTTTTAATGTACCGGTTTCATGGGAATAATAAAACAGCTTGTCGATCTTTTTCATTCCTTCGGTTTATTTTGTTTTTGGTTATTTGTTGAATTATTCCCCCCCTCTCAATTTTTCATAAATATAACTGAATTAAAAACAGATACATGCGAAGATAATAAAAAGCGAATCATTTGTCAAGAAAAATCACAGTTATTTTCCTGTAAACACTCCCCTTATCCATTTTTTACTTAACTGCCAAATTATTCGAAGTCATGCTCGAAATAGTCAATTGCCCGGCTTTTCATTCTCGTTTTTTCCGTAATTGCGTTTTCAAGACGGCTTTGAAATTCCTTGGCGGCATCGTATCCATAGTGTTTTAAAAGATAATTAAGTGCGATAACCTCCGTTATAACAGTAACATTTTTACCGGGATATATCGGTAATTTTACTTTTGGTAATTCAACTTCAAGTATTGACATAGTCAGATTATCAAGCCCGGTTCGAGTATATTCCTCCTTCGTGTCCCAGTCCTCAAGTTCTACTATCACCTCAACCCGCTTCTGAAAGCGGATAGCCCGGATGCCGAACATACTCCGCACATCAATCAAGCCGAGACCTCGAATTTCCATAAAATGCTTAACCAGATCGGTGCCAGATCCCATCAAAATTCCCTCACCTTTACGGGTAACTACAACAACATCATCGGCAACAAGACGATGACCACGCTCTACAAGATCAAGAGCAATTTCACTTTTCCCGATACCCGATCTTCCCGTCAGCAAAACGCCTATACCGTACACATCGACGAACGAGCCATGTATCACGGTTTGCGGTGCGAACTGATCATCAAGAAAATCGCTTATGAAATAGACGAATTTTGTAGTTGCAAGCGGAGTTTGAAAAACAGGCACATTGTTCTTTGTCGAGAGATCTAATAATTCATCATCGATCTGGTTATTGTTTGTTATCACAATACAAGGGATATCAAATTTCATCAACGTAGAATATGCCCGGCTGCGTTTATCGGGAGTGAGATGATTTAGATACCGAATTTCAGTGTTCCCAACGACCTGCACACGATCGTAGGTAAACAGCTCGACGTATCCCGCCAATGCAAGTCCGGGACGGTGAATGTTTTTATCCTGCACCTGATTATTAAAACCAACATCACCGGTGAGACATTTCAATTTCAACCTTTTCCGGTTTGCATTGAAAAGAAACTCCACCGTTATATGGTCTTTTTGAATCTGTTGTTCTTTATCACTCATTTTTTTGAGCTCAACTTACGGTTTGGCGTTTACCTCCCGGACTACTTTCTTATTTTTTCCCCGGAGTTTATCTTTATATTTTTTTAATTGGCGTTCAAGCTTTTCGACCGACATATCCACCGATTTCAAAAAATCATCGGAATCGGCGGCGGCGAATAATTTTTCCCTTTTTACCTTCAGCGTCATTTCACAATGCTTCCGGCTGTTTTGCGGGCGTTCATAGTACAATACCACCTCACAGCTAATAATACCGTCGAAGAATTTTTCCAACTTTTCGAGTTCTTTTGTTATATGTTCACGAACCGAATCGTGTACTTTGAAATGGCGTGATGTTATTTGAATATGCATAGCGTTTCTCCTTCCATAATTGAGCACTTCACTTCACACTTACGCCCGCGGATGCTTCTCCTGATATATCCTTTTCAGGCGATCTACGCTGACGTGAGTATAAATTTGAGTCGTTGATAAATTTTGGTGACCGAGGAGTTCCTGTACCGCCCTCAGGTCGGCGCCGCGATCAAGCAAATGCGTTGCAAACGAATGCCGGATAACGTGCGGGCTTTTCTTTTGCACTTCCGATACCATCGCAATGTATTTTGCAACCACTCTTTGCACCGTCCGTCCGGAAAGACGGCGTCCATTTTTATGTGCAAACACAAACGGGGAAGTACTTGCGGTATTCCGGATGTACTTCTTCAAAGCCCGTTTCGCATTATTTCCGAAAGGGATGATGCGTTCCCGGTTACCTTTCCCGGTTACTCGAATTGTCATATTGCTCCAGTCAATCGATTCTTTCCGTAATGTTGTCAACTCTGATAATCGAACGCCGGTGCTGTAAAATAATTCAAGAATTGCCGTATCGCGCACAGCGTTTCTATCTTCATCCGATACCGCTTCGAACACTTCCTCCATATCATTTACATCGACAATCTGCGGTAGATCCCTTGGAATCTTCGGCGATTTTAACGACCGGGCAGGATTATCCTCCAGCAGCCCTATTTTCAATAAATATCTAAAAAACGATCGAAGGACCGTTATTTTACGGGCTATACTTCTTGGACGTATTTCGGCATCGGTAAGTTCCCCTAAAAATAACCTCAATGTAACGGTATCAATTTTCCCCGGATCCACTACATCCGTCTCAAAATGATGAGTTAAGAAAAGGTATAATTGTTCCAGATCGGCTTTATAAGCAGCGACAGTGTGAGTGGAATAATTTTTCTCACCTTTCAATTCATTTATGTACTGCTCGATTAAATACTGCATCGCAACCAGCGGTTTACAATCGGTTAACCGGATGCTTTCCTGGCAATTGTCAATTCATCCGGATCAAATTCACTTTTACATTCGGGGCACCTTAAAAAATTCCCCTTCTTTTGGGTATACTTTTCCACAATATAGGGATTATCACACGACGGACATGGGTTCATTACCGGTTTATCCCATGATGCAAAATCACATTTCGGGTATTTACTGCATCCGTAAAACGTTCGTTTTCGTTTTGTTTTTCTCTCAAGTATTTCGCCTTCATTGCACTTCGGACATTTCAAACCAAGCGTAATGGGTTTTGTGTTTTTACACGACGGATAATTTGAACAACCCAGGAAAGCTCCGAAGGGTCCTCCTTTAACAACCATATCACCACCGCATTCCTCACACTTTGTATCATTGACAACTTGTTTAAGATGTTCACGTTCATGGGCGAGAGGTTTTGTATTTTTACAATCGGGATAGCCGGAACATGCCATAAATCTCCCGTTTCTGCCCCACTTAATGATCATAGGTTTCCCGCATTCATCGCACACTTCACCGGTTTCTTCTTGCAGAGACTTTTTTATCTCCGCCGTTTTCCGGCTTACTCTCTCGAGCGATTCGGTAAATGGATAGTAAAAATCATCCAGAACTTTTTTGTACGACTGTTTACCTGAGGCAATGGTATCGAGTTCATCTTCCATCTGCGCGGTAAATTTAACGTTAAATATTTCCGGAAAATGATCAATTAACAATTTGTAAACCTGTTTACCAAGGTCAGTCGGGTGTATCTGCCGGTCTTTCTGTTGAACATATTTTCGCTCGAGTATCGTCGATATAATCAGTGAATAAGTACTCGGCCGTCCAATTCCCAACGATTCCAGTTCACGCACAAGACTCGCTTCATTGTACGGCGGCGGCGGTTTTGTAAAATGCTGCTTTGTAAGTAAATCCAGTAGTTTGGCATTTTGCCCCACCGATAAATTAGTCGGGACGGGCGAGGCCGGATCTTCATCTTTCTCATCGCCGCCGTTTGCCTTGACATCGTCGTATGCCTGCAAAAAACCACGGAATTTAATCACCGAGCCGCTTGCACGGAAGGTAAATTTTCCTCCTTCAATCTCAACGTTTATCTGCTCATAAATCGCGGGCTGCATCTGACTTGCAATAAATCTATTCCAAATTAGCTCATACAATTGGAATACATCTCTCTCAAGATATTTCTTGATTTTCTTCGGTTCATATTCAACCGACGTCGGACGTATTGCTTCGTGCGCATCCTGAGATGTCTTCGCTTTTTTAAATAAACGAGGTTCTTTTGGTAAATATTCTTTGCCATAATTTGAATAGATATACTCGCGAGCGCCGGATACGGCTTCATTACTTAACCTGACACTATCGGTGCGCATATACGTAATCAACCCGACGCTCCCTTCATCCCCGATTTCAATACCTTCATACAGACGTTGCGCCAAAGTCATAGTCTTTTTCGTCGAAAACCGCAGGCGTGAGGCAGCTTCCTGTTGTAGCGTGCTCGTAATAAATGGCGGTCCGGGGTTCCGCTTTACATCCTTCTTCTGAACGTTGGATATTACATATGTTTGTGTTTTTATCTCATCCGCAATTCCTTTTACTTCGTCTTCCGAACCGATTCGCTTCTGTTTTCCATCGATCCTCACAAGTTTTGCAAAAAACTCTTCCGATTTTTCGGTTTTAAACTGACCGATAACCGACCAATATTCTTCGGGAATAAACCGTTCAATTTCTTCAGCTCTTTCACAAATAAGCCGGAGGGCGACCGTTTGTACCCGTCCGGCCGAAAGGCCATAGTAAATTGTTTTCCACACAAAAGGACTGACCTGATAACCGACGATGCGATCCATAATACGACGAGCCTGTTGTGAATATACCAGCTTATCGTCGATCTTCCTTCTGTTACTCATCGCTTCATTGATACCGGATCGAGTAATCTCGTGAAACAGAACGCGATAGATATTATTGTTCACCGGTTCGAGCTCTTCCGCGACATGCCAGGCAATTGCCTCTCCTTCGCGGTCGGGGTCGGTAGCGAGGTAAATATCCGAGACCTTCCCGGCTCTTTCCTTCAGTTTCTTTAAAACTTCGCCTTTTCCTTTTATAGTAACATAGGTAGGGGCATAGCCGTCCTCAACGTCTACTCCGATCTTGCTTTTCGGTAAGTTCTTAATATGTCCGAATGACGCTTCGACAATATATTCTTTACCGAGGTACTTGTTGATCGTTTTTGCTTTTGAAGGGGATTCTACAATAATAAGCGATTTTGTTTTTGCTGCCATAGGTATAAAAATCTTGTTTAGAATAATATAATGAGATAACGAACAGAATCCGGGATAGATGTCTGTTATGTTTGATTAATGAATCGTATCGTGCGACGTCAACATAAATCTGCTTCCCGGCGCATTGTCACCGTCACGATCAAACATAACGGCGGCAATAATCGATTTTATGCTCTTTATATCCGCTTTTTGAAAACCGGATATCATCACCCGTTCAATGATTAGCTCCAAATCCAAATCATCTACAACACCAAGTTCCCGAAGCAAGAGCATATATCCCTGTGCTTCCGAATCGATAACCATTTTCTCGGCTTCGTGAAATATTCGGTGGGAAAAGCGTGTATCTCTTGAATCGGTAAGAAATAAGCTCTCACCCAGCGATATTTTATCGATAACCCAGCTCAGCGCTGTGCTGATTTCGGTATCGGTGTAACCGTAATCCGCTAACTCGTTTAAATTTATATCACTCAAATCTTTGTTCGCTCGCATTTCTTTTATAATATATACTATTATTTCTACAATTTTTTCCTGCATAGATCAAAACCTCATCATGAATGATTATGAAATCTGCAATTGCGTCAGATAGGTATTTTCTTTATCCGTCATAGCAGATTTTTTCTCCGGGGTTGCATCGTCATACCCGATCAAGTGTAGTACCCCGTGAATGACAAGTCGACCGATTTCATTCCGAACCGTTACGTTATACTCGCGTGCCTGTCGTTCCGCCTGATCGATACAGACATAAATTTCACCTTCAATTATACCATCCTCCTCTTCCAACGGAAAACAAATGACATCGGTCACTGTATCGTGCTTCAAAAAATATTTATTTAAGCTGTGAATATGATCGTCATCGACAAACACAATTCTCACATCAGCTTCACTTCGCTCTTCTGCAAGGACATGTTCGACAATTCGCTTAGAATCATCTCTGTACATACTCGCTGCTCTGTGTTCGCTATAAATCTCGACCGGCATGTAGGCGCTCATTTTTTCGGTTCATCGCCCGAAAGTACGTCTTCGGTCAGCGACAGCGCTATACCGGAGAGCATCACTTCAGGGCCAAGCTTTGTAAAATCGCCGGTCAATAATGAACGATCGACATTCGCATAAAGCGAGCATCCGCCTTCGCGCTCTACTATCAAACCGCTTAACGTTCCGCCTTGCTCTCCCACAAATGTCACCTCTCCCAACTCACCGCTCACGACAAATCCGGAACAAAAGTGTAATTGCAAATGCGTATTATGTGTGTACACCGAAACCAGATTACCTGTCCGGTTGCCGATCGGTATATCCGGATATATTTCCAGACTGAGTTTACGTTTATTTTCCGTGTTTTCCACTTCAAAGCGAAACATGCCGCCCCGCTGTTTCGGTTCAACGCCGAGAGTATCTCCGATTCGGGCTATATCATCGCTTGTAAATTTCACGTATATATACAACTCCAGGTTAATCCGTCTATGGAATATCGTAATAAAAACCCCGATCGGGAATAAAACACCTGCCTGAACGGGGAGAAAAAAACACTATTTTTTTCACGGTTCTCATTGCGTTTAATATAATTACCGATAACACTAATGTCAAGCAAAATTTTTATGACCGGATGTATAAGTACAAAATATACTTCTCTACTTTACAAGTATGTACTTACGTACATTCTATAGTTTTCCGCCGACTTTTCAAGTTGCGCTATCTCTCCGGAATTTAAATCCCGAACAATTCTGGACGGCACGCCGGCCACAAGCACCCCTTCGGGTATTTTAGCACCTTCCCGTACAACAGCTCCCGCAGCAATTATACAATTTTGTCCGATATTTACATCATCAAGCACGGTTGCTCCCATTCCGATTAAAACTTTATCCTGTATTGTGCAGCCGTGCAAAATTGCACTATGTCCGATCGTCACGCTCGAACCGATCAAAAGCGGGTATTTTTTATGAGTCACGTGCAGCATACAAAGATCCTGCACATTAACTTTTTCGCCGATGCGAATAATGTTAACGTCGCCTCGAATGACGGCGTTGAACCACACCGAACTATCCAATCCAATCTCTACATCGCCGATAATGCGAGCGCCGGGTGCAATAAACACACTCGGATGCAGCCGGGGTGTCACTCCCCGGTATGTCATTATTTGTTGCTCGCGTATCTGGGTGGATTCCATCCTTGTCGATTCCATTCAATCAATTCGACGGTCACGTTACCGATCAGTACCCGAAGTTTTGCTTCAACAGGAATAGCCGCATCATCATTTGAAAACCAGCCGCGAAATGCGCCGGTCAATCCGAAAATACCGCTAAAGTTGGCATGTCCTCTTAGCTCAATCACATCGACCGGATAATCGAATCCTTTCGACTTTCTCGAAGTTCGTGCCCCGTTAAATACAAAATCCGTTGTAACAACATCTTTATTTATCAACGTCGGAGTGGTAATGTTTTCTTCCGTACCGATATATCCCCGGGCAAAATAAAAAAGCGACAAACCATCCTGATAGTAATTGTCGATTTCAAGAGTATCTGTCAATTCTTCATACCCCTGTAATCCTTCTTCAACCAAAACTCTCATACCATCATAATCGAAATTAAACCGCATAACATCCCACTCATTTCGCTTCCGCTCAAGCGATTCAAACCATAGCGAGTAAAACCCCGTGGCCATTTCCGATGAATAAATGTGGTGAAGCGATACAAACGGTACACCGGAATAGGATGCAATTTCGGCTGATGCCTGATAAATCATACCGTTGCTCGTTTCTTTCGACCCGGTCACGGTCACTGTTATTTTACCTAAACTAATAAAACCGTACCGGACATTGTATACAAGCTCTTCACCTATTGCAAAAACGCTTGTATTACCGTTTTGTTCGGGAAACGATACAGGCGTATCCGAATCCGAAGGGATAACGGCGCCGGCAGCGAACAATGCGATTATACAACTCACAACCAAAACAATGCGTCCCATTCTCACCCCGTCATTTCCGATCGCTACTGTGACACCGAGGCGGAAATCAGTCTCTGAAGATCGGGAAACAATTTAACGGCACGTAGAAATTGTTCATCGGATTCGAGTCTGCTTGCATATAACCCATCATTACCGTGAATCGCTCGTCCGATTTCCGCTTTGAGGAATGATTTTAAAAATCTCCTGTCCTGTTCCAGATACTCTTCCTCTACCGTAATACCGTTATCTTCAACAAACCGGATGAAATCATCGAAATGCTCTTCGGTTATCGTAAATTCACTACGGAACTCTTCAAAATTATCTTTATATTTTTCCTGTAATTGATGGCCATACCGCTGCATATACTCTGTATGAAACAATCTTATCAAATTATTTGCGGCTATTCGCATCCCAAGTTCGGACCATTGACCGCTTCGAACAAGAACATCCGGTGTTATACCGCCGCCGCCGTATACAATACGTCCACCCTCGGTATAATAGACCGGCTGTTCAGTTGTGTCGACTTCAAGCGGTTCATAGGTCTCTTCAATTTCCTCGTCATCTTCATACTGATGGAAGTACGGCTCAAGCCGGTATGCTTCAGCTCCCTTATCGTATGGGCGCTGAATGAGTCTGCCGCTCGGAGTAAAGTATTTGGCCGTAGTTAAACGAAACGCTGAACCGTCACGTAACTCAAATTGCCGCTGTACGAGTCCTTTACCAAAACTTCGTTCACCGACAATGAGCCCGCGATCCCAATCTTGTACTGCTCCCGACACGATCTCGCTTGCCGATGCCGAACCCGGATTGATTAATATAATCAGCGGTAATTCTTCATAACGGCTGCCGCTTGTTGCCCGGTATTCCTCGTTAAACTGAGGGTTGCGCCCTTGTGTGTAAACGATCTTTTTACCGGCTGGTAAAAATATATCCGCCATTTTAAATGCTTCTTCCAGGTATCCACCCGGATTATTCCGAAGATCGAGCACCAATCTCTCCATACCCTGTTGATCGAGTGTGTTCAGTGCTTCCATAAATTCCGAGAAAGTAGTTGCCGCGAAGCGGTTTACCCGAATATATCCGATTTTATCATCGTACTTAAATGACGCGTCAACCGTATAGAGCGGAATTTTATCACGGATTATTTCAAACTGAAGTACTTCCTTTAATCCCGGGCGAAAAATATCAACAACCACTCTTGTCCCCTTTTCACCGCGCAATTTTGATTGTACATCTTCATTGGTCAATTTAATTGCGGATTCACCGTCAATCTTTATTATTCGATCGCCCGATTGTATCCCGAGCCGGTCGCTCGGACCGCCGGATATCGGGGTGACCACGTTGATCGTATCGCGCAATATCTCAAACTGTATACCGATACCTTCGAAACTTCCCCGGAATTCTTCTTGCACTCGCTGCATTTGTCTTTGTGATATGTATACCGAGTGCGGATCAAGTGAGGTTAACATTCCCTTAATCGCCTCTTCAATCAGTTTTTCGGAGTTTACCTCCTCAACGTAAAAACGCTCAGTATATGCTATTACCTCGTTGAACTTTTTAATCTGTTCATAGATGCTCGTTCCGGAGATCAAACTGTTGTACTGCGTGCCTATGAACATCGCAGTCACAACGAGGAATACCACCATCGGAATAGATATGCGCCGTTTCATAATCCCTCTTTCCATTCAATTAACATTCATTTATAATAAACTAAACATTCTAAAATATAAATATGTTCACTATTCATAAGGTAATCATTATTCTTCCAAACATAAAGTGTTCACGAAAAGTTTGCATATTCCAGGTTTCTTCACGCCATCGGAATTCATATCCTCCGACAATGAAAAATTGATGAAACACTTCATACTTGATAAAGACACCTATAATGCCGGTTTTTTCGAGATTTCCGTCCAAAAAAAATGCGTTTTCACTATCTCCATAACGATACCCCTGTGCAATGTCTCCACCGACATTCCGTAATAAATTTCCTTCTCCATCGTTCACATTATGACCTTTCCGAGTCCGGGCGTGATACAATTCGACATCCGACCTGCCCGATAGAAGATAGTTCACACGGACAGTTAAACCATCGGAATTCGGCCCCAACGGATTGCCAATCGGAAACCCGCCATGGACATATCTATTGAGCATTAATCTGTGTGTGTATACGTACGGTCGAATTCTAAAATAGTCTATATGAACTTGGGCATTCGCCAACACCGATACATTCGGGGTATAAATACCACCCACTCTGAATGCATACTGGTTTCCGTACCAGTTTGTTCCGAGCTTTTCGAAAGCAAGATCATCTATAAAAAGATCCCCATATAACTCAACTCCACGATACGGTCGTCCCTGTATATCAAGCGCGATCATTGCCTTGTCACGATCCCGCAGACTGTGCTCTACTGATTTAAAAAACAAAAAAGGATTTAAATATGCAATCTCCAGCCCCCGGCCTCCGTAGACGATTATTTCAGACACACCAACCTGCATCCGGTTATTAAAAAAATATGCTCCAAACCGATGAAACGATAGATATTTTTCTTCGATGGTCCGGAATAGCGTTTTGTCGTCTAACCGGAAAAAATCTTCATCTCCGAGTATCCATCCGTGGAAAAAATTGAAAAAGAACCCTTTGTACCGTAAATCCAAACCGATATAATCAATTTCAGGAGCATAATTGGAGAACAATAATGCACTTTGTACCGGTCCATTTCCTCCGATTATCCTTTCCCTGCCGATAGTGACGCTTCCCCAGTCATTCGCCGCACGTATATGCCCGCGAGTGAAATCAAAAAACCGGGAATCCGGCTCATCTATCTTATACGTACGAATCACTTCAATGTTTTGTTTTCCCAGATCGCGCGACCCACCGACATAACCGTTCACGGCGTTGAGAGAAAACCCAAACCAATTACCGATAGTGCCCGAGACACCGCCTCCCATCTGCCATAATGACGTGTAGTTTTCCGGTATTGTTCCAATGTCCCAATATTGTGCTTCAGCACTTAAGAGCAGGTTGGCGCTGATAACCGCTGTTTCGTCTTCGTAGCGATACAAAAACTTTTGACGGGGTTGTAACAGCCCTTTTAACCCTTCGTTTAATATTGAAATGCGGTTTTCCTCCGGCAAATCTAATTCGTACGAGAATTCGATAATATACCGTTGAAGCGTTGCATTTTCGGCTCGGGTTAAGTACTCCCTGCTCTCAACCACTTCATTTAAAAAGCCGGCAACAGTGCGCCTGTCGTATGGAAGAAAAGCCGTACTAAACTGACCGTTTAGTACGCCTTTTACCTGCATACGTTTCAAAAAATTATAGACATTATGTTCGGATGGAACAAGTTCGATCTGTGCAAGAGCGTCGCTACAACCGATGCAGACTGCGATTGTCAATAATAAGTATATTCGCTTTAAAATCAAACTTGTTCCCTTATCTGATCGGCGTCCATTCATCGATCACGGATCGTTTTAGCAATTTCACCGAAATTGCATTCCTGAACCAGTCAAATGCAACACGATGATAACCATACCGGCGGTATCGTCTCGGTGATTCAAAGACATACCGGTCACGCATAAACTTAATCTTCCCTTTGCGGCGAATTCGAGAATACAAATCGAAATCTTCGCCTGCAACGAGAGTGCTATTGTACTTGCCGATTTCTTCAAATACCGTACGTCTTATGACGTGGCACTCACCCCGTCCCATACCAATTCCGATGGAATTAACAATATCAAAGAACCTGTTACAAACACCATGAAATACTTTATCCGAAAGTCTCTCCTCATCCGGGTAGACTCCGACATAACACGTAAGTGCAAGCACTGTCGGATCATCCATAGTCTTCATAACGTTCGAGAAGAAGAGGTCCGGATCATCCAGCAAGGTATCGGCATTTAAGAAGAATAAGAGTTCACCGGTTGCCTGTGAAGCGCCGGCATTTCTGCCGCCGGCTATGGTCTGGCGTATCTCGCCGTTGTACATGACAACCCGATTTGCAAGCGCTTTTGCAATTTGTACGGTGCCGTCGTCACTTCCTCCATCACTAACAATTATCTCGAGATCGTACTTTTTTCTGATCCTGTCATCGAATTGCCGAAGCGCCTGTTCGATTAGTTTACGCTCACTGAGCGTTGGAATGATAACACTGATCATTTAACTATTTTCCTTCCGGACGCATTTGTGGAAATAGAATGACGTCGCGGATTGATTCCTGATTTGTGATTAACATCGTGAGCCGGTCGATACCGATACCCAATCCTGCAGCAGGCGGCATGCCATATTCGAGTGCACGCAGGTAATCCTCATCAAGCATGTGCGCTTCATCGTCTCCTCGTTCGCGCAGCGCCATCTGTTCTTCAAATCGCGCTCGCTGATCGATAGGATCGTTCAACTCACTGAATGCGTTGCATAATTCCTGTCCGTTTACAATTACTTCAAATCGCTCAACCAGTCCTTCCTTATGACGATGCGGTTTAGCAAGCGGCGACATCGATACGGGATAATCCATTATAATCGTCGGTTGAATAAGTTTCGGTTCGACAAATTCTCCGAACAGTTCATCAATGATCTTTCCCGCACCGGCGGACGGATCGAGTTCCAATCCGAGATTTTCCGCTGATTTGCGCAGCGCGTTTTCATCCATTTGCGAAATATCGATGCCGGTAAACTCCTTGATTGCACCGAACATCGTCAAGCGGTTCCAGGGCGGTTTGAAATCGACAGTCTTTTCCCCGACGGGTATCTCGTGTGTATCGTGAATTGCATATACCAGTCCTGCAATCATTTGCTCTACAAAATCCATCATCCATTTGTAATCTTTATAGGCGACGTACAGTTCGAGCATGGTGAACTCGGGGTTATGGTTACGGTCCATTCCCTCATTGCGGAAATCCTTCGCAATTTCATAAACACCGTCAAAACCGCCGACGATGAGCCGCTTCAGGTACAACTCGTCCGCGATACGAAGATACAACTTCATATCAAGAGTATTATGGTGAGTAATAAAAGGACGAGCCGAAGCGCCGCCATAGATTGGTTGTAATGCCGGCGTTTCGACTTCAAGAAAGCTCCGGTTATCAAGATAGTCGCGAATAAATTTTATGATACGGGCTCGTTTTATGAAGACATCCCGCACCTGCGGATTTACTATCAGATCGACATAGCGCTGCCGGTAACGCAGCTCTTTATCGGAAAAAGGATCGTATCGAACAACCGTACCGTCTTCTTTTGTTCGTTCTTTTACGACGGGCAGCGGCCGAAGCGATTTAGCGAGCACCTCAAACGAATCGGCTTTAATCGAGACTTCTCCCATTTTTGTGCGGAACACCTCACCATCGACGCCGATGATATCGCCAATATCGAGCTGCTTAATGAGATCGTATCGCTCGTTCAATGCGTCCTTACGAAGATAAAGCTGTATACGCCCTTCGCGATCCTGAATGTGCATAAAAGATGCTTTCCCCATTTTGCGCATGCTCATAATTCGTCCGGCTACGCGACACCGTTTTGCGGGAACACCGTCTTCAAACTCTTTTTTGATCGATTCGGAATAGCCGGTGACTTCATATTCATATCCGTACGGAACGATGCCGCTTTGCTTGAGATGTTTCAGTTCCTCGCGACGACGTTTGAGCAATTCGTTCACTTCCTGTTGGTAAAGCTTTTTATCTTCTTGTTGAGTACCCTGCCGGTCTTCCGTCATTCTTTTATATATCCGATTAGCTGAAATATAGTTATGTTAATTTAACCAGAGATCGTAATCCCGATACTTCTTTTTTTGTCAGATGTCTCCACTCACCGCGTTTCAATCCTTCACAGGTGAGGTGAGCATACGCAACTCTGTCAAGTGCGACAACATCATAATGAAGCGCTTCGAACATTTTCCGGATTTGCCGGTTCCGGCCTTCGTGCAGCACGACGCCGACTTCGGTTCGTCTTGACTTTTCTATGTACGATATCTCTTCTACTTTCGCCGGCCTTCGATCGATTTTGATTCCACGGAGCAGTTTCATTCTATCTTTCTCTTCGAGCGCTTTATCGAGGCGTACATAATACGCTTTTTCAACTTCAAAGCGAGGATGCATTAATCTGTGTGCAAGTTCTCCGTCGTTGGTAAGTATTAGTGCACCGGTAGAGTTGCGATCCAGCCGTCCGACGGGATAAAATCTTCCGCGAAGAGGCAATAAATCCATTACCGTCCGGCGTCCCCGTTCATCTTTCACCGTTGTTATGGTATCCTTGGGCTTGTTTAATATAACGTATGTGTATTTATCGGGGAGTTGAACAACTTCCCCATCAACGGCTATTTTATCTTTTTGAGGATCAACGCGTGTCCCAAGTTCGGTAACCGCTTTACCGTTTATTTGTACACGTCCCTGAACAATCAATTCATCGGCAGCCCGCCGCGATGCAACCCCACAATGTGATAAAAATTTATTTAACCGAAAATCTTCTTTACTATCTTTGCTACTTTGTTTTTCCAATGTCTCCATCCTCGTCGGGATTTTTGCTCCGCTCGCGCAATATGCATTTCTTCGGGAGTCTCTTCCCGAACGGTTTCTTCATTATTATTCGATACTCCAACCGGTTCCTCAATCGATTCATCAATCGTACCGGTTTCCTCAACTTGATCAACCTGTTCTACCGGCTCTTCAGTAGGTTCCGGTTGATCAGACTCAGCAATCTGTTTTTCAACTTTATGTTCTTGCGTTTCATCCGTTTCTTTTTCAGCCGGTGCTTGTTCGTGACGATTCTGCTCTTCGACTTCTTCAGTTACCTGTGTCGTTTCGATTTCGGGTTCATCTTTAACTTCAGGTTCTTTCTTTCTCACCGGTCGATAATCCGGTTTGAGCGGAATGATTTTTGCCGTTGCACCCTCCGAAAGCGGATGCGGTTTACGCTCCCGTTTCTGTGTTTCTTTTTCATCTTCTTCCTGCCTTTGTTTTTCCAAATCCATCAGGCGTTTTTCCACCTCGAGTTCGGTTTCACCGATTAATTCATCGATCTCGCGGGGTTTTGGAAGTTCATTGATGGAATTCAAGCCAAAGTGCATTAAGAAACGATTTGTAGTTCCGTACAGCAGCGGACGGCCGACCGTCGGCTCTCTTCCCACAATCGTTATAAGATCCTTCTCGAGAAGCGATTTTATTATATAATCCGAATTAACGCCCCGGATAGTTTCCAGGATTACCTTAGTTATCGGTTGTTTATAGGCGATAATCGCCAGTGTTTCAAGGGCGGCTTGAGAAAGCCGCTTTTTCGATTGTTCCTTGTGCAGTTTCCCGACATACAATGAAACTTCCCGATTGGTGGCAAATATGTATCCGCCTGCTATCGCCTGTATGCGGTACGGTCTCGATTGCCGGTCGTAATCGTTATTGAGTTCATCGATCAGTGATTGAATTTTTTGCGGCGTCAAGCCGGAGGAGTTCGGCGAACCATTCGTCGATTCACCTTCGACTAATTCACGAATTTGCTTATGGGTAAGCGGCTCATCGGCTGCAAAAATCAATCCTTCGACAATATGTTTCAATTTTGTATTTGTTTGATTATCCATACTCACAATTTCTACGACGCCTTTTTTAGAATAATAAAATCTTCGTAAGGGATCTTTTGTTCAAAGGAAATCCGGTTTGACCGCGCCATTTCGAGCAGCGCAATAAAGGTTACGACAACTTCAATCCGCCGCATATTTGATATAAGCCGGTAGAAATCAAGCTTGCCTTCTTTTTCCAATTTTTTATAAATTAACTTCATTTGCTCTTCTACCGTAACCGGAACTTTCTCAATGTGGTGATGTTTGATCCGGGGCATCTTGTCGATTGCCCGTTTAAACGAAGCAATTAAATCAAAAAGCGTAACGTTTTTCAGTATATCTTCGTCTTCATCTTCCTCAAATTCGCGATCGTCGTATTTAAAGTTCGCGCGGTTGAACAATTTCGTCTGACGCGCTTCCAATCGAGCGAGTTTGAATGACATTTCCTTATAACGTTTATACTCGAGCAGCCGCCGTACAAGATCGGCGCGGGGATCTTCTTCTTCATCCCCGGCGTTTTCATCTTTCGGCAAAAGCATCCGCGCCTTAATCTGCATCAGCGTTGATGCCATGACAATGAAATCACCCGCGGTATCCAGATCAAGCATCCGCATAATCTGTATGTACTCTAAGAATTCTTTTGTTATTCGTGCAATAGGGATATCATAGACATCGAGCTCATCCCGTTTCACAAAAAACAAAAGAAGGTCGAACGGACCTTCAAAATCTTGGAGTTTTATTTTGTACATAACGGTAGTATGTAAATTTGTCAAAAATTAGACGCTTGATGGGGTTATCTCTTTCATTTCCACCTCGATAGTATCAGCGCTGAACCCCTGATCACGGGGCCAAACTATACCCCCGAACGCCGGTCTTACTAATTTAAAGTAGTTCATATCCTTCAGCTCTTCAAATATTCCCTTATCTAAATAGGGAGAGACATCAAATTCACCCTTCTTTCCATTGGAAAGTGTGACATACAAAATGTAGTTTTCTCTGGGTTCTACAGATACTACCTTAACCATAAGCACCTCACTTTAGTGGTTCAATTTTAAACAATGGCTGTCCTTCTAATGCAAGATTCCAGTTAGCCGTCAATTCTTCTTTGTGTATTTCTACCCACGCTTGCACCAATTTCATCTTATTTTTTGGAAGTTCCCCGCCAAGAACCTCACCACTACTTATTTCAATTACAGCAGATTGTTCACCGTAATGTGCGTGTATGTGTGGTAGATGATGCTTTTTATCATCAAAATGAAACATATAAATAATGATACCATAAAACATTGATAATGTGGGCATAGACACATTTCAATAGTTATTCAACAATGTTTTGAAAAAATCATCAATCACCCACAATTCCCATATTCATCGCTTTACGAACATCCTGCATTGTTTCCTGCGCTTTCGCCCGCGCTTTCCTTTCACCTTCGTGAAGTATATCCTTTACTTCGGTTATATTCTCTTCATAATATAATCGTCTTTCACGCAGTGGTGTAAGCGTTTCAATGACTTTATCCGCACACCGGGTTTTACACTCGACGCATCCAAGCGATCCCGATTCGCATCCCGATCTCACCTCCGGAACTTCTTCGAGATTGAACTTATTATGATACGTAAAGACAAGACAAATATCCGGTCTCCCCGGATCGTTTCTCCGGATTTTTTGCGGATCGGTAACGGCGGTGCGCATTTTCTTTTTTATCTCTTCAGGTGAATCGGCGAGCAATATGGTATTGCCGACCGACTTACTCATCCGCTTCCCATCCAATCCCGGCAATCTTGCAAATTCAGTGAGCCGTCCTTCGGGTTCAGGGAATACTTCATCGTATTGAGCATTAAATTTGCGTGCAAGCTCTCTGGTAATTTCAATATGCGGCATTTGATCTTCACCAACCGGAACAACTTCTCCCCGGTACAGTAAAATGTCAGCCGCCTGCAATACCGGATACCCAAGATGTCCGTATGCAATGGTCTCGAGCCGCAGATCGCGCACCTGTTCCTTTAACGTCGGATTTCTCTCCAGCCGCGCCGTGGTAATTAACATAGAGAATATTAAATGCAATTCAGCATGCTCTTTTACCTGTGATTGTCTGAACATCGGACTTACTCCGGGATCGATACCGGCCGCGAGCCAATCTATAACCATATCAATCGTGTATCCGGTTATCTTCGACGAATCCGGATTGGTCGTTAATGCATGATAATCGGCAACGAGATGATAATTCTGAAATTCCGTTTGTAGTTGTACCCAATTTTCAAGAGCACCGACAAGGTGTCCGAGATGAAGTTTTCCGGTGGGGCGCATACCGGATAAGATTATTCGCTTCTGGTGCGTCGCTTGATTCGTCATAATATCCTGCAATATTGAGAAATACTTTGTTCGGCATCGTCATTACATATAGAGATACGGTTTCCATCTTTCATCCACTTTCCCGACGAAATGCCGAATAAATGTCACGTGATTCGGACGTACCGGTTTCTTTTGTAACTGCATATTTGCTTCCTCCGGAGTCCTGTCACCTTTCTTATTGTTACATCTAACACAAGCAGTAACAAGATTTTCCCACGTATCATCTCCGCCACGCGCCTTCGGAACGACGTGATCCACCGTTAACGGTACGTGCGATCTACCACAATACTGACACGCGTTTCCGTCTCTCCGAATGATATTTTTTCGTGAGAGGATGATCTTTTTGATCGGAACGCGTACATACAGCGACAATCGTACAATGCTCGGAAAAGGCATTGACGACGAAACCGAGCGAACGACTTTTGAATCATGTGCTTCAATGAGTTCAGCTTTACCCAGAAAAAGCAAAATAATTGCTTTCTTCGCCGTGCAGATGCTCATCGGTTGATAATCATGATTGAGAATGAGCACCTTTGCGTTTAACTTCCCGTTTACCCTATGTTTGCCATCTGGATTGTTGAAGACAAATCTCCTCCACTTAAGTGAAAAACCGACTCCTGTTTACTTGATAAAGATAAAATTCGCTTAAATATAGAAATATAGCATAAATTGGCGGTTTTGTCAATAAAAATCCAAATTCATCAAGAATTTTTATATCTCTCCCGTATCTCTTCAATCGAATCACCTCCATATTTTTCAACAAAGGCATTCGCAATTACCGGGGCAATAACCGCCTCACCTATCACCGAACAGGCGGGTACTGCACAAAAATCCGACCGCTCGCGTCGGGCATCGACTGCCTTACCCGTTTGAAGATCCACAGTGTGAAGCGGTTTCATTAGCGTAGCAATAGGTTTCATGAATCCACGCATCACAAGATTCTCACCAACAGTTATCCCCCCTTCAATCCCGCCTGATCTGTTGGTCTTTCTTCTTACCGAACCACCCTCACCGGGATACATTTGATCATGGACTTCCGAACCCGGTTTCCCGGCATTCCCGAACCCTTCCCCTATTTCGACAGCCTTCACCGCCGGTATCGACATTATCGCCTGTGACAACTGGGCTTCTATTTTCCGGTCATAATGGACATGACTTCCAAGACCTGACGGCACACCTGTCACCAGTACCTCGAATACTCCACCGAGCGTATCGCCGGCTTTTTTTACTTCCTTTATAGCATCGATTGCCCGTTCACTCACATCGGGCGACAGAATCCGAACCTCCGATTTATCCGCTTCCTCCGTCACTTTATATGCACCGCAGCTTGCATGTGTCCACTCACCGATTTTTCCATCGATATCATCCCGCGATTCGTACGATGCCGGGCCTATACGAATAACATGGCTGCCGATGAAAACCCCAACATCTTCAAGAAACTTGCGGGCGATCGTACACAATGCTACACGCATCGCTGTTTCACGGGCGCTTGCCCTTTCGATTGCATTCCTGACATCGTCATACCGGTATTTTGTTGTCGCACTATAGTCTGCATGTCCGGGCCGTACAACACCGATATAATCAACATCGACGGGACGTTCACCTTCGACCGCCATTATTTCGAGCCAATTTTTCCAATCGCGGTTTTCTATAATAAGAGCTATGGGGCTGCCAAGGGTCTTCCCATACCGTACACCGGACAGAATCCTCACCTGATCGTTCTCGATCTTCATCCTTCCTCCCCGTCCGTATCCTTGCTGACGTCGTTTGAGTTGATGATCGATATAGGATGCCTCAATTTCAAGTCCGGCAGGCATTCCTTCCAGAATGCCTGCAAGCGCTTGTCCGTGCGATTCCCCGGCAGTGAGATAGCGTATCACGAAAACTCCTTACATATAAAAACGTCCCGCCCGGAAGTCCTTCAATGGGCGAGACGAATTGTTTGATTAAGTGTCAATTTTTTTATTTTAGTTTTTTAATAAAATCTTCTGTTGCCTTCAACGCTTCTTTGCTCATAATTAACTCGGTTCTGTCGGAATACTTAGTGCAACAAACCGGAAATTCCCGTCGGGTCCTTTCACGCGAATCATAAGCGCATCGCCCGCTTTTTTCCCGTCGATAATCGATTTGAACTCCGATATATCCTTCACCGGTTTACGATCTACTTCGACAATGATATCGCCGGGAACGATGTTTCGTTCGTGGGCGACGCTAAAGCGTTCAACATTATCAACAAGCACACCAGATTGCACGTCCCGCTGTTCCCGTGTGTCGCGGTCGAGCGGACGCAGCGTTAATCCCAGATTTTCCATATCCACGGTTTCGGGTTCAACCGGTTCCGGGGTCCGGCTTTCGCGTGTTGATCGTTCTTCCGCGATCTGCGCATCCTCTCCAAGCGTTTGAAGCGTAACATTAATATCCTGTTCTCTGCCGTTTCTCAAAATTTTAATTACCACCTCGGTATCCGGTCGCCGCCGGGCGATTTCCATCTGAAGTTCGTTCGGCTGATTTACTTCTTTACCGTCAACCTTTAAAATAACGTCACCCGCCTGTAAACCGGCCCGCTCAGCCGGACTACCGTCTAATATTTCCTGCACCAATACACCCGCGACTTTATCCATTCCTAAAGCCCTTGCGGTTGTTTCATCTATCATATCAATCTGTACACCGAGATGTGCTCTCCGGACATGTCCATGATGGATTATATCTTCGACAACAACCCTGGCAAGATTGACAGGGATAGCAAATCCATATCCCTGAAACCGGGCAGTTGTTGTAGCAATGGCAATATTAATTCCGATAACTTCGCCGCGCAGATTCACCAGAGGACCTCCGCTGTTTCCCGGGTTAATAGCAGCGTCTGTTTGAATAAAGTTTTCAATGCCATATTGACGATCGATAACCCGCAACCCACCGCGTCCGAGTGCGCTGACAATTCCGTGCGTTACTGTCGAAGTAAGTTGCAGCGGATTGCCGACAGCCAGAACCCATTCACCGACACGTAATTCATCCGAGTTGCCGAAATCTGCTGCCGGTAGATTTTCCGCATCGATTTTTATAACGGCAAGATCGGTGTTTTCATCAGTGCCGACAAGCTTCGCAGTATACTCCCGTCTGTCGTTGAGAGTAACCTTAATACCATCTCTATCGGCACCTGCAACGACGTGATTATTTGTAATAATATACCCGTCTGACGTGGCGATAACACCCGATCCGGAACCCTGCCGCGGCCGGCGTCTTGATTCGTTTTCCGGCGGTTCAAAATCGGGACCGAAAAAGCGATGAAACTCTTCAAACCATCTCGGCGTCCGTCCGGATTCCCGAGTAGCCGTCACGGTTATATTTACCACCGTAGGAACAGCCAGCTCAGCTGCGTAAATAAACGCTTCACTAAGCGCATGTGGATCAATATTTATATTCCGGTCGCCCCTATCCTGAACACCGATAACGACGTTCGGATTTGTCAACGCATAACTCTGATCAAGCGAATTAAAACTGGAAACTAAGATGACGCCGAATACTATTCCCAGACCTATCAATATCACTGCGGCTAACACCGACTTTGCATTCATATAGCCCCTCCTTTTACCGAATGAAAATTAATTATAATGCCCATAAAATACTTCGTATATTATAAAATATCAAATTCTTTGTTATTGATTTTGAATAGCGTCAAACATCTGTTTCGCACGCAGTTTACGCATTTCAGGTTGATGGTGTTCCAGATACATAGTTATTATCCGATCAAGATCGCCCTGTACATCAGTGTTTAAATAAAGCTCCTTGATTTCTTTGACGTTTAAACGGCTCAATTGTTCCCATAGTGCTATCGCTCTTACATCGACGGGAAATTCGGCGTCCTGTAAAGGGAAGCATGATTCACATTGAAAGGATCCTCTCATGAACTCAAACAGTGCGCGCTTTGCCCCCTGCTGCAATAAATCCTGTACACTCTTATTACACGATGCGCATCCTTCAATTGAAGGTCGATAACCGAGCAATTCGATAACACGTACCTCAAAATAATAAAACAGCAATACAACCGATTTAGTTGCATTTTCAATAGTCTCCAGTGTTTCTTTTAACAGATCGAATAATAACTCGTTTTGTTCGGTGTGACGGGTTACAACATAAACAAGTTCGAGAATCGAGAGGGATAGAAACAACTTTTCAAAATCACATTGGATTTTCGGGAATGACGAGATAAGTTCTGCCTCGGTCAGCAACTGTAACTCTCTGGTTTCTTTTATGTAAAGGACGGCATTTATATGCGCCAGCGGTTCGAGCGATGCTCCGAATTTATTTTTCGCACGGCGTGCACCTTTCACAATCACGCTCAAAGCACCCTGTTCACGTGTAAATATCGTTAGAATCTTACTGCTCTCCTGGTAATCTAAAGAGCGAAGTACAATGGCGTCAACCTTTATTATCATACCGGTTGATTAACCTTTCCGGGATCGGTCTGTTTTTTAAAATTATCTTTAAATGGCGGCGATACCACACCATGTTCGGTTATGAACGCGGTAATCAAATGGTGAGGAGTAATATCGAATGCAGGAGAATAAACATCCACGTTATCGGGCGCTATCTGTACATCGAACGGATGAGTGACTTCTCCCGGATTCCGTTCTTCAATCGGAATTGCGCTGCCATCGGGACAATCCGGATCAATCGTACTTGTCGGGGCGGCAACATAAAAAGGGATGCTATGATAGTTCGCTAAAACTGCAAGACCATAGGTGCCGATTTTGTTTGCGGTATCGCCGTTCGCTGCAATCCTGTCGGCGCCGGTAATTATGAGATTTGCTTTCCCTTGCTTCATCACAAAAGCAGCGGTATTATCCGTGATAAGCGTTGCATTCACTCCTCTCGCCTCCAACTCAAACATCGTTAATCTCGCTCCTTGTAATAGCGGCCGTGTCTCGCCAGCATACACATGCAACTTTTTCCCTTGCTCGATCGCAGTCACAATAACACTTTGCGCCGTACCGTAATCTCCCGTTGCGAGTGCGCCCGTGTTGCAATGCGTTATCACTCCTCCCGAGTCCGGTAAAAGTTGTGCACCGTGTAAGCCGATTTGTTTACACATCTGAATGTCTTCCAGTCGAATGCGTTCCGCTTCGTGAAGCATTGCCTCCGGAATACCGGATACCTTCTGGATGCTGCCCGCACGTTTCATCATCCGTTGAACGGCCCACCGGAGATTAACTGCTGTGGGACGGGCGGACTCGATCTCCGATGCAATGCGATCAAGTTCATTCAAGAACGTACTACGGGACGACGATACAATCTTCTTTGAAGCAAAAGCGAGAGCAAATGCCGCAGCGATGCCGATGGCAGGGGCGCCGCGAACCGACAAACGTTTTATTGCCTCGACGATCACACGGTAATCACCGGTTTTAATATACTCAATCGTTTGCGGCAGCCTCGTCTGATCGAGGAGTTTAAATTCTTTTCCGTCCCACTCAATCGCACGCATAGAGTTTCCTATACCGGTTCAAATTTTGACAATTCATGTATTGTTTTCACCCGTTCACTGATATCCGTTTCATCAAGATTTCTGATCGCATCGACACTGAATTTTTCGATACAGAACGATGCCATGACATTGCCGTAGATTACTGCACGTTTTAAATTCTCGAACGAATGATCTCTGGTTTTCGCAATCCAGCCGAGAAATCCGCCTGCAAACGCATCGCCTGCACCGGTCGGATCGTACACTGCCTCGATCGGATAAGCCGGTGCGGTAAACATTGCATCTTTTGTCATCAGCAACGCACCGTGCTCGCCTTTTTTGATAACAACGGTCGGCGGTCCCATTTCGATTATTTTCGAACCTGCCGCGAAAAGATTTTTCGTTCCCGAAAGCATCTGCGCTTCCGAGTCGCTTAAGATAAACACGTCCAGGCGTTTTATGGTTTTCAATAGCTCATCTTTTTTCCCCTTGATCCAGAAATTCATCGTATCGCCTACCACCATTTTCGGTCCCCTAATCTGGTCGAGTACCCGAAGCTGTAATCCCGGGTCGATATTGCCGAGACACACATAATCGCTTTGACGGTACGGTTCGGGAATAACCGGATCGAACGTTTCAAATGCATTTAATTCGGTAAAGAGCGTATCCCTTCCGCTGAGATGCTCATCATACTTACCTCCCCAGCGAAATGTTTTTTCGCCGTTTCGTATCTGCAACCCTTCAAGATCGATCCGGCAATTTTTAAGGTAATCAAGATGTTCCTGGGGAAAGTCGCTCCCGACAATTCCAACCAATCGTACCGGTTGTACAAAATACCGTGCACAGGATGATATAAATGTAGCGGATCCGCCGAGAATCTCTACGGCTTTATCGTTTGGAGTTTCGACCGTATCCAATGCAATAGAACCTACAACAAGTAAACTCACTTTATTCTCCTTATTTTAAAATGTAACATACATTACGAATTTTTTGCGGAATTATTCGATACTTTACTTTTTAATGAAAGTTTCTCCGAAATTTCAAGAAGTTGTCCCGCCTCCTCCTCACCGGCGATATATCGATGGACAATGTCCAGGCCTTGCTTTTGTCCCGGCCAGACAAGCAATTCTTGTGCTTCTTTATACAAGCACCAATGGTGTGCTTCATGTTCGGAGGATAATTTCGTCACTTCACCGTGTTTCACTTCAGCGGCAAACAAGGGGGCAAGATGGACGGCATCGTTTTCCGCATCGTAAAATGAGCTTATATGCGGCCCGACATAAAAGCGAAACGGTGTCAGGTTTGTCTCTTCGCGCACCTCACGATATGCCGTCTCGTATGCTTTTTCATTCGGCCGGATACCGCCGGTGATAATCTGCCAGATACCGGGATAGAGTGTATCCGAGGTCGAGCGTTTTAATAATAGATAGTGGGGTATGCCGTTATTTTTCGAAAAGATGCATACCTCAACAATTATACACTTAATGTCTGTCATAATATTCGTTTAACTGTCGTTAGAGTAAAAATCGGACGACGATAAACCCACCGATGAGGAGCAGCATAAAAGCTATTGCAAGAATATCGAAATATTTATCGATATAGATTTTAATTTGCGGTCCGAGAAAATAGAAAAAAGTAGCTACAAGAAAAAACCGCAACGATCTGCCGATCAACGATGCAAGTGCGAGTGTTCCCAGCGGTATGGTCAAATTAAACCCCGCCGCGATTGTAAATACTTTAAACGGTATCGGTGTAAACCCCGCAAACACGATAGCGAGAAACCCGTGTTCGCGATATCTAATCAGGACTGCCTCGAAATGATCCATTGCACCATAGAATTCGAGTATTCGGGAACCGATCAATTCAAATAAAGCGTACCCGATATAATAACCTAAAAACGCACCCGAGACCGAACCGATTGCACATACCACTGCAAACAAATACGATCTTTTCGGGTACATTACTGCAAGCGCTAACAGCAAAGCATCGGGTGGTATGGGAAAGAACGATGCCTCAACAAATGCAATAAAAAACAAAGCCCACAATGCATACGGTTTTGCGGCAAATGACTCCACCCATAGCTTCAGATGCCGCATCCCGCCGACCAATTTTCGCAACTATGTAAAACCTTTCATTAATAATATGGTGAACATCACAAAACAGTGTAATATAGGTATTTTTAATGCTTATCTCAAATGAGACAGCGTATTCGGAAAGAAAATGTATTCGGAAAGAAAAACCCCGCCTTAGTGCGGGGTTTTTTAAAAGACATATCAAGAAGCCAATCGAAACATAACCGGTATCGATACCCGCACGGGAACCGGTTGACCGTGTCGCTCTCCCGGTTTGAATTTTGCCTCTTTGACAGCGCTCGCTGCCGCTTCACCAAATCCACCGCCCGGATCGTTTACGATTTCAGTCTTCACTACGGTTCCCCCGGCATCTATAAATGCATATATAAAGACGGTCCCTTCTATCCCGGCCCGCTTCGCAAGCTCCGGATATCGAATACGTTCCTGAATCGATACGATGCCGCCTATGATTTCCGGCATCGTTTCAACTGCAACGTAATAAGTGTCGTCGCCTTCAAGCTTCATTGGAATATCAAAATCGAATGACGGCATCTCTCTATCCGGTTCGACGATCGTGTCGGTTGTTACGTCCTTATCACAGGCAAGTCCGATTAACAATAAAGAGAAAATTGCGATAAACAAAATAACATTATTGTTCATTTTACACCTCCGGTTATGGTGATTGATTAAGTAGTTTTAATGTGAATCGAACTCTAATTACTATTGTTTGTTGCCCCTCTATTCCGCGAAACTCTTCCCTTTCAGAAAAAGGATATTGCAATGCGGCTTCCATAACTGCCCCGGCAAAATCATAATGAGTATCCGATAATATCCGCATTCCGATTACACGGGCGTGCTCATCGAGTGTCACCTCTGCATGCACTTCATCTTCCAGTTTATTGTTGGCAGCTTCCGGAGGATAGGTAATATATACCTCAAAATCATCCGGACCTTCAAGGATCTCGACAATTTTTTCTCTATGAGCAACATCTTGTCTGGCAAGTCGAAAATGGATCGGAATGGAAACGCGCACCGGGACCGGTTGACCTCGCTGTTTTCCGGGTTTAAATTTTGCCAGAGAAACCGCCGTTGCCGCCGCTTCGCCAAGTCCGGCGCCGGGATCATTTACTATTTCCGTTCTTACAACCTGTCCCTCTTCATCGATAAATGCATATACATATACCACACCTTCAACGCCGGCACGCTTGGCAAGCTCCGGATATCGTAACCGTTCCTGAATCGATCCTATACCGCCGATGATTTGCGGCATTTCCTCGACGGCAAGAAAGAACGTATCCCGCTCCGCCGCAACTTCGGGCTCATCAATTGCCGCTTTACCGTTCTCATCTCTTCCGGAACATCCGGCTATCGAAATGATCACAATCCAATAAAATATATATCGACTCGTTTTACTCATTCTCTATCGGTTAATAGATGTATTTCTATTTCCGGATATTCCGAAATATATATTATGCGATGTTCACCCGAGACGTAAGGGTCGTCACTCTGGAATAAATGCATAGATGTTCCGATTATTCCCGTAATGAACAGCATGATAAACACCGCTGCTGCCGGCAACGGTACCCGTATATAGTTCCGCCACCACTCATTCTTCGTTCCGTAATCGTCTGCATGTGTGTCCTCATAGGCAATCGATTGAACCGCTTCCCTCATTTTTTGAAATGAAGTGAAAAATGAGCGGCACGTCTGACATTCGCTCAGATGACGGTATACCGGTATGCTTTCCTTATCGTCCAGCTCGGCATCCATCAATTCACTTATCCGTTCTTGGATTTCCTCGCATAACATTGTCTTATATCCCTCCAAAATATGGTGATAATTTTTTTAACAAATTTTTTCGTGCTCTGAATAATTTCGTCTTCACCGCGTTGGTCGTTATTTTCATAACATCTGCAATTTCTTTGTACGACAGATGATGGTATTCCCTTAATAAAATCACTTCCCGGAACTCGGGTTTCAATGTATCTATTGCTCTTCGTACAATATGTGCAATATCTTCGGATTCTACAGAATTTTCAACGGAGTCCTTTTCCAAATATTCCAGTTTATGAGAAAGCGCAAGCGGTCGTTTTTTCCTGATCAATTGAAACGACTCGTTTCTTGCAATTTTATAAACCCATGATCGAAATGCGGCTGCCGACTGTAAACTATTGATACCGTTAAATATTTTTATGAATGTCTCATGAGCGGTATCTTCGGCATCCGAACGGTTTCCGAGCAATTGATAACAATATACATATATTTGCTGCCGGTATTGTTTATAAAACTCGGTCCGTGCTTCCTCATTGCCGTTACGTAATTTTTCGATTATTGATGGATCCATGTGTTCGTCGATTGTTAAGCGGCGTCTCTTAAAATCATCAACTACTCATATAGATGCACAGAGGAAGGAAAAGTTTCTCATATAATGTAACAATTATTTCATACCCGGAATCTCTTCGTTCCCCACGGCGGATCGTACTCCATCCCGTATAGCTTCTGCGGTCGCCTCCGCAGCCATTTCCGCTGCATAATCTATTTGTATATCTACCACACCGGTTGCCAATCCGAACACACAATCTCCATCATGCGACGTATGAACGGGTTTGATAGCTCTTGCCATACCGGTTTGCGCCCTGCGGCACATTTTGTACACATCCATTTTACTCAACTTTGCGTTGGCGGCGACGACGACAAGCGTCGTATTTGTATTTAACGGAAGCGGTATTCCCCCGAATCTCGCATCGGGGTCGACCTCTGCCCAGAACCCACCATCGGGATGACGTGCGCCGGCGAGTATATTTCCATTCGCATCATAAACATCGCCGATTGCATTAACAACGGCAATTGCAGAAACGATCAGATCGTTATATTTAATTTCTGCAACTCCAACCCCTCCTTTCATCCAGTATTGCGGACCCATCCATTTACCTACGGTGGCGCCTGTTCCTGCACCCACCGATCCGCGTTCTATGCTTCCGTCCGTTGCAGCTTTGCATGCTTTGTATGCATCCTCCGGCTTTGGGTATACCAGCTTATCGCCGACATTCAAATCAAACACCACGGCTGCGGGTACTATCGGGACTTTCACCCATGGTGTTTCATAGCCGATATTTTTTTCAACTAAATAATTCACTACACCTTCCGCCGCTGCTAAGCCGAAAGCGCTGCCGCCGGTAAGCAATACGGCATTTACCTGGTTCATTGTTTTTTCCGGATCGAGCAACGGCGTTTCTCTGCTTCCCGGAGCGCTGCCGCGTATATCGCAACTACCGACCGTGCCTGATGGACACAATATTACCGTGCAGCCGGTCATTGCGTTGACATCGGTATAATGACCTACCTTTATTCCCAAAATGGTAGTAAACATAAATATCTATTCCTTGATTAGTTTTTTGACGAATGAAAGCGAATTGCAGAAAGAATTACACCGGCGGAGACGCCAACGTTGAGAGATTCCGCCCTTCCGTATTTCGGAATTGTAATCAGATCGTCGATTATATCCAATAACCTATCCGATATACCTTCCGCTTCATTTCCGAAAATCAATACTACCGGCATCGGTGGTATGATATGCTCGATCGACGAACCTCCGTGAATCGATGTACCGCAGATAAAGTATCCGCGAGATCGAAGCGCCGGGAGTTCCCTCCAAAGGTCGACATCTTCAACAAACGGTACATGCACCATACTCCCGACAGTAGTCCGAAGTACCTTCGGGTTCCAGATATCGACCGTGCCGGCGCCCAGCAATAATGCATCGACGCCAAACCAATCACACGTTCTGACTAACGAACCAAGGTTTCCAGGTTCCCGAATATTATCCGCAGCAACGACCAATTGCGGCGCCGATTGATGAATGATCGTATCGACCGTCGTACTCCATTGATTGACAACACCGATTACATTTTGGCCGGTGACGGTATCCGTAAGACGTTTGATATCCTGAGTTGAAACCTCATATACCTTTCCTCCCCGATCGCGAACAGTAATGAGCAACTTCTCGTGTACGTCGGTGGTTAAAAAATCGGGAGTGTAAAGCACTGCATCAATGAATTTTCCCTCATCATCCGCGGCGATAATATCGCGTAAGGCACGAACTCCTTCAATGATACATTGCTTTTGTAACGCACGGTATTTTTTTTGTTTCAGCTTCGTATATAATTTAAGTCGGTCACGGGACAGCGGCATAGAGAATTTCTTTGATCGTTACTATTTTGTCGTATATGTACCCCCAGTTTAAAATATTATAAATATTTTAGTATATTCCAAATAGAATGTTTCATATTTGAGAGGTTATCATGAAATTATTATTGAGGATGGCATCGAACGCAGACCCGGACGAGCGGAATCGGCTGCAAGATTCCTCAACAACGATATACCTGAAATGCAGGAGGCAATTTCTGCGCAGAACCGGGATATTTTTTCGAGTGCATTCAACTCATTTACGCAGGCCTGTAATACATGCCATACTGCTGAAGACGTACCGTTTATCACTATAGAGGTACCGGTAGAACGGGTTTCACCTGTAAAATAAATTAATGGGCATAAGGTATATCATACCTTATGCCCATACGTAAAATACAACTAACAGATCACCCTGTAGGTTTCCTCTTCTTTTTCCGCCGGATTACATACGCTCCATACCCGGGATATCAGTCTGAATCTCAAGGCCTTCAACGCCGGACGCTATCTCTTCAACCTCGTTTATCAATTCAGGCGATACTCCGGGAGCTGCATGAATATGTGCACGAGCTTCGTCTTCCCGCACTAATTCTTCAAGATGTTCGGCAAGTTCTTCAATTGCGATCGGTTCTCCGTCCACAAGAATTCTGTCTTCCGATTCAATTGTAATTGTTATTTCCGGAAGAACCGGATCATCCGGTATGAGTTCTTCAATCTCTTCCCGCTCACATCCGGTTATAAAAATGAGAAATAGAAAGAGCATCGAAAAGACTGCAATAGTGGAACGCATACTATACCTCCATATTTATTTTGGCTAATATGTTCTGACTTATTTATGTATTACCCCCACTGCATTCACTATAACACAAAACGGTAATTTTACATTCCCGGAATTTCAACGTATTAACGAGGAAATATTATATCATACACATTCGGATCGATGGGATCTTGCTTACCGCCGCCGTGCCATTCGCCTGCCGTTCGCTGCACGTCACGAAACACACCGATTCCCGCACCACCGTGATCATCCTGAGCGCCGATGAGCACAAGATACCGCCAGTCCTCATCGGGTTGACCAAGATATGCGTTCGGAATGGCAAACGTTATTTCATTGTTTCGGACATTCCCGAGCGGGTTAATTACATCCTCCGGTGCCGGGAGATATTCGCATAAGATATTTTCTTCGGCATCTACCACCCGTATACCACCACCGACGTACAGAGCACGGTCAAACGTTCCAAGCTCCGGTTCGATAACAAAATTCGAGTTTGCGCCCGCTTCCGTCATCCTCTTACCATCGGTTCCCCGGTCGACAAGTATCGCCGCATAGGTTAACTGAAAACCATAGTGAGGATGAAAACCCGGGTCGTGCAGGTTTCTGAAACGCAAGCGGAAGTAGGTATGCTCATCATCACCCCACACCGTAAAACGGGTAATATCGAGAATTCCCTCTTTAAAGTTTGGGTTAGTCGGATAATCATACGTCCCTTCAAGTCCACGGTCGTCGTACCTATCGTCTTCAACATCGTACAACAATATTGCATCGCCGCGGTCTCTTTTCACCACGTCGTGTGAAAGCAGCGGGTAATCGGGTCCTTTGAGAGAGGTCCAGTATTCCTTCCACTCCGGAGATGCAAGCGTTAACCCGGCAAACTCCGCTCTCCTCGATGCATTCTCAATGCGCCGGAAATCTGCATAAGTTCCGGGTGATATTACTATCTCATCCTTAGATAAATCAAATGTGAGTGTACCCTCGGGTTCGAGCACTCCCTTTGCACACCATGCAAGACCGCCGTCCAATACCCACTGAAGATGTACGGTCACGGGTTTATTCATTGAAACAGCGTCTATGTTTACGCTCCTTTTATTCTCGTTTTTTTTGTACGAAGTAAAAATGTACCCGTCTCTGAACGGTATCATTGCTTCAACATTTCCGAGTTCTTCGGGTATTTTCGGTTTCAGATGAATTTCGGATGCCGGGGCCTTAATACGAATTCCCAGGTAATCCTGATATGCGGCGCGGATAAACTCCGCAAGATTCCATGCTTGTGTAAAGGTTCCCGATAATTCCGGTTGATCCTCTCCGTCACGCGGGAATGCATCGAGCAATTCAGAAAACGTTCCAACGCCTCCCCGTTCAAGTATCTGATACACCATATTATCGGTCACACCGTAAACGATATCCTGCAAATCGTATTGCACCGCCGCTTCGATAACGCGTCCGATTAACCACGTCCAAACGATTCCGTTATGGTATGCAGCATCAGGAACATAATATGGCGGGTGGTGATGAAATGGATGAAAGTTTTCATCGTACTGTGACAAAGAGGCAACGCCCCACGGATAGGTAAGTTCACCGATTACCGTTTCCAACACTGCCTTTCTCACTTCATCATCGTCGATCATATCGAATGCAAATATTTGATTCGGTCTACCCCGTGTATCGGGAGTACCGTCTTTTTTAAGACGGTCGTATACGATATATTCATCCTTTCCGATAAAATATTCATTAAAATTCTTCCTGAGAGTTTGGGCGATTTTTCTCCATTGTCCCGCAGCCACACTGTCGCCGCTAATATCCGCCATTAGGGCTCCATCCATTAATTGCCGATACCACAAATATTGAATGTCCACCGCGCGGTTTCCACGAGGCGACCACGGTCCATCGGGACCGACGGCATCCATCCACGTATCGGCATCGTCATGGGTGAGAAAGTAGTACTTATCTACAAAATTTTTCACCGCTCCCTGAATGGATCGTTTCACTACCGGATACAACTCTTTTACAAAAGATGTATCGCCGCTATATTTGAAATATTGCCAAAGCTCCCGCACAAACCATGGTGTGCCGTCGGTAGTGTTATAAATAATCTCTTGTGTCGTAACACGGTTTGGAATACGGCCGTATGTTTGACTTTCAATATCCGTATCCTGAAAAGCCGCAAAGGAGCGAAGAATTTCACGCGCCGCTTCGAGTTGACCGGTTACAAGCACTGCCCCGGAAAAAGATATAAACGTGTCTCTTCCCCAATAATTATTAAACCACGGCAACCCGGCATAAATACCCGTCCCGGTTTGATTCATAATCAGTTTATCCAGGGCAATGCGCGACCAGGCAAGCGCCCGGTTAAATCGATCATTTGAAGTATGTATGTATGAATGATTCAACAAATGTTGTATTCGCTGCGAGCGCCCGGCAATCAACGCATCGCCGTTTTGCTTAACATACCGTGCTATTTCTTTTGCCTCATCAGGCGTTCTGCCTGCAACAATAATCCACCGGACCGGTTGGTTTTCCCCGGCGTTTTCCACGGTAATTGTGACCGGAGCAAACGAACGTGAGTCTATTATGTCCGGTGTTATATCCGTCGGCGTATACGGCTGAACAGTAACATCTTCAACATTCGATGCAACAGCAATCCAGCCGGGATGCTTTGTCTTTCGTTTATTATATGAGGTTAACGATAATAAAATAACTCCGTCGTTCTCTTTTATTATATAATCGTCAATGTTATGCGATTGTGTAAACCGTGGACGAAACGATACCGCTGCCCTTGCCTTCACATCTTCTACATCCACGATGAATGCATCAATTGAATCAAGCAGGAAGAAGGTCTCGGAAACACCCGACGGGTATACCCGGCTCAGTTTGTGCGGCGCAACAAAAACTTTCGCATCATGACGGTTTCGAAGCAAATCGTCCGAATTAACGGTAATGTGATAATCGTCCAAAAGCCGTACATCCATTACCGTCCAGCCCTGCCAACCGCTTGTATGAGGCGAGTTGCTCAGGGTGTAAAAATGCCCTGCTTCTTTATTGGTATACCCGATCTCACGTGTCCGATCCTCTACAATAAATGTTAGATCGTCAACCGATAACGGTTTCTGTGCATTTGTAATCATCGTAATTAATAAACACAATGACGGCAAATAAAGAGAAATTAATTTATTCATGCATATACGAAACTATATATGGGTGTATTTTATATATGATTTTACATACAATTTCACAAAAAAATTTGAAACAGACAAGTCTTTGGGATTGAGAGGTAAATTTGATATATTAGAAAGAAACGAAAATTTTTTCAGATATCTAAAAATATGGAGTTAACTAGAATATCAAACAGAATCAGCAGTCAGCTCGAGTCACTCGGAATACTTGCCGTTTATCTATTCGGATCTTCGGCGGAAAAGATGGCATCCTCGCTTAGCGACATAGATATAGGTATTGTATTCTATGATGAATCTGTGCTTCAGAGAAACACAAACGACATATACACTAAGATCTTTGATATTTTTACCGATATGATCCCTGGACAATCTATTGACATCGTATTTTTGCAACGCGCCGGTTTGGAAATTGCAATGGATGCAATACAACACGGGCAAGTTTTTTACGAGTCTTCCGCTGACAAACGTCTCGATTATGAAGAAAAGGTAATGTTATTGTATGCAGACTTTAAACCAATATTATCAATGTTTGATAACGCAATATTAGACCGGATCAATAAATGACAGCACGAATAATAAAACGACAGTCAATTATTCCTCGAATCGACGGTATTCAACATGACTATGAGAAGCTTAAATCTCTTGCAGAATTGCCACTTGAACTATTTCAAGAAGAAGACAACTTTGTTAAGGCCCAATTCTATTTAAGGCGAGCTTTAGAAGGAATTTTAAATATCGGCAGCCATATCCTTACGCGCATACCGGGTAGTAGAATAACAGAATACAAGCAAGTAGCAACTCGACTTGGAGAATTAGGTATCGTAGATCGATCATTTGCCGATAGCAATTTAAAAGCAATGGCCGGATATCGAAATCGTTTAACTCATTTTTATGCAGATGTTACCCACCAGGAAATCTACTCGATACTGAAAAATAATTTAGAAGATATACCCCGGTTCCTATCGTATATTAAGCGATTGCTCGACAAACCGGAAATATTTAATTTAAAGATCGAATAATACTCATGTTACAAACTGCAATCGATGCCGCAACGGAGGCGGGAAAGTTCCTCCGCGAAAGTAAAGGCAAATCGTTAAAGATAGAAAATAAAAGTTCATCGATCGATCCCGTTACTCAAATCGATAAACAGGCTGAGAAGATAATTGTCGACATAATTAAGAACAGGTATCCCGACCATGCCATTCTCGCCGAAGAGAGCGGTGAAAGCAATGATACCTCGGATTATCGATGGATCATCGATCCGCTCGACGGCACCGTAAACTTTACACATGGATTACCAATTTATTGTGTCTCAATCGGGTTGGAATATAGAGACGCCGTTATTGCCGGCGCTGTTTTTGATCCGAACGCCGGCGATCTTTACACTGCTGAACGAGGGAAAGGTGCCTATTTAAACGGAAGCAGAATTCATGTTTCGGAGAACGAAAAACTCATCGACAGTATATTGATAACCGGTTTTCCGTACGATATTCACAACAACCCCGGCAATACTATCGAGCGCTTTATAGATTTTTTAATGGAAGCGCAAGCTGTTCGGCGACTCGGTTCAGCCGCAATCGATCTTTGCTACATTGCCGCAGGATATGGAGACGGTTTCTGGGAAGCATTTATCAAACCCTGGGATATCGCCGCCGGAATGCTGCTCGTCGAAGAAGCAGGCGGGAAAGTAACTGATTTTAACGGGCACCAGATCGGTGCAGATTCTGAACGCATACTTGCCACGAACGGAAAAATCCACGAGAAGATGCTGGAAGTACTGCGCAAAAGGATATAATTATATTATTTTTAACATATCCAACAAAATTAATGCAACTGCAACCGCCAAACCGCCGCCGAAAAGTACAATCGCCGCAATACTTATAATTCGTTGTTTTGTTTCATCCATAGCCGAAGTTACTCCAGTATATTTATTGTCAATGTTCATACTTTTTTTCCATACCGGGCGGTACGGTATATATATATTGCTCAAGAAATTCGATTGTCTCTTCTTTCTCGGTCATATCATGGGCAAGTAAATCGCGAATCGATAATATACCGATGAGATGCTCGCCTTCTATAACGGGCAAATGTCGTATATTTGCACCTCTCATCTTTGAGCTGCATATATCGGTTGTATCATCGGCATAGGCAAATACCAGATTGCGCGTCATAACATCACTTACTTTCACCGACGTAATATCTTTACCCGGTGCAACGACTTTGCCGATAATATCCCGCTCCGTAAAGATGCCAACCAACCGTTCATTTTCGAGCACCGGCAGGGCGCCGATATTATGATCGGCCATTTTTTTTGCCGCTGATTGCACCGCGTCGCCGTCCTGTACCGTTATGACGGGACGGTTTTTCAGGATGTTTTTTGCAGTTTTCATAATGTGTATACCGGATTTGTAAATCTTCTGAATTATAGCACAATTTTGTCTAAAAGTCAAAGCTCATATCTTGCCGGACCGCAGAATTGCGATCACAAGCCACAATCCAAGCACAGCAGCAAAGAGATATCCAAGAATGCCAAATACCGAAAACCCGAAAAGCATAGGACCGCGTTCCAATTGCATAACGAGCGACGAGCCCACAATTAAAGCGGCAATTATCAAGCCAAACGTTAACCGGTTGGATGCACGATCCATTTCGAGGATGAATTTTTCCAAACCTTCGTGATGCAACTGAACAAGCATCTTCCCTTGCTTCAATTTCTGAACAATATCCTCAAGATCCTGAGGAAGTTTTTTCACCATCATCCTGAACCGATCGAACAGATTAACAAGCTCGCGTGCCTGTCGTCGCGGATCGAAACGCTTGTACATAAACGATTCGACATATGGCTTTGCTTCGGCAACCATATCAAATTTCGGATCGAGCATCTGTCCGACACCCGCAGATACAAGAAGCATTCTTCCCATAAGGGCAAGATTGACCGGCAAGATAATTCTATGCCTTCTGAATACCCTCAACATATCACCAATTACTTTCTCGGCATCAATCTTATCAAGAGGAAGTCCATAGTAGCGATCGACAAACTCCATGAGATCAAATTTAAGAAGATTGATATCGGTATCGTCTTCAAGAACGTTCAGCATCTTGAAAACCTGTATTGCTTTATCGACGTCGCGATTGATCACCGCATAGAGCAGCATACTTAAATATTCAGCCGTCTCCTCGTCAAGCCGGCCGACTATACCAAAATCCACGGCAGCAATAACACTATTCTCTATAACGAAGAAATTACCGGGATGCGGGTCGCCGTGGAAAAATCGATCTTCAAATACTTCTTTTAAAATCGCACGTGCACCGTTGCTCGCTATTTTTTTCTTATCGTATCCTCTTTTCTCAATTTCTTTCACGTCGGTGATTTTTACACCGTCGATATAGTCGACCGTCAGAATTTTCTCGGATGTATAATCCCAGTAGACGGCGGGGATAAAGAACGTTTCGATATTTTCGAAATTCACCCGAAACCGCTCTGCCGCATGTCCTTCGGCGATAAAATCAAGCTCGCGACGAATGGTGGAAGAGAACTGATCGACCAATGCTCTGGGTCTGTACCACCGCGCCTCGGGTATGTGGCGTTCAAACATCGCGGCGAGTTCCTGAAGGATATCTAAATCGGTTTCGATGACGCGGCGAATTTTCGGCCGCTGTACCTTGACTGCGACCAGCGTCCCATCGGGAAGGGTGGCGCGGTGTACCTGTGCAATCGATCCTGAAGCGATTGGTGTCTCCTCAAAGCGTGTATATAACGACTCCGGTTCCTTGCCCAATTCATCGAGAAAAATTTCTTTGACTTCTTCTATCGAAAATGGCTCGACTTTGTCCTGCAATTTTTCCAATTCGCGGATATAATCTTCCGGAACGATGTCGGGTCTGGTACTCAGTAATTGACCGAATTTAACGAATGTCGGGCCAAGTTCGGTTAATGCAAGCCGGACACGTTCGGCGGTCGGTTGTTCGGCTTTTTTCCTTCCGCGCCGCCTGATTATCTTCCGTGTTATTATATCGGGTCCGATCCGTTCAACTATGTCATCGAACCCGAATTTTGCCAGAACAAAAATGACCTGACGATACCGTCCTAACCGTTTATATGTTTTATAGACTTTAAGCGGTCGGATCATCGTCTTGCATTGCGTTTAGCTTGCGCTCAAGTTCTTCAACGCGTTTCTGCAACTCGACATACTCATCGCGTGTCGGCAATCCCATATCGTGTACGACCTTCTTCACATATTCGCGTACTGTCTTGAACAGCTTCTCCTGTTCCTCCTGCACACGATTGAGAAGATCATTTACCGCCTTACTGCGATCCTTCTCGGCAACTTCACCGCGTTTTATTAGGTCGTCGACAAGTTCTTCGACTTTCTCGGTCGTCAAACTCAAAAGGCCGAGCCCGGCCAGGTAGGTTTTCTTAATCAAATCGAACATAGTTATTCTCCTTTTTGTAATGGTCTGCAGTTGTTGAATATCCGAAGATATACATATATCTTTTTATGAGCAAGAGGCCATCAATAATCGTAGTATCCGTTTTTATCGGCCATACCATATATATATTGCCGTGGTTCAACGGCATCATCACTCAACCGGTACGCTTCGGTTATACGAAGAACAGCGTCTTCAACGTTTTTCTTTTCGTTCGCATATACCGTTGCGATTGGATCTTCCTTCCCAACCCGGTCGCCGATTTTCTTATGTATTATAATACCCGCAGTATAGTCGATCGAATCGTCAATTTTTCTTCGCCCTGCGCCGGTTATCAATCCGGCTATTCCTATACCATAATTATCGATTTCACTGACAAATCCTTCCTTTCCCAACACTACTTCTTTATTGTATTCTGCTTTTTTATACCTGGTCGGATTTTCGATATAGGATACATCACCGCCCTGTTCATTCACCAGTTGAAGAAATTTTTCAAACGCAGCACCTGATTCAATCGCTTCCCGTGCGACGGACTCACCCTCCTCAATACTTCCGGATTTTCCACCGAGGTATATCATCGCACCCGCAAGCCGGTAGGTTACCTCCATAAGATCCTGAATTTCGTTGCCTTTCATACACCGTATACACTCTTCAATTTCGAGCCAGTTGCCGACTGCATTACCGAGCGGTTGATTCATATCGGTAATAAATCCGATGGTTCGTTTTCCGAACGATTCACCTACGTTGATGAGTGTTTTTGCAAGTTCTATCGCTTCGCTTTTCTTCCGCATAAAAGCACCGCTGCCTGTTTTCACATCGAGTACCAGGGCATCTATTCCTTCGGCCAGCTTTTTGCTCATTATGCTGCCTGCAATGAGCGGAATACATTCGACGGTAGCGGTTACATCCCTGAGTGCGTACATCTTTTTATCGGCAGGAGCAATATCTTTTGTCTGACCGATCATCACGACGCCAATTTTTTCGATCGTTTTTTTATAGGAATCGATATCAAGATCGGTTCGAAAGCCCGGAATCGATTCGAGTTTATCGAGCGTGCCGCCCGTGTGTCCCAGACCGCGTCCGGATATCATCGGGACCGGTATACCGCATGCTGCGACAAGCGGCGCCAGAATAACCGATACCTTGTCACCTACCCCGCCCGTCGAGTGTTTATCGACTTTAACTCCCGGAATAAACGACAGATCGATAACCGTTCCCGAGTGAATCATCACGCGGGTAAATTCCTTCATTTCCGTATCGGACATACCCTGGAAGTACACCGCCATAAGCCATGCCGCCATTTGATAATCCGGAATTTCACCGTTAACGTACCCATTTACAAACTTCTGCAACTCATCGGGCGTTAACACCTCCCCCTCTCTCTTTTTCTTTATTAGTTCAACGGGGATCATACTATTTATCTATATAATTGTTCCAAAACGGCAGGATACCGATCAGGTTATGATTCGACTTTTACGGTAAATTCTTTCTCACACCGGGTGCATTTATACTCGATCGTTACCCAGTTATTCCGTTCATAATAACTTAATTCCGCAAGTTCACCGCCGCATGTTCGCACCATACATCGTTTTAGATCGAGACGATAGGTGCGATCCCGGGGATAAAAATCATCATTATGATCGTTCTGCATTGTGTGGCCTCTTTAAAAGTAGTGTACAAAAAAACGAAATCAATAACAAATTTTGATATTGAGTGCCCGAATCTTTATCTTAATAGAATTTACAAGGACAATAATCAGAATATATACTCACCAAACGAAAGGGATTCTTCGTGATATACTTTTGGTTTGTCATTGCTTATCTGGCTATCCTTATGTCCATCTCGATACGAAAAAGTTTTCTTGTCAAGGGACAGGAAGATTTCATGGTAGCCGGACGTTCGGTGCCTACGTACCGGCTTGTCGGTACGCTGCTCTGTACATGGATTGGCTCAGGAAGTTTGCTTGCCGGGGCGGGACTTGCAGCGCGAGTCGGTTTTTCGGAACTCTGGATGGCGGCAGGCGCCTGGATCGGAATCATCATCGTTTTCTTTCTTGCCGCACGGGTGAGAAGGATCGCACAGTATACGGTGCCCGATATTTTAGAATTGCGATATAACAAATGGGCCCGGGTACTCGGTACTATCGCAATCGTTATCGCCTATACGACGATCGTCGGGTATCAATTTCGCGGCGGAGGTTTTGTTCTCGAACTCGTGGCGGATATAGATATGAAATGGGGCATCATAATAACCGCTATGTTTATCGTCACTTTTACCGCTTTTGCCGGTATGATGTCTATCACGGCAGTCGATATCATCAACGGCTCCGTTATAACTATTGCGGTGCTTATTGCAGTACCCGTGGTGTTTATTCATGTTGGAGGTGCAGAACATTTAACCGCTACACTCGACCCGTCATTTTTTACTGTGTTCGGAGACCATTCTTTTATCTGGGCAATGGGTATCTTCTTCCCGACTTTTTTCCTGTTGCTTGGTGAGTCGAGTATGTATCAAAAATTCTTCTCCGCAAAAAATGAAAAAGCTGCTAAAACATCCGTAATTTGGTGGATCATAGGAACGATAATCGTCGAAACGGCAATTGCATCGTTGGCAATCTTCGCCAACAGCTATTTCAATTTTACCGGTCCGGAGACCGAACGTATAATCCTTCACACTGCGCGCAATAGCGTGGAAGTCGGGCTCCCGATATGGGGAGGGTTGCTCTTATTCGGAGCTGCAGTTGCAATAATTACATCGACCGGAAACAGTTTTCTCCTCACACCATCGACGAATTTAACGAGAGATATCTATCAGCGCTTTATCAATCCTGAAGCAAGTCAGAAAAATCTTATATTGTTTCAACGTCTTATGGTTATTGCGCTCGGTTTACTGGCATATACATTACTTACTCAATTCGAAACCGTCCTTGCAATGGCGCTCACTGCATATACTATGATCGGAACCGGCTTAACGCCCGCGCTGCTGGCTGCATTTCTCTGGAAACGGGTAACCGTCCCCGGAGGGGTCGCTTCGATTGCAACCGGTATGGGATTCACTTTATTAATCACTATTGCAAACTCTATATCACGCTCTATACACGATGCACCGATTCTCAGTGAAGAATATATCGTACTGCCTGCAGCAGCCGCCTCGATTCTGACACTCATAGTCGTATCTCTGTTAACACCTGAATCACCGCGTGAAAAATGGGAGCGCTTCTATACAAAAGAAGCTTCACTTGAAAAAGCAATCAAGGAACAAAAAGAGTTGCCTTTAAAAGAATGACAGAACAAGAACTTATACAACACCGGGTGGAGCGCTGGCGGCTCCGCCCGGATCTTGCACCGAATAACGAGAAGGAAATACGAGAGTTCATAAAAACCGCCGGATTATGCTACACATATCATATTTCAAAAGATTCCCTTCCATCGCTCATACAAACTGTTTCCGGTGCTATACATTCACCAACCCGTTACAAAATAACTCTCGACGACCCATTCTATGCAATGATCAACGAGACATTCCGTTCGTATTTCAAACAAAAACTATTTGTTGAAGTTGTTATATTCGGCAAACATCCCGTCATTGTATATCGCGATGTTCTTGTAAGGTTGTACCGGTTAACCGGTGCTGAAATACAACGCGGAACCGTATCAAAACGGAAACGAAATACAAAAATCGAAAATGAGATCATCTCGTTTTTAAATGATAAAGGTCCGGCTACGCGGCGGGACATTCGTCTGGCTATACTCGACAAACGGAAAAATACTGCGGGTGTATTAACAAAGACGCTCGATTCACTCGGAAGACAGTTAAAAATTATTCGCAGCAGACAGGAAAACTCTGAGCTGCTATGGATCACTCCCGAGAAATGGGATCCCCGTTTGTGTGACGATGCAATAAAAATCGAACGCGATGAAGCTATTGAATATATCATATTACGGTTTCTTCAAATTTCTATTGCCTCCTCCCGGAAAGCGCTGAAAAGATTTTTTAAAAATGTCATACCAACGGATTTACTGGATCATTCACTCAATAGTCTCATCCAGCGCGGATTAATAGTTATAGACCCCGATCTCATAATTGACGGAAAACGCGCATTAAAAGCCCGATAACGGGTTTTTTCATAAAAAGACACTTGACAATGCACATTAAATACCGTATAATAATATTTAGATATATCTAAATTTATTATTCACCATTTAAAAGAAATTATTTAAATGTCTACGCATGTAGAAGACTATATCAAGAATATTTATAAGCTGCAAAATGATCGTGACAAGGTCACCACATCGTCGCTTGCAGACGCGTTAAATGTATCTGCAGCATCGGTTACCGATATGATAAAAAAATTATCCGACCGGAGTCTGATTAACTATATGCCGTATCGGGGGGTAGAACTGACCAGGAGCGGAAAAAAAATGGCGCTGCGAACGTTACGACGCCATCGGTTGTGGGAGATGTTCCTCGTTGAATTTCTGGATTACACATGGGATGAAGTACACGATGAAGCCGAGAAACTGGAACATATAATGTCGGAGGATCTCGAGGAAAGAATAGATAAAGCACTCGGCTACCCGAAACACGATCCTCACGGTCACCCGATTCCAACTAAGAACGGTGAAATGGTTGAGGACGATCATCCGTCACTTGCGGATTTGAAGGTCAATGACAGCGGTATAGTTATTAGGGTTAACGATGCGTCGCAATCGCTTTTAAAACATATGGCATCGATCGGCATTCAGATTCAATCACCGGTAAAAGTACTTGACATAGTCGAATTCGACGGTTCGATGCTTGTGCAAATTCTAGAAAATGATGTGTACGTTAGTCGACAGGTTGCACGAAATATTTTCGTTGATATAGAAGAGTAAGAAATTCTATGGAGACCATGATCCATTCTCTCACTGCGCTAAGTATATCAATATTGATAATAGGGATGTTCATTATTGTGTTCTTTCCTGAAAAAGGTATTCTTGCACGATGGAACCGTATCAGAAAGAATACAAAACGCATTCTTATTGAAGATGCGTTGAAGCATATTTACGATTGTGAATATAACGACACCGATTGTACGCTTCACAGTATTGCAGGCAATTTAGCTATCTCTGGTGACCGAACCGCAAAATTGACTGAAAAATTAATGATCCACGGGCTCATTGAGTCACATACGGGATATATCACATTGACCGATGCCGGCAGATCATATGCACTCCGTGTTATCAGACTTCATCGATTATGGGAACGGTATCTTGCCGACCAGACAGGAGTGGATGAAAATGATTGGCACAGTGAGGCAGAAATCAAGGAGCACGCTATTTCTCCCGATGAAGAAACTGCGATCGCTGCACAATTAGGTAATCCGCTTACCGATCCGCACGGCGATCCGATACCTTCATCATCAGGTACCGTGATGAAACAACACGAGACACCGATCTGTAAACTGAAAAAAGGAGAGTATGGCCGAATCGTTCATATAGAAGACGAACCTCCTGCAATATACTCGCAACTTGTTGCCCTTGGACTTCATCCCGGCATGCAGGTTCGAATCATCGATCAAAACGATGAAAGATTAACAATTGAAGCAGACGGTAACGAATGTATTCTTGCACCGCTCTTTGCAGGACATATTCATATTACACCAATTCATCATACTAAAGATGTACAACATAATTTTCAACCGCTATCGTCGTTAGAGGAAGGCGAAGAGGCGCAGGTTGTAGCAATATCACGAAAAATCCGCGGTCAACAAAGGCGCCGATTAATGGATCTCGGACTCGTTCCCGGCACCAATGTAACAGCCGTTATGAAAAGTGTCGGTAACGACCCTGTTGCATACAAGATACGGGGAGCGTTAATCGCTCTTCGAAACAGTCAGACAAACGGTATTTTCATAGAACGTAAAGAAGAAAAACAAAATGAAACCACTAAATCAATGTGAACAATGTACGGTTCACAAAGAAAGTACTTTCATAAAGTACGGTATCAATATGAGCCGATACGATTATCTGGTAGCTCTGGCGGGAAACCCGAACACTGGGAAAAGTACTGTTTTCAATAATTTGACCGGTTTGAAACAGCACACCGGAAACTGGCCGGGGAAAACCGTAACCCGTGCAGAAGGAGCATTCTCCTATCGCGATAAGAAGTTTAAAATCGTCGATCTTCCCGGCACGTATTCTCTTTTAACAATGAGTACCGATGAAGAAATCGCACGCGACTTTCTGTTGTTCGGTAAACCTGATGTTACGGTTGTCGTCGTCGATGCTACGCGAATTGAACGGAATTTGAATCTGGTACTTCAAATACTCGAGATCACCGACCACGTAGTAATATGTCTCAACCTAATCGACGAGGCGAAACGGCACAATCTGGAAATCGACGTCCTTCAACTCTCGCGCGATATCGGGGTACCTGTTGTTCCAACGGCAGCACGACATAAGAAGGGAATGGAAACATTGATGCAATCTATACATGATGTTGCGACCGGCGCATATCAGTGTAAACCGAAACGTTTGAAAAATATATCTCCCAAAGCAAGCCGTGCAATCGAAAACCTTACAAAACAACTTAATGATATCTTTCCCCATCTGCATAATGCGCGATGGATCGCAATGAGATTACTGGAAGGAGATCAACGCATTATTAATGCAATACGGTCCGGTGAATTGGGAACGATTCATCAGGAGGAAACGACACAAGAAAAACTGAAGTCATATGGATACGAAACAGTTTAACGAAAAAGAAGATATTCTAACCAATGCAACCCGTTACCGTGAGGAAATTGGCGAGAACTTTTACGATACAATGTTGGAATCTATTTATTCCGAAGCGGCAACGATAGCCAAAAAATCCGTACGCCAGCGCGATGATAAACAGATATATACACTGGATCGTACCATCGACCGTATTGTCACCAGCAACGTATACGGTTTTCCGATCATGGTTGGTCTGCTTGCCGTCGTCTTCTGGATAACAATCGTCGGTTCAAACCTGCCGTCCGATATGCTCTATATATTACTTGTAGAAACATTGCATCCTGCATTAAAGGGTGTCGCCAGTACCATTGGTTTTCCCTGGTGGTTGGACGGTCTGTTGATAGACGGCGCGTACCTAAGCGTTGCGTGGGTCGTGAGCGTTATGCTTCCGCCTATGGCAATATTTTTTCCGTTGTTTACTTTACTCGAAGATTCCGGCTATCTGCCGCGTGTTTCGTTTAATATGGATTCGTTATTCCGGAAAGCGGGCGCTCACGGCAAACAGGCATTAACTATGAGCATGGGGTTCGGTTGTAATGCAGCGGGTGTCATTTCTACTCGAGTCATTGATAGTCCACGTGAACGGATCATTGCAATCCTGACAAACAATTTTTCACTCTGTAACGGACGATGGCCGATACTAATTTTAATCTCGACAATATTTATCGGAAGTCTTGTTCCGGCCCATCTCGCGGGACTGGTATCCGCAATGGCAGTGGTAAGTGTAGCTTTACTCGGTATTGTATTAAGCATCGTACTTTCGTGGTTTCTGTCGCATACGATTCTCAAAGGAGAAGCTTCCACATTTAGTTTGGAGCTTCCACCTTATCGCCCGCCGCGGATACTACGTACACTTTATACATCGCTAATAGACCGTACAATATTTGTACTATGGCGTGCAATCTTATTCGCAACACCGGCAGGATTGGTCATCTGGCTGGTAGCAAACATTTCAATCGGTGATGCGAGTTTAGCTGACCATTTTATCAGATTCGCCGATCCGTTCGGATTATTTATAGGATTAAATGGAATTATACTGCTGGCGTTTGTCATTGCAATCCCGGCGAATGAGATCATAATCCCGACTATACTAATGTTGACAGTAACAACTCTCGGTATGCATGAAGTCGGCGCCGGCACAGGTGTAATGTTTGAATTGGATTCCGTCAGCGCAACAGCATCAATTTTTCATGCAGGCGGATGGACACTTTTAACCGGTATCAATTTGATGCTCTTCAGCTTGATACATAATCCATGTTCAACAACGTTATACACAATCTATAAAGAAACAGGTAGTATGAAATGGACTGCATTGGCGGCGGTTATTCCACTCACGTTGGGAATTGCCGTTTGCTTTTTTGTTGCACAAATTTGGAGATTATTTCCGGGAGGATGAATTTTATGAGGAATAAAGTAGTGCTCATTGTAGTGTCAATAATTTCGCTCAGTATTATCATGGCTGGATGCGGTGGAAAAAGTGAGGGAGGTGAACGTGAAAAACCACTCGTTGTTGCAACCACAACAATCATCGCCAATATAACAGAAGAAATTGCCGGAGACCGAGTTGAAGTCTATGGTATAATGCCCGTCGGTGGCGATCCGCATATCTATCAACCGGTACCGGGCGACGCCAGGATGATTGCGCGTTCGGATCTTGTACTTTTGAATGGACTTGAACTCGAAGGCTGGTTAACCGAACTCGCACAGCATGCCGGCGGTTCGCGTCCAATGGTAACGGTTACCGATGGAATCACTCCGCTTGAAGATAAACAACGTCACGGAGAGCCCGACCCGCACGCATGGTTCGATGTACAAAACATGCATTATTATGTCGATAACATTGTCCGTGGTTTATTAACAATAGATCCGGACGGAGAAGAAGAATACATCGAACGTGCCAATCAATACAAAAAGAAACTTGACGAACTCGATGAATGGGTACGCGAACAAATAGAAACGCTGCCAGACAATCGTCGAATCTTAATCACAAGTCACGATGCATTCCGATATTTTGGTGAAGCATACGGTGTTCGTGTTCTGGCGTTGCAGGGTATTAGCACCGAAGCGCAACCGCAAACAAAAGATGTCATTGAATTAGTACGGGCAATACGGCAGTATAATATCCCGGCAGTATTTATTGAAACGAGCGTAAATCCGAAAATGCTTGAACAAATTGCACGAGATGCCGGCGCCCGAATCGGCGGCGAACTTTTCTCCGATTCAATCGGCCGTCCCGATCACGAAGGCGGAAGCTATATCGGTATGGTTCGATATAATGTCCGGGCATTCGTCGAAGCAATGAAGCAGGAAACGGTAGCAGGTAAATAAAATGGTTAAAAAACCGGTAATAGATATACAAAATCTGACCGTTTCGTATCACCGAAAACCGGCTATCCGGTCGATTAACTTAAAACTTTCGGAGCGAGGGATTATAGGTATAATCGGGCCGAACGGCGCCGGCAAGTCAACACTATTAAAAGCGATACTCGGTCTTGTTCCGGTCGACAACGGCACAATCAGGGTCTTCGGCGAACCGGTCTTCAAGGTACGCAACAAAATATCCTATGTACCGCAGAAGGAAATAATTGATTGGGATTTTCCGGTTACCGTTTATGATGTAGTTATGATGGGTAGGTACGCACATCTCGGGGTAATCGAACGGCCGGGACCCTCCGATCGGGATATCGTCGATGTGGCGATTGATAAGGTTGGGATGAACGAATACAAAAACCAGCAGATCGGAAATCTTTCAGGCGGACAGCAGCAACGGGTATTTCTTGCGCGCGCTTTGGCGCAAGGATCGGATATACTGCTGCTTGACGAACCGTTTGTCGGAGTCGATGCTTCAACCGAGCGTGCCATTATCGATTTAATGCATTCTCTTAATGATGAAGGAAAGTTGGTGGTGGTAGTCAATCACGATCTCGGAAAGGTGCAGGAGTACTTCCATTATTTAATCATGATTAATCAGCGACTTATTGCCTACGGACCGACACGTGAAGTATTCAAACCCGATTTGTTGAGCAAAACATACGGCGGACGGCTTACCATATTACAAAAGACTGAACAACTGTTCGGTGTAGCACAATGATGTACGACTTATTTATAGAACCGCTTCAGTATCAATTCATGCAACGGGCGCTTATCGCATCGGTAATGGTCGGTGTTATCAACGGCGCGCTCGGTTGCTTTATCATTTTACGCCGGATGGCTTTCATTGGTGATGCGCTCTCTCACGCAATTCTACCGGGCGTCGTAATAGCGTTCATGGTTGCCGGCAAGGGTCATTTTGCATTATTTCTCGGTGCGGTATTTGCCGGAATAATTACCGCACTTCTCATCGGCTTTGTTAATCGCAACAGCCGAATCAAAGAAGATTCGGCGATCGGCGTTATATTTATCGGTATGTTTGCACTCGGAGTATTACTGATCAGCCGTTTGCAGGCGGTACATCTCGACTTACAGCATTTTCTGTTCGGAGACCCGCTCGGCGTTTCGCCGGGAGATCTTTATCTGACCGGAACAATCGGCATTATTATCCTCGGATCGATTTTGCTGTTCTACAAACAATTGCAACTTACATCATTCGATCCGATTATGGCAACCGCTATCGGTATGAACACCGGTCTGGTTCACTACTTCTTAATGGGAATTCTTTCGATGACGATTGTTGCATCACTGCAGGCAGTAGGTATTATCCTGGTCGTTGCTATGCTCATAACCCCCGGAGCGACTGCATACCTGCTCACCGAGCGGCTTCCGAAAATGTTGATACTGGCATCGCTCATCGGTGCGATCGCTGCTTTAATCGGATTATATATTTCATACTGGATGAATTATTCATCCGGCGCTGCAATGGTTATAGTGGTCACGATTATTTTCCTGCTAACACTTGTTTTTTCACCCCGGCAGGGGGTTCTTATAAAAATAATTCAACGGAAAAGAGCACAGGACCGGCACTTAAACGATGATGTTCTGAAGGCAGTTTATAAGCTCTCCAAAAATACCCGGGGATCTCAACCGGTACAAATTGCCGGGTACCTCGGAATTACCACCCAATTACTGCAAAAAGTGCTTCACAAACTCCAGAAAAAACAACAAGTTACGCGTTCAAATGATGGCAATATATACTTAACTGTTGACGGTGAAAAACATGCACTAAAACTAATCCGGTCGCATCGTCTCTGGGAAACATATCTCACCGAACAAGCCGGGTTAGGATGGGAACACGTCGATGAGGAAGCCGAACGATTAGAGCATGATCTGCCCGACGACATAGTTGACGAGATCGACGAACGGCTGGGGTATCCTGAACATGATCCGCACGGTGCACCTATTCCCAAAAAGGACGGTACTATCCGTGAGACCGAAGATTATCCGCTCGCTTCATTACACGTAGGTGAAACAGGAATTATTACAAGAGTAAGCGATCAGATTCCGGAAGTGCTTGCCACATTATGGAACGCCGGATTAGTTCCCAACGTACAACTCACCGTAACGGAACGGGACAACGGTACATTGCATGTACAGGTAGGTGAGAAAAAATTCACACTTGATGATAAAGCTGCTTCGAGAGTGATGGTGAGGAAAGTATAAAGCATCAAGAGCACAATTAAAGATCCTGCATTTCTGTAAACCCCATAACTGTAACACCATGTCGTACATACACTTCATTACCGCCGTAAACAAGATACGGATCGACACCCGACATAAATTTCCGTAAGTAATGAAAGCTTTTAAAAAATTCATCATGCACGGTCTTTCCCGATTTTATTTCCACGGCAATTAACCGGGCGCCGCGTTCAATTAACAGATCGACCTCGTTTCTGTTTGAATCTTTCCAGAAATAGAGCTGCTGTTCTTCACCATAATTTAACGCCCGTTTTATTATCTCACAGATAACAAGATTTTTAAACAGAGCGCCTCTTGCAAAGTGAGATTGGAGATCACGGGTGCTCCGGATTCCCAATAGACTACAGGCGAGACCGGTATCGTAAAAATAAATTTTCGGCGATTTAACAATCCGTTTACCAAAATTTTTATAATACGTTTTCAGTCTGAAAACTATAAACGAAGATTCGAGAACCGATAACCAGGCATCAACCGTTTTACCGGTAATACCGATGTCTTCTGCAATACTTTGATAGTTAAGCTCAAGTCCGATCCGGCCCGCTACTATCCGGATAAATTTCCGGAACAATGTTAGGTCACTTACTTTTATTATTTTCCGAACATCACGCTCGACATAATTTTGTAAATAATATGGATAATAATCAGAAGGCGACAGATCCTGTTCATATACCCGCGGATATCCACCGTATAGAATAAACCGTTCCCAACCATCCGGCTTAAACTCGGATCCTTTCAATTCTGCAAACGAAAATGGAAGCAACTTAAGTGTAGCTATACGTCTCGCAAGCAAATGAGCAATACGTTGCGTCGATAAAAAATTTTGAGAACCGATTAGTATATACTCACCCATCCGCCTTCGTTCATCGGTGTACCCCGGTAAATACGAAAAAATTTCGGATACATTTTGAACCTCATCAAGGATTACTTCGTCTTTATATGTTTCGAGGAAACCATGCGGATCGGCAGCGGCAAATTCCTGATATTCGGGGATTTCGAGGTTGAGGTAGGTATACTCAGGGAACAACCGTCGTACAAGAGTAGTTTTTCCGGACTGACGAGGGCCGATCAACGCTACAATTGGAAATTTGCTTAAATATGATTTGATCATATATTCCGAAAAAGCGCTTAATTTAACATATTATGTAAATATGGAATTAGATTCCTAAAATACATAAACTATATTATAAATTCAAGAGAATTTGCATGGTTACCTATTTGGAAATTCAAAATTACATAATTATTAAAACCCCGAGGCAGTCTCGAACATAGTCTCATATTCCCTGCTAAAGCGTTCGACTGCTTTGAACATTGCTTCTGCAATTTGTTGTTGCCCCTGTGAGCTTGCAAGAAACCGTTCCTCATCCGGATTTGACAGATATCCAACTTCGAAAAGTACACTCGGCATTGACGCACCCACGAGAACATAAAAACCTGCCTGTCGTATGCCTCTATTATTGACCCTTGTATTTTGTCTCATTTTATTCTGCAAAATATCCGCAAATTGCTCACTATATCGAATATATGCGCTATGCGCCATCGTGACAAGGATAAAATTTTCATCGGTCAGGTGAGCATAGCGTTCCTCGTAATCCTCCTCGAACCGGATTACAGAGTTTTCACGCTCTGCGATGCGAATTGCTTCCTCGGTTCTTCCCGGACGAAGTAAATATATTTCAAACCCTCTCTGCGGCGCCGGTTTTCGGGGCATCGAATTTGCGTGGATACTGATAAATAACTTCCCCCCTGCCTCATTGGCAATCTGTCCACGACGGTCCAATTCTACAAACTCATCTGTTTCACGTGTATAAACGACCCTTGTATTCGGCATATTTCTTTCTATCAACTCACCGAGTTTTTTCGATATTACAAGTGCAACATCCTTTTCTCTCGTTCCGCGCACACCGATTGTACCGGGATCCTTACCTCCATGACCGGGGTCGATAACAATAACATCCAATTTCCAACGGTCGCGTTCACGCGCAAGGGCTTCTTCCGTCGCAGCACGCCGATGATTTTGAGCCAGTTCGGTTGGATCAACTCTTCGGTGCAATGCTATAATAATATCATCACCTTTCGGATCCCGAAAAATATCGGTAGAGTGCACCTCCCTGTTCAACTGAATTGATAACTGAAATGCTGTCGGCGTTTGCTCGGGAACTACCCGGCGCACCGGAGTTTTAGGCGCAAAATTCTTAAAAGCATTCATATCCACCCGCGCACCGACGATAGTCAAATAGAACCAGCCATCCTCACGATAAAATCCGGAAAAATCTTTGATCGATCTGTTACTTTTCAACCTAATCAGATAACCATTCTTTCTTTCCTCCACTTCCATCCCGGTAATATCGATATGATGAGCCGGACGGAATTCACCGACTACCAACTCGCGCCCGGCAGTTTCAAATGACACATCGGTAGGAAGCACTATGTCGAGAAACCTGGCAAAATCATTAAGGGGCACGAAGAGATCATTCCCTGCGCTGATAACATTCACCGGTAATTGATACACGGATTCAGCGCCTGTTACAATATCATTCACAACAACAAAGGGATTGTCACCCGTCGCTTTTAGCCGAAATTGTGCCGTTTTTAGCTCAATTTTCCCGGTTTCCGCGGCAAAGTACAGACCAAGATCGAGTGCATTCGCTACATCACGCATCGAGCCGTACACGATTGAATGTTCGGTAAAGGTTGCAATGAGTGGTTTTTCATCCCGTCCATCGATGATCACCCGCGACGTTTGCGCCTGTGTGTTGAATACAAAAATAAAAGAAACTATTTGAAAAATTATTGTAAACCTCATTACTTTCCTCCGGTCATACGCCCATTTATTTGTTTCGTAATTTGTATTCCCCTCTTTTTCAAATCGTCAATCAGTTGTTCTCCGTTAATGATTTGCTCAGGAACAAATACGCCCCGGTCTGCAACGGTTTCATTCGCAATCATTAAAGCAATTGCCGCGGTGGGATACGCTGTTGTTCGCATCATAGCAGTTATCTTTGACTCCTCATCGTAGCAATCAATCATTTCATACCGCATCTCACGGTGCTCACCATTTTTAATGCCCGATATTCCTACTCGAAACAACACCACATCCCGGTCGGTAGCAGACAGCTTCTTTCGAAGTAATTCGGCAAAAAGCTCGCGTGTTGTATGAATACCCCCGCCGATCATAACCGGTTCCGATCCGGCAAAACCGATTTCGAGCAGTGTCTTGAATTTCTCGCAATGGCCTTTGTAACGGATAGTTTTGTATGAAAGATTATTTACCTCGCCCTCAAGAATCTGAGGCAGAAGAGAAAGTCCACCGGAGGTATAAAATGCCTCCAAATCGGGGTATTTTTCACCAAATTGAACAGATTCTAAACCGGTCATCGACGGAACGAATCGAAGTTCCCCATCCTCGATTATTTCTGCGGCACAGATATATTCGTTGAGTAATCCATCCACAGAGAAAAAAAGCTGATAATTCAGCGGTGGACGCGGATTCTGCGGCAATCCGCCGACGCGCGCCTGAATCGAATCGACTTTTTCAAATTGCCTGAATCCGGTCATTGCAAGAATATTCGATAATCCCGGTGCTAACCCGCAATTTGGAATAATCGTTACCCCCGCAGTTTTTGCTCGTGCATGCATCTCGAGTTGTTTTCGCACAATTTCATTATTCCCTCCGAGATCAAGAAAATGTGCTTTCGAATCAATGGCAATAGAGGAGAGTTTCGTGCTGAACCGGTACGGCGCCGCACTAATGACAATATCATATCGATTAAAAAGCTGAGCCGTCGCAACTTCATCCTCACAATCGATTACATGCATATCAACCTCTCCGCTTAGTGTTTCTGCAACCTTTACAATTCGCTCTTTATCTTTATCCGCTAATCCGAGTTTATGCTCAACACCAAATCGTATAATGTCATATGCAACGGCGCTTCCCATCCAACCGCTTCCAAGTACAAGAATTCTCATCGATTTTCAAGCTAAAGTTTTAGTTTAAGCAAATGCCGAAACTTCTAAAATAATAAGGAAATTAATGAGTAAAAGCAACGGGTAAATTTATCACTTTAAAATTATCCCTGTTTCTATACTCCAGAAAAGTAAATCGAGTTCATCGAGCGGAATGCGAATATTCTCGGAAAATGTTTTAAACTTTTTCTCGATTTGATAGTACCTTTTTTTTGACAAGTTTGAAGGGAGGTTATTGATTGCACCATATTTATATAAATTCCGTAATATATGCCGGTCAAGAATTGCAAGCCCATCATTTTTGCCGATGTTTCTCAAAAAATGGGTTGCTTCTTTAAGTCCATAACCATCGACGATCGAAATCAAAGTTTCGCGTTTTCTAAATGCATCGAAGGAGTTATCCGACAAGACTTCATTTGCGAGATGAAATATTTTCTTTAAAGCTCTCAAGCGTTTTGCCTTCGTGTGATGAAAACGAATGTAATAATCATTTGAGTGGAGAAACGGAAGAGGATCAATATTGTCTTCACGATATTTGTGTTTTTTTAATTGAGCGACTGCTTTTTCCGCATATATTGCACTGGTTTGCGGAGTAAGAAGACAATAGATCATTTCATAGAAATAATCTTCGGGAGGAACGTTGCGGAATTCTCTCAAACGCCGCCGGATTTCATCCTTCCGTTTGGAATATAATTTGTTTAGTTCAACAACCATGCCGCTACGATCCGGTAAACTCTTCTTTCAAACGATCCAGGACCGGTTTGTTTCCGGCAAGAAAAGGAAGTGCATCGAATTCACCGGGTGACGACCAGCGAATCGATTCGAACGCGTTATTCTTCACCTCACCTTGAAAATCTGTTATTAAAAAATAGTGTACTGCAAAAACACCGTTGTCGGAATAGGACTGAATGTGTTTAGCGTAGGGTTCAATGGCGGTAACGGCAATACTTATCTCTTCTTGCAATTCTCGTATTAAACAGTCCCGGGGAGATTCACCCGGCTTTACCTTCCCTCCGGGAAATTCCCATTGCAATCCATAGCGCATATTCTTTTTACGCTGGCAGCAGAGAACTTTCCCGTCGATGATTAATATGCCGACGGCGACCTTGACCGGTTCGGGAACGGGTTGACTCATTTCTCTATAGATATACCGCCAAAATGTTTAAGGACAGCTAAAGCGTGGTAGGTAATCCACTTGCTCGGTTTACCATACTCTTCTACGGGAGCGATCACCCTATCGTTCAGACTATTCTCCATCACCCAATACTGTTTTCCGCTTTTATCGATCTTTACTTTTTTCTTTATGGCATCGAGCGATTTATTAAACTCTTTATGCTTTCGGGCCCCCACCGCTGTGAGTGATCTCATAACATCGAGTATATCGGAATTATAACTATTTGGATATCCGAATTTAAACCACTCGGTTTTCTCAAGACGTCTGCCAAGACCGGGAGATTTCTGATAATCTTTTTTCATAGCAAGAATCTCTTCACGAAGCGACCGACGTCTGCTCACCGGGACACTATCGCTATATTCTTCAATCTCCTTTTTATATATTTCATTATTACTCGGCACGTAGATATATACTTTGGTATCGCGCATTTCCTTAATCATAATATTTTTTGCGCGCTTCATCGCCGGGGTAATGTTCTCTTGAGGAACAAAACTAAGAGCGAGTAATACTTTCGACAACGTCATATGACAGGTGGGGAGCAACGAGTAATCCATAACAAAGCAATCCGCGCCATTATTATGAATTATCCGCTCGCATTGATATTCAATCCCCTGCAGCACACGCTCATCACTCGCATATCCGAATTGCATCATCGCGCGATATAGATTTGCAGAAAGACAATGGACACTATAGAAACCTTCATCGTCGGCGCGATCAAGAATAAACTCAATGCCGCGCTTGATCTCCGGATGATCCGAATTTGCGTATAAATCAGCAAGAAAAGATAATTGCCAGAATCCCCCCTCAAACTTTTTAAACAAGAACTCACCGGGCCTCCAGAAAAATGGGGCTTTTGTGAGGATCTTTTTGATCGGACCATATTCATTGATTCTTTCTTTCGCTTCACGCACTTTCACAGAACGGTGAGTCTTCCCCAGCAGATTGGTCAGAGTGAGGTATACAACCGGATGCACAGCATAGGTACCGGTGGATTCAAGCAGCCAATCAATTGTAGCTTTCGATACTTTGAACATGTGTGTTATCCCTGGTGAATGAGTGTTGCACCCTTCTTAGATCGCAGATTAATTTTCAGTTATTCTTTATCCAGATCCGACAATTATCTGCCAATTTAACACACTCAACAATCAACAATACGCCAAATGTTCCGCCTCTATCCTCACGATATTAACCCGTTGAAAATACTCGACTTAAGCTAATTTCCCGTGGTAAAAGCACGGATTTTCCACCGGTTATCCACAACCTAATAAAGGTATTTTTTGTAAAATTTTAAAAACCACAGTATTAATTTTGTGATAATATTAAAAATTTTTTCAATATGCAAATTTATATTATAATTATTCGGTCTATCATAGGTAATTAAACCACAATTTCTTGACAAAATCAAACGCTTTAGTTATACTAATCAGACAATATTTTTTTGGGAGTATGGATATTCAACTCAAATACGGCAATGATATAATATCGTGCCAAACACCCGGAAATGTACAGGCAAAAATTCTTGTATCTCCGACCGGCACGCTCGCAGTATCTTTGCGGTCATCTTTGTTAAACTCATTGGAAAATCCTATAGAATCCGCTCCACTCTCAAGTTTATTGAACAATAAAACACGGCTTACTATAGTAGTACCCGATAAAACCAGGCAATGTATCCTCGATCGAATACTACCGACTCTTTATCAATATATAAGTGATTGTGGAATCTCTAACAATGCAATTACAATTTTGTTTGCAAACGGAACTCATCAACTGCAAACCGAACAAGATATGATAAATATTCTCGGCGAAGATATGTGGCATTCCATGCACGTCGAACAACATAATGCCCGGGATTCCGGTTCCCTCGACTATCTAACAACTACTTCGCGGGGTACACACGTATACGTAAACAAATTGGTCACCACTGCTGATCTCGTCATAACTGTCGGCGGGATCTTGCATCATTATTTTGCGGGATTCGGAGGCGGATCAAAATTGTTGATTCCGGGTGTTGCAGGATACGATACGGCAAAACAAAATCATAGTTACACAATCGACGAATCAGGCGGTTTTCATGCCGGCTGCCGCGACGGTAATCTCGATACCAACCCGGTGTACTTAGACATCATAGAGGCAGTTCGATGCATACCGAATGTTTTTTCCATCAATGTCATTCTTGATTCTCTCAATAGACCTGCCGGAATTTATAGCGGCGATATTGTCGCAGCTCATAGAGAAGGCAGTAAACTGGCATCATCACTGTATGAGGTACCTATTCGTGAACAAGCCGACGTAGTGATTGTAAGTCCCGGAGGCAAGCCGCGCGACAGCACGTTCATACAATCCCACAAAGCGATACATCGTGCCTTTTACGCCGTCAAACCCGGCGGCTCGATCATTGCCGCTGCGGCATGTTACGATGGAATCGGCTCATCGACCTTTTTGGATTGGTTTTCAATGCCGTATGAGTCAATCGGCAGTAATTTATTATCATCTTACTCTCTGAACGGACATACAGCTCTATCGCTTCGAACCAAAGCACAACACAGCGGTATCCGGTTATTTTCCCGGCTTGATAATGCGACGGTCACCCAAATGGAACTGACACCCGTTTCATCTCTGCAATTGGCGATTGACAGCACCCTCCAATCTATATCCGGATCTCAATTAGTGTATGTTCTTCCTTATGGTGCAATGACCGTTCCGGTATTTACACACTAACTAAACGAATACTACAATGAAAGCCAATATAGACACAATATACTCGTTACTCAGAACAAACAAATTGTTTCTCACTGTACCGACCCATCAGCTCCAGGAAATATCTTATATGTTCCGGTACATCGAAGTTTTACCCGGGGATTTTATTTTTCGCGAGGGCGATACGGATAATTCTCTGTTCCTTATTGCAGATGGGATGGTACAGATCTCAAAGAAAACATCCTACGGCGATGAAATGGAATTAGCGATATTTGAAAAAAACGATTTTTTTGGCGAGATGGAGTTGTTGGATAACTTACCGAGATCGGCAACGACAAAGGCACTGGTTAAAACCATACTATTAAAGTTGGATTACGATACTTTCCATCTCCTGGTCGAAGAAAACCACCTTATTGGGTTTAATCTTCTCAAACAACTAAGTGCACGACTTCGCAAAACCGATCTGGCGGTCATAAAACAGGTAGAAGCGACAAGAAAAAGTGCACAAAAACGAATCGATCTATTAACTTCATTGTTTGAAGCAGCAAAGAAAGTAAACAGCTCGCTCGATCTTGATGAATTACTGAAAATCATACTCGACACAGCCACAGAAGGTACAAACGCCGACCGCGGAACGTTGTACATGATTGATTACGAAAAAGAGGAAATTTGGTCAAAGATTCTCCAGAACGAATCTATATCCGAAATTCGTATGCCGCTCGGCAAAGGTATAGCGGGGTCTGTAGCCCAGACAGGCGATGTTATTTACACCGAGGATGCATATAAGGACCCCCGTTTCAATCCCGAAATCGACCGGATCACCGGATACCACACACGAAGTATTTTGTGTATGCCGATGAAAGATAAAAACGGTCATATAATCGGCGTATTTCAACTGCTTAATAAAGAGAACGAACTCTTTAAAAAAGAAGATGAAAAATTTATTGAGGCGCTCTCCGCTCACGCATCCATAGCCATAGAAAACGCGCGCGTTACACAGGAAATGCTGCTGAATGAACGTTATTCGGCAGTAGGGACCATGGCAAGTACAATATTGCACGATCTGAAGAGCCCCATGCATACGATAAAAATTTATACGGAAGCACTCCGGAAAATATCGGGAAACGAAGAAGCTCTCACACTTGCGGATGAGATCATTAAACAAATTGACAAGCTGGTGAGCATGGTACAAGAAATTCTCGATTTCACCCGTGGTGTGAGTACTACCAACATGCTGGAAGTTGAAATCGGTGAACTCTTTGACACTATATTATCGTTTCTTGAAAAGAAACTTAAAAGTCATAATCTAAAACTAATCAAAAAATTTGAATATACCGGCCCGTGTGTGCTCGACCCCGATAAAATCGAACGGATATTCTTAAACATTTTCAACAATTCAATCGACGCGATGAGCGGTCAAGAATCCGGCGTCATTACGGTTTCAACAAAATCTATCAATAACAAATTACAGATTATGATTCGAGATACCGGTAAAGGGATCCCGGAAGAAATTCGGGATAAAATATTCAACCCGTTTTTCTCCTTTGGTAAGAAGCACGGAACCGGTCTCGGAATGTCTATTGTAAAAAAAATAATCGAAGAGCATAACGGTATGATTGAGTTTGAAACCGAAGAGGAAAAGGGAACAACATTTTATATTTATTTACCGTTGCGATTGCGGACACCATTTTTAGATTAAACAACCGGCAACAAACTATACAAATCATTCATTAACCTAAAACGGAGATACTATGGAAGAAGGTTTACTTGCAATTGCAGTATTAGTCATTATCGGCTTCATATTTCTGCTCATTTTATTTACTTATTTTATTCCGGTCGGACTCTGGATCAAAGCAATCTTTTCGGGGGTCCGGGTGCGTATATTTAAAGACCTTGTCGGGATGCGGCTGCGGAATGTGCCTCCGACTATCATTGTCCAGTCGAAAATTACCGCATCGAAAGCGGGCGTCGAAGTTGACGTCGGTAAACTGGAAGCACACTACCTTGCGGGGGGAAGCGTGCAGAAAGTAGTACACGCGCTCATCTCTGCCGACCGCGCGAATATCCCGCTAACCTTTGAAAGAGCAACGGCAATCGATCTTGCCGGGCGTGACGTGCTTGAAGCGGTTAAAGTCAGCGTAAACCCGAAAGTTATCAACTCGCCGATGGTCGCTGCTGTCGCAAAGGACGGCATCCAGGTGAAAGCGACAAGCCGTATCACCGTACGCGCCAATATCGAGCGTTTGGTCGGTGGTGCGGGAGAAGAAACCATCCTTGCTCGCGTCGGAGAGGGTATTGTTACAACGATCGGCTCCTCGGATACTCACAAACTGGTGCTTGAAAATCCCGACCGCATATCGCGGCTCGTGCTTGAGAAAGGTCTCGATGCGGGAACCGCTTATGAGATATTATCGATTGATATAGCGGATGTGGATGTCGGTGAGAATATCGGCGCTAAACTGCAAGCCGATCAAGCCGCTGCCGATATGAAAATCGCACAGGCAAAAGCTGAAGGCCGCCGCGCAATGGCAGTTGCATCGGAACAGGAATACCGCGCCCGCGTCGAGGAAATGCGCGCCCGTGTAGTCGAAGCCGAAGCGGAAGTTCCGAAAGCTATCTCACAGGCATTCCGCGAAGGAAAACTTGGTGTGATGGATTATTACAATATGCGCAATGTAATGGCCGATACCGATATGCGTGAATCCATATCAAAAGGCGGTGAAGGACAAAAGCCAAAATCCGAATGAGAAGGGATGAGATAATCAAAGATACAACCGTCCGCTGCCGGAATCCGGTCGAACATTACGAACTGGATAGCGAAACGCACGATTATTTTGCGTCGTCTCCACCGGTTCAGGCCGATATCTGGCAGCGGCTGCGTATGGCGGCGGTACAAAAGCTTGAAATTCGTGATGGTATGCATATAGTCGATGTCGGAAGCGGCGGTGGTTGGTTCTCAAAGTTGATGCAATCGTATCGTGTCGATGTGCTTTCTATCGATTTATCATTGAACAATCTGAAACGCATTACCGGTGATAATCAAAGCACAACAGGTATCATGGCAACGGCAAGTCATTTGCCGGTCGCAGCCGATTCGGTCGATGCCGTTATCGCCAGCGAGGTTATCGAGCATCTGAATAATCCTGCTCCGGCTATTCGGGAATTCCTGCGCATCGTTAAACCGGGCGGTCGTGTTGTAATAACAACGCCGTACAAAGAAGATATAAAGATGCATTTGTGTATTCATTGCAACAAATTGACGCCGGCAAATGCACATTTGCACAGTTTTGATGAAGAGAAGCTAACGGATTTTTTTTCACGTGGCGGCGCCCATGAAATATATTATCACCGAATCGGTAATAAAGCATTTCTCATTACGCGATTGTCATATATACTACGCTGGCTGCCGTTATGGACATGGATACTTATCGATAGCTTATTTAATTTATTTATTCGAAAACCTGCACATATAATTGTTTGTGGAATAAAAAGAGGTAAACACTGATGGATATAGCCGAACTTATCTGGATATTTATAATCATGTATGTCCTTTACCGGCTCCTGTTCGCTCCCGCAAAACCGAAGCAGCAGCAACGGTATGATGTTCCCTCGGAACCATCGTACGAGGAAGAGGAAACTGCAACACAAACCCGCGGCGATATTCTCGACGAAATGCGGACCATATTCGGGGAGAAGACAACAACTAAAAAAACAGAACCACATTCATCCACATCACCCCCCCGTCAGCCGGAAGCACAACAAAAATCCAAATATGACGCATATACCGGCGCCGATTTCGTAGATTCCCGGAAAATCGGCGCGGAAGCTGAGAAAGCGCTAAAAGATGTAACCCTCGAATCGAGGGCGCTCAAGGATGAGCGGGAAAGTCGAAAAGACGCATTTGATTTCCTCTACCAGCCCGGTGAAATCCGTAAAGGAATCATAATCAGCCAGGTGCTCGGCAAACCGAAATCGCGAAAACGGCACAATATTTGATTTTCGGCGGTGTTTTTAGTATTTTGATTGTTTGTACCATAATTAAAAAGGGCATGTGGCGGAACTGGCAGACGCGCTAGACTTAGGATCTAGTGGGGCAACCCGTGGGGGTTCGAGTCCCTCCATGCCCACTGTATGGTAGTTAATAGTTAATGCAATATACAACTACAACAAAACCAAATAGGAATAAGTGTGGAAGTTAATACAAAAACAATAACAAAGACAAAAGAGGGAGCCGAAATCACCGCGACTGCCGAGGAAATTAAACCCCATTTTGACAAGGTACAGGACGATTTCAGGTCGAAAGCCGAAATCAAGGGATTCCGGAAGGGGAAGGCGCCGCTTTCATTGATAAAAAAAATGTACAAGGATGCCATTGAGAGCGAAGCCATTAATGAAATCGTGAATCATTTCTTTGGTCAGGCAATTTCAGAACATAAACTACAGCCGGTCGGAGATCCGGTACTAAAAAATGTCGACTATAAACCCGACGGCGACTTTACTTTCTCCGTTGAGTACGAGGTAATTCCGGAAATAGAACTTCAGGATTATAAAAATATCGAGGTTGAAAAGCCCGTTCAGCATGTAACCGACGATATGGTCGAACGTGAACTTGAATCACTCCGTTTAAATTATGCCACCCGGAGCGAGGTGGAGAGCGTTACCGATACGTATCATTCGCTCACTGTCGATATTCAGGAGCTTGACGATCAGGGTATGGCAATTATCGGAAAACGATCACAGGATCAAGTCATTAATCTTTTTGACGAACGCTATGAACAAGATCTTGTCACCCCTCTTCTCAGCGCGGAAAAAGACGGCGAATATGTTGTAAAATATTCTCACGATCATGGTGAACACAAACACGACGTACATATAAAAGTGGCAGTAAAGAAAATCGAAAAGGTTACTTTACCTGAATTAACCGACGAGTTAGTGAAAGAAAAATTCAAAGATAAGTTTGAATCCGTCGAGCAGCTTCGCGAAGATGTACGAAACCAAATACAGACAATTTTCGAGCAAGAAAGTACACGCACTGTGCGGAACCGGATCGCCTACGAAATCGTCAAATTACATGATTTCCCGATTCCCGAAGCGCTGATCCTCAAGGTGTTCGATCAAATGATCGAGGATGTAAAAAACAGAATGCCGGAAAAGAAATTGCCGCCCGATTTTGACCGGCACGCGTTCGAAGCCGAATACTATACACAAGCGGAATGGCAGGCAAAATGGTCTGTCCTTCGGGAAAAATTATTCGAAACTGAAAACATTACGGTCGAAGATAGCGACATCGAAGAACGCGCCGAAATAGACGCGGCACAGTACGGCGTCGGTAAAGACCAGGTTTTAAACCTTTATAAATCGAATCACCAAATTTTCGACAGTATAATGCATCAAAAATTGATGGATGCGCTCGAATCGTACGCAACCATCGTTGAAAAAGAAATGAAACCCGGCGAACGGGAACAGGAACA
>PWTU01000426.1 GCA_003562775.1 Ignavibacteriales bacterium
GCATCCGGTGCAATGGAAGAAATGATGCTGGGGTATGGTATGGAACCGATATTCAGATTTTCCATAGCACCCGATGTATTTATTTTTCAGGCTATAACCGTATTTTTAATCACAATGGTAATCGGTCTGTATGTTATCAGGAAGATATTCAGGATCGATATCTTGCAGGCAGCCAGAAATTGAGAGGGCAGTTAATGGTTAATTGTTATTGGTTCATGGTTCTATACCTTAAGTTTTTTCCCCACCTGAAATTTTTCTCGAATGAGAACAATTAACAAATAACCATTAACTAATAACTGTACTTAAGTAGAAGGATAAATTTATAAATTCAACCCAATAGTGGAATAGAACAATGAGAACACTTATAAAAATAGCGTGGCGAAATATCTGGCGAAATACTTCCCGTAGTGTCATTTTGATTCTCGCAATTGTTTTCGGATTGGTGGGCGGTAATTTCATCGTATCGATTTATCTCGGATTGATTCAACAGAATTTCAGAGATACCATCGAACGGCAGATATCTCATATTCAAATACACGATCCCGATTTCGTAAAGGACAATGAAGCGCAGTACCGGATAGCAGACGGACTCCGGATTGTTGAGGAAATAAACCGGCATCCCGATGTCAAGTCTGCAGCGGGTAGAACCGTTATGCACGGTATGGCTGCGTCGCCGCATCTTTCGACGGGTAACAGGATAGTGGGTGTTCATCCCGACCGGGAAATACAAACCACAGGATTCGACCGGCAGATTGAGGAAGGTACGTATTTCAAAGAAGAGGGCAGACTCCCCTCGGTCGTTATCGGCAGGGAATTAGCCGGGAAGTTACGGAGCGACATCGGTTCGAGGATCGTGCTTACGTTTATGGATATACACGGTGAAATGATAAGCTCGTCGTTTCGCATAGAAGGGATATATGCGATCGGAAAAGGATATGAAGAACGTATGGTATTCGTTCGCGCACATGACATAAATGAATTGATAGGCGATCAGAACGCAGTAACCGAGATTGCGGTGCTCTTACATGATAACGACGCATTCAAAAGAATTACAGATGAACTGGAATACACCTATGCGGGATTGACAGTTCGCAGTTGGGATCAGCTTGCTCCCGATCTCCGCTTTCAGCTTGAAGTAGGCGAACAAAGTGTTATCTGGATTATTGCAATAATATTATTCGGCGTGGCGTTCGGCATATTGAATTCGATTCTTATGTCTATCTTCGAAAGAACACGAGAGTTGGGTATGCTCCTCTCAATCGGTATGAAGAAGATCAAAGTGTTTGGTATGGTTATTATTGAAACGGTACTTTTATCGCTGACGGGCGGTGCGATCGGTCTCGTTTTATCGTTCGGGTTGGTGAAACTCCTTCAACAACGCGGTGTGGATCTGTCGGCTATCGGAGGCGAAAACCTGCGCGAGCTGGGATTTTCACCGTTCGTATATCCCGAACTTGCCGCAGCGTTTTATTTCCAGGTTGCAATCCTGGTGGTGTTTTTTGCTGTAATTTCATCAATTTATCCGGCGATTAAAGCTATCCGGCTTGTTCCGGCGGAGGCGGTTAGGCAGGAATGATTTACTATAGTTTATATAATCCCTCACGTCATGGTATATTGTGTCGTAGCATTCATTTTGGGGATACCACTTGAAATGAGTAAATTACCGACATACTATTGAATATGTATCAAAATATAGTTAATATACTGACTGTATTATTATTAATTCAGTCAATATGTAGACGAATAATGGAATAAAGTGGATGTAATTCAACTCATAGGTTAATCAACATAACTAATATGAACTTTATTGCGAGATTCATCACTGACAGTGTTTTAGAAGATCTTGTTCCCGGTAAAATCGTGCTTGTTATCGGACCGAGGCGCGCGGGAAAGACGGTACTATTAAAAAAGCTGAAGGATGCGGTGTCGGATTCCGTACTTCTATTAAACGGGGAGGATTTTGATACTGGAGAACTGCTTGCAAGCAGAAGAGTTGAACACTATCGAAACATATTAAGCGGATACAAATATTTATTTATTGATGAAGCTCAGAAAATCAATGATATAGGATCTATTCTGAAACTTATTGTTGATTCGGTGGAAGTGATAAAAGTTATTGTTACTGGTTCTTCTGCATTCGATCTCGGGAACGTATTCGGAGAACCGCTAACCGGGAGGAAAACCACATATACCCTTCTACCCTTCGGGCAGGTGGAATTATCGAAGTATGAATCCGTTCTCGATACGAAAAAGACACTTGAAGAAAAACTCATTTTCGGAATGTATCCTGAAGTATTTCAATTGTCTACGCGCGATAAAAAAATATCGTACTTACGAGAACTTATTAATGATTATTTGTTTAAAGACATTCTGATGTATGAAAATGTCAGGAATCCGGCAAAGCTCCGTGATCTTGTCCGTCTTATAGCTTTTCAGATCGGATCGGAAGTTTCATATGATGAACTGGGCAGACAATTAGGAATAAGTAAGAACACTGTTGAGAGATATCTCGACCTACTCTCAAAAGTATTTGTTCTCTATAAGGTTAATGGCTTCAGCCGTAATTTAAGAAAAGAAGTAAGGAAATCACATAAATGGTATTTCTTTGATACCGGTATCCGAAATGCAGTCATATCGAATTTTAATGTGCTTGCATTAAGACAGGATGTCGGGCAAGTCTGGGAAAATTACGTGATATCCGAGCGATTAAAATTTCAGTATTTTTCGAAAATGGCGGTTAATAACTTTTTCTGGCGAACCTACGACGGACAGGAGATCGACTGGGTGGAAGAACGAGATGGGAAATTATTCGCGTACGAAATAAAATGGAAAAGTATCCCCATGCGTGTTCCAGCCGCTTGGAGTAAAGCATATCCCGAAGCAGATTTCAATCTCATTACTCAGGATAATTACCTTGATTGGGTACAATGAGGGTTTATGTGGAAATCATCATCTAACATATGTGCCATATAATATTGAATAATGATAAATGAATGATATCTAAATATAAAAGAGATAAATTTTATGAAACGATTTATAACGTCGTCGCTATTATGTGCACTCATATTGACAGTCAACGGTATGTTTGTCGTGTATGCTCATTCCAAGGAGGTACCTGTTTTGAGCGAGGAGTTAGATAGTCATTGGGCGGTAGGAACAAGTATTACATATCCTCTTGGAGCGCAGATTTATATGATTAAAGCGTCGCACCTTGCGGGAAAAAGAGTTGAATTATTATTTGGTCTTGCATATCAAAACTGGACAAATGACCAGGGGCAATCTCACGCATACACACTTCTTCTCGGATACCGGCATTATTTGTGGGAAGGATTGCATGCAGAGATAGAGCTCTGGCCTGCATATAATCCATTTAAATCATCGATA
>PWTU01000424.1 GCA_003562775.1 Ignavibacteriales bacterium
TCGGCGTCGCGAAAACCTTCTTTCCGGTAATACTGAATGACTTTATCCAGACCTTCCCGATATTCTTCCCGGTCGAATCTGCCACGCGACCAGAACTTCCACCAGCGCTTGGTGCTGACGCCAAGCTGCCTGCGCAGCCGGCGATCGCTCACGTGTTCGTTCCCTTCGAAAACAACGCCGCGGACCCGAATATCCTCACCCTCCGAAATATTGTATCGTAATATGACGCGGTTCGGTTGCGCATCGGGCGCAGGAATTATTTCATGACCGATTTCTACGAGTATCTTTCCTTTTTCGTGATACTCTTTTTCCAATTTCGTCTTGAATCTATTTAAATGTTGGGGCGTGAGTACCTGCCCGCGCGATATATCGACGACACGACGCAGATCGCGATCGCGTAATTTATCGTTGCCCTGAAACTCAACGCGTTCCAGCCGCGGGTGTTCCGTAACTTTGATGACAAGATAGACACCATCTGCCGTTCGTTGTTCAATTTCAATGCGGATGTCGCTAAAGATACGAAGTGCATGGAGTTGTTTGATTGCCTGAGCGGTCCGGTCGCCCGGTATGGTAATTTCATCACCGGCACGTAAACCCGAATTGGCAATAATTGCCGAAGCATCCGCCGTTACTTCTCCTTCGACCGATATTCCGAGTATGCGGTACCGTTCGGGCTGTTGAAAACTCTGAGCAAATCCTTCGAGCGGGAATACCAAAATGTAAACCACTAATATTGTAAGAAGGGAAATGATCGGATAGAGGTACCGGTGAGATTTCACGTATTTTAACTCACTCTCCTGTAATTGTTTCGAATATTTTTGCTGCAAGACTCTTCTCGCCTCCATTGTTCCTCCTTCGTACTTGTTCACTCACAAGACCAAACCGCCGTTCGCGGTGCTGGTAGTCTCTAATTGCTTCATATAAATGTTGTCGCCGGAACTCGGGCCAATAAAGCGGAGAAATGTATAATTCCGAATATGCAAGTTGCCAGAGCATAAAATTGCTCACCCGGTATTCACCGCCTGTTCGTATTAGTAAGTCGGGTTCCGGGATTCCCGAAGTAGTAAGATGATCCGAAATAAGCGACTCATTAATATCTTCAAAATCAATGTCACCCTTTTTTAATTTCAGAGCAATTTCTTTCACCGCGTGTACTAATTCCCATCTGCCGCTGTAACTGAGCGCTAAATTAAGCGTAAGCCCCGTATTATTTTTTGTAATCGATATTGCTTCTGCAAGCTTCTTTTGAACTTCACCCGGGAGTTTATCAATGTCTCCAATCGTTGTAAGCCGCACATTATTCCGGTGCAGTTTATCTGTTTCTTCACGAAGCGAATTCAAAAGCAAACGCATAAGTGTAGAGACTTCCTCCCGGGGACGGTTCCAGTTCTCAGTCGAAAATGCATACAGTGTTAAATAGTCAACTCCCAATTGACCGCTTGCTTCCACTATGTCCCGTACAGAACCAACACCTTCCCGATGCCCGGCAACACGTGGTAAAAAACGTTTCTTAGCCCACCGACCGTTCCCATCCATAATTATCGCAATATGCCCCGGGATATTCCCCGAAGCCCGTAATTCATCTTGAATTTTCCTGTCCTCGGCAGTCGGTTTATTCGGCGCCTCAAGTTCCAAAATACAAAGACCCCTTTTCTTCTGAATTGTTAGACGTATTCACACTTCCGTTTGTTACATCGCAAGAATATTAAAATTAAAACATTTAGCACAGAAAGTCAAGAAAACGATTTATGCACTTTTTATCTAACTCATTGATTTTCAATGTGGTTACGTAAAATGAAGCGGTCAAAATTATGTTTTGTTGACTTTTCTTGCATTAATATCTATATTTTTTGTTTAATAAAGAATACTTTTAATAATATAAAGGTGCATAATGAAAGGAAAGCCCGGTATGCAAAATTTGATGAAACAAGTCCAGAAAATGCAGGAAAAAATGGGCGAGGTGCAGGCACAGCTCGAGAACAAAACAGTGACGGCGGAATCCGGCGGCGGAATGGTAAAAGTGACAGCGAACGGCCGGCAGCAAATTGTTAAAATCGAAATTGAAAAAGAAGTTGTCGACCCGGAAGATATCGAGATGCTCGAAGATTTGATCACTGCCGCCGTTAACAAGGCTCTTGAAGAATCGAACAACCTTGCGCAAGAGGAAATGTCAAAGGTAACGAGCGGGATGCTGCCCAATATCCCGGGCATGAAATTCCCCGGTATGTAAAATTATATGATACACACTTCTCAAACTATTGAGATTTTATCCGATCATTTGTCGAAGCTGCCGGGTATCGGAAAAAAGACTGCACAACGTTTAGCGCTTTTTATTCTCAAATTGCCGGATGAGGAGGTCAGATCACTTGCAAATACCCTCATTGAATTAAAAGAAAAAGTCAGGTATTGCTCGGAATGTTCGAACATTACCGAAGATGACCCTTGTATTATTTGCAGTAATCCAAAACGCGATCGTTCCATTATCTGTGTGGTTGAAGAACCGAAAGATGTAATCGCCGTTGAGCGAACGAATGAGTTTTACGGATTGTACCACGTACTCGGCGGCGCCTTATCCCCTTTGGATGGTATCGGTCCGGATGATTTGAAAATTAAAGAGTTGCTCAACCGGATTCATATGAAGCAAACCGATGTGCCGGTCAACGAGGTTATACTTGCACTCGATCCGAATGTAGAAGGTGAAGCAACTACGGTGTATCTCAGTAAGCTGCTTCGGCAATTCGATGTAAAATTAACCCGGATCGCGAGAGGACTTCCCATCGGCAGCGATCTCGAGTTTGCCGATCAAGCGACGCTCGCGCGCGCGCTGGAGGCGCGTGTATTACTTTAATAAAAACCTTTTCTATGAAACGGTTCATCTTACATAGCATGTATTTCGCCACGGTCATTTTTGCGTGTGCGGCCTGCGACGTGTTCGATCCGAGAACACCCGAAGAACCAACCGAAGCGCGTGGAAACTTCATACCACCGACCACATCCGATATTGTTATAGAAAATTTTATAAACGCGATCAACGAACGAAACGCACGGCACTATGTTCAATGTTTCGTCGACCCTTCGTTGAGCGATTTTGAGTATGAGTTTCTACCAACGCAGCGGGCACAGGTTCAATTCGGTGCTCTGTTTGAAGATTGGTCGGTTCAAGAAGAAAGAATGTACTTCGAAAATCTGATTTCAAGCGTTCCGGTTAATGAAACATTACAAATCACACTCCAGGACGGTCAGTTCGAAAGCCAGTCGGCAAATCACGCAACATATATAGCATCATACCGCTTGACGGTGCGACATTCGAACGATGGATATCCTCATTACGAGTTTAGCGGTACCTTGCGGTTTGAAATGACGACCGATCAGGGAAA
>PWTU01000405.1 GCA_003562775.1 Ignavibacteriales bacterium
ATCGAGTCGCCACCGGTGAGCATCGCCCCGATCACGCTCATCGCCTTGATGCCGCAGTTGGCCCGCCCAGCCGCCTTGGCCGGCAGCTTCACATGCTCGTCGACCAGCTCGGCGACCCCCATGGGTTTGTCAACTAGAAGTGGCCCCACTGTGATGATCTGAAGTGGCCCCACCCACCGGCGTGTGTGATCGTCTCGGCGACGGCTGGTAACGCAGCGTGGTCGTCGAGTTGTGCGGTTCAGTGCGGGGCTGGGGTCGTGTGGGTGCCTTTCGTCGGCGATGGGGGTCGGAGCAGGTGGCGGGCGCGGGTCGTGGCGCGATATTCGGTTGTGTCAGTGGGCCAGGTGGTGCTCCTCGTCGATGTTGGCGATGGTCTGTCGGGTCTTGTCAGGGCTGATGCCGGCGAGTCGGGCGATGTCGGTCAGCTCGACCTCTTGGTCGGCAGCGAGCATGATCGCTTCGTCGAGCCGGAAGGTGAGCTCGCTGAGGAGGCTGGCGATGAGGTGGACCTGGACGGGGCCGTCACCGAGCCAGGCCATGGCCCGCTGGCCGGCGAGGTCCTCGATGGCTCGCTGGGCGACGTCGTGGACGTCGTCGTCGGGCATCGGCGGCGGGTAGGGCGGCTCGAGTTCGCGGAAGTAGTCCTGCAGAGCGGTCATCAGCTCGCCTTCTGTCGGGTGGTGCGTAGCCGGTAGGAGTCGGTGCCGGTCTCGATGATGAGCGCGTTGAAGGTCAACCGGTCGATGATCGCGGCGCACAGGCGCGCATCGGTGAAGGTGTTGGCCCATTCGGAGAACGGTGCGTTGGTCGCGACGGCCACGCTGGCGCGTTCCTCGCGTTCGGTCAGCACCTGGAACAGCAGCTCGGCGCCGCGCGGGTCCAGATGGAGATAGCCCAGTTCGTCGACCAGCAGGAGCTCGTAGCGGCCGTAGCGGGCCACGATCTTGGACAGCTGGTGGGTGTCTTGGGCTTCGACGAGTTCGTTGACCAGCCCGGCAGCGGTGACGTAGCGCACCGATCGGCCGGCCTGGCAGGCAGCCATGCCGGTGCCGATGAGCAGGTGAGTCTTGCCGGTGCCCGAGTCGCCCAGCAGCACGCAAGGCCGGGAGGCGTCGATGAAGGCGCCGTCGGCCAACGTTGCGATGGTGGCCGGATCGATCGGCGAGTTGCCGGTGTCGAAATCCTCGAGCAGCTTCTGACGGGGGAAGCGGGCCTCACGGGTGCGACGGATGCGACGCCGCTCGGCGCGTTCGTCGACCTCGGCGGCCAGCAGCTCGGCGAGATAGCCCCGGTGGGTGGCCCCGTCGCGGGCGGCGGCCTCGGCCAGCTCGTCGGCCTGGGCCCGCACGGTGGGCAGCTGCAGGCTGCGGGCGGCGGCCTGCACGGCGGCGGCCGCGGCGGTGTCGGACATCGTGGTGCTCATCGCCTGCCCCCTGCCGTGCCGGCCAGCAGCGTGTCGTAGCCGGCGACATCGGGGGCTGGGCGGTCGTAGGCCGCCAGCGCGCCGATTGGCACGACCTCGGCGGGTGGCCGCCGGTCGGCTGCCGCGCGGGCCTCGGTGAGCACCACCTGGGGGTTGGTGATCCTGGCCGTGTTGGCCGCCGCCAGCGCCGAGATCATGACCTCGGCCGGCAGCCGCCGATGTTCGAGCAGCACCTCGATCAGCGCCCGGGTTCCGGCCGCATCGCCCAGCTTGTGCCGCGCCGCGGTCCAGAAGGTCTCGTGCGCGACGGTGAACAGCCCCGCCGCCCGGGCCTGGGCCAGCGGGGTCGACCCGGCCAGCGCACCAGGCTTGCGGGTCAGGATCTCCAGATAGTGGTCCAGCTGCAGGCTCTCAGTGTGCTTGTGTGGCAGCCGTGGATGGCGGGCAACCACCCGGCCGCCATCGAGGGCTTGTAGATGGGTCGCATCGACCCGCACCCGCAGCCGGCGGCCCACCAACCGGGCCGGCACCGAGTAGTGGGCCTGCCGGTAGCAGATCCGGGCCTTGGCATCGACCCGGCAGACCACCTCCACCGCGACGTCGAAGACCCCCTCGTCGCCCAACGGCGCCAGCCGGGGCTGCTCGAGCGCGAAGTGCTCATCCACCGTGGGCACCCGGCCATCGATCCGGCGGCCATGGATCCGACGGGTCACATCCTCGGCCGCGCCACGCTCGGCGATGTAGACGTTGAGCTCCTCCATCGAGTCGACCGCCACCAGCGGGGACAGATGGTTCCGACGGAACCGGCCGATCTCGCCCTCCACCCCGCCCTTCTCATGAGCGCCCTCCTGGCCGGGCTGGCAGAAGAACGACGTGAACCCGTAATGGCTGCGCAGCGCGATGAACTTCTCGTTGCACTCCCGCTCGCGGCCCAGCAGCACCTTGAGCACCGCCGGCTTGAGGTTGTCGTAGCGGATCATCCCGACCGGCACCCCACCAAAGAACGCGAACGCGTCGTTGTGGCCGTCGTAGAACGACTCGCCGCACTCATGCACATAGGCCTTGCGAAACGTCTTGCCCGAGGCCGACAGGCGCATCACGAACAGCCACACCCGTAGCTGCTCCCCAGCCAGCACGATGTAGAACTCGCCGAAGTCGACCTCCGCCTCGCCGCCCAGACGCTTGGTCTGGGGCACCGACGCGGCCGCGGCCAGATACAGCTCGCCCTTCACCTGGGCCACATAGGCCCGCACCGTGGACTCCGACACCTCAGCGCCGTGCTCGTCGACCAGCCGGCTCCACACCCGCCGGGCCGTGTGATGCTGCTTCTTGGGCACATCGTTGTTGATGTCGTCTTCCAGCCAGCCCCGGATCGTGGCCTTCCACGGCCCCAACGCCGGAGACTCCCGTTCGGGCACCTTGCGCGGCGGCGGCACCGACGACGCGATCGCCTGCTTCACCGTGCGTCGATGCACCCGATGCTTGTCGGCCAGCGCACGGATCGACGCGCCCTGACGATGATCATTCCGTATCTTCTCGAACAGCTCCACCCTCGACATCTCCCTGCCTCGTTCGGCGACGTAGGACATCACTGAACGTAGGCTTCGGCGGTTCGGGGGTGGGGCCACTTCAAGCCATCAAAGTGGTCCCAACCGGGGCCAGTTCAAGCTGTCATACCCACGGCTACGACGGGGGGTTGTGGCTGCTCGGTGAGGAGGTTCACCATCCCTATGACCGGCCCCCGCTGTCCAAGCAGCTGTTGACCGGCGCGGCGGACCCTTCGACGGTCGAGCTGCAGCAGGCCACCTTCTACACCGACCACGACATCGAGCTGATCACCGACGACGCGGCGGTGGCCCTTGACCGTCAGACCTCCACGGTCACTACCCGCACGGGCCGGCAGTTGGGCTTCGACCGGCTGCTGCTGGCCACAGGCGCTACCCCGCGG
>PWTU01000236.1 GCA_003562775.1 Ignavibacteriales bacterium
GAAATTGGCACCAGGCAATGAGGAAATTTAAGATATCGTTTCCGCTTAAAACCGCTCTATCATTTATTGCATGGTTATATCCGTCGCATATTCTTCCCGGGGTGATAAAGGAATTTGTCCCACTCGATAATGAGAAACGACCGCAGGGGCCTCAGAAGTTCTGGGATACGTGGTGGCACGGACTTCCGATGGATAACCGGATGAATGACCGAATCATGCCGACAGAGTTTACCGAAATATGGATACCGGTATCGAAAGCCGGTTATGTTATGTCGAAACTTCGTGAACTCTATGATTCGAAGGGCTACAATGCGACAGGTTCTTACTCATGTGAAATCTATGCCGCGAAAAAGAGTGATTTCTGGCTAAGCCCTTCATATAACGATGACGTAATCCGCATAAATATATATTGGTTCGGATATAATGCAGTGAAACCTGTCGAATGTTATTATCCGCAGTTTTGGAAATTATTCACCGAAGATAAAACGTTACAATGCCGGTTTCACTGGGGGAAATATATGCCGGTCGATCCGGAATATCTCAGGCAGCACTATCCACGATGGAACGATTTTTTTGCACTCCGTGATAAGCTCGATCCGAACCGGATTTTCGTAACGGATTACTGGGCGAAGCATTTGGGGATATAATATTAATTCATAAATCAACTCACATATTCTAAAATACATATGATCGGAAAAACTATCGCACACTACGAAATCGTTGAGAAGTTGGGCGAAGGCGGCATGGGTGTGGTCTATAAAGCGATCGACAGCAAGCTCGATCGGCCCGTTGCTATCAAATTCCTTCCAACGCATCTCTCCGCCTCTGATGAAAATAAAGCACGGTTTATTCAGGAAGCGAGGACAACGGCTGCCCTCAATCATCCTAACATTCTAAACATATACGATATCGACGAGCAGGATGGCGGATTGTTTTTTGTGATGGAGTATATCGAAGGGGAAACATTGAAAACATACCTCACCAATCTGAAATCTGCCGATGGGGTTCCACTTAGTCGGGCGATAGAATTGACGGTGCAAATTGCACACGGTCTCAAAGCGGCGCACGAGAAAGAGATTGTTCACAGGGATATAAAACCGGAAAACATAATGCTGACGAAAGATGGAAATCCCAAGATTATGGATTTCGGAATAGCAAAACTTAAAAGCGGAACGGGGCTTACCCGCACGGGAATGTCGCTCGGTACGCTTTCGTATATGTCGCCTGAACAATCACAAGGTATAGCGGCGGATCACCGTTCGGATCTCTGGTCGCTCGGAGTTGTATTGTATGAAATGTTGACGGGTGAACTCCCATTTAAAGGCGAGCATGAAGCTGCATTGATATACCTGATCCTGAACGAAGAACCGCTGACGCCCAGTTCGCATGACCGGAGAATTCCACCTTCGGTAGATTCCCTCGTCTTAAACATGCTTGCGAAGGACCGGGATCGAAGGCACCAGACGATAGAGGAAGTGCTTGAATCTATACGCAACGTTAAGGCGGATTTGGAGCATGCCGGTAAAGCGGGTAAAACAAAAGCAATCGCCCTCTTGCCGTTCGAGAATATCAGTCCCGATAAAGAAAGCGATTATTTTAGCGACGGGTTGACCGAAGAACTTATTCTGAGTCTTTCAAAATTGAAAAACATGCGTGTCGTTTCGCGGACGAGCACTATGCAATACAAGGGAACGAAGAAGGACATCAAGACGATCGGAAGAGAATTGGGCGCACGTTATATTCTGGAAGGAAGCGTACGAAAATTTCAGGACGATTTGCGTATAACCGTGCAGCTTGTCGATGTCGAGAGCGACGCGCAGCTCTGGGCGGCAAAGTATAAGGGAAAACTGCAGGATATTTTCGATATCCAGGAGCAGGTTGCCGAACAGATAGTCGATGCGCTCATGGTGAAGTTATCCCCTTCGGAAAAGGTCGTATTAACGAAACGATCGACCGAAAATGCCGAGGCGTTGGATTATTATATGCGGGCAAGAAAAGCATTGTATCGCAGATCAAAAACAGACATCAACAATGCTATTAATCTTTTCCAGAAAGCCATCGAGCTTGACCGCCGGTATGCAACGGCGTATGCTGGTCTGGGTGAAGCGTATGCGTCACTCTATCAAGACTTCGAACGAAAGGAATCCTATCTCGATCAAGCAGTCGAAGCAAGTCATAAGGCACTTATGTACGATTCCTCACTCTCAGAAGCGTATGCTGCGCTCGGAATAGCATACTTTAACAAAAAGATGCTTGAAGAAGCATTGGAAGCAGGTCGTAAGGCAGTTGATCTCGATCCCAACAACTTCATTGCATACTGGATTCTCGGGAGAATTTATCATACAAGTGATCAGGATGGTTTAGCTGTAGAGGTCTATAAAAAATGTATAGAGCTCAACCCCGAATTTTATTCAGCGCATGTTGATTTATGCTATGCATATGAAAAATTGGGAGAAAGTGAAAAATATAAAAATACGTTCCAAACAGTGCTTCACGTTATCCCGCATTATTTAGAAAATCACCCTGATGACGGACGTGCGCATATGTTCCTCGGAATATTTCTGGCGCAAGCTGGAAAAAATAAGGAAGCAAAGAGTGAGGCAGAGAAAGCAATAAATCTCAATCCAACCGATCCGCTTATGCTCTATAATAGTGCGTGCTTTTACGCACGAATCGGAAAAAATCGACTCGCTCTTGAATCGTTGAAAAAGTCTATTACTTCCGGTTATCAAAACTATGAGTGGATAAAGCGGGATACGGATCTCGACAGCATTCGCAATGAGCCGGAATATATACAGTTAATGAAGGATAAATAAATGATCGGTAATACAATTTTACATTACAAAATACTTGAGAAATTAGGCGAGGGCGGAATGGGCATTGTTTATAAAGCTGAAGATACGAAGCTGAAACGCCCGGTCGCCATTAAATTTCTCCCGCGGCACATCTCAACAAATGAAGAAGAACGGAGAAGATTTCAAATCGAAGCGCAGGCGGCAGCAGCGCTGAATCATCCCAATATATCCACCATTCACGCCATCGAAGAATTTAACGATGAAGTATTTATCGTGATGGAATATATTGACGGGCCGGAATTAAAACAGAAAATAGAAGCAGGGCGTATGGATGTGGAAGAGGCGCTCAATATGATAGAGCAAATTGCCAGGGGACTGCAAACCGCCCATCAAAAAGAAATTTTTCACCGGGATATAAAAAGCAGCAATATAATGCTTACACGGTCGGGGCAGATAAAGGTTATGGATTTCGGGCTTGCAAAGTTAAAGGATTCCGGACAAATCACGAAAGTCGGAACAACGGTCGGCACCGTTGCGTATATGTCTCCCGAACAGGCGCGCGGTGAAAAA
>PWTU01000183.1 GCA_003562775.1 Ignavibacteriales bacterium
ATATATAGCAAGAAAATTATATGGAAGGGGAGAGTCATGAGCAATGTTCACAGTAATTTTAAGAATACACCATTGACACATAGCAAAAGGTTGGTAGAGGTTTTAAAACCATTATATACTTACGTATTCTCCGAAGGTTAAAAAAGGCGGATGGATTACGGGACATGATTATAAACATCCTAATTGGCCGGGTGTCAAGAAAGCCGTAGACGAAATTTTTGGCAGCGATATATTATTAGTCGGATCGTATATATGGATATGGAGAAAATAGATATGGGAAATTGGGCGGAATATATTAGAAGTCTGGAACAGAATCTGGGGTATTTACCTAATGTGGGAAATCCACGTTCGTTCAACGAAAAGATACTGTATAAAAAACGTTATGACCGTGATTCATTATTGACTAAGACAGCAGATAAATATGCTGTACGTAGTTATGTCGCTGAAAAAGTGGGTAGTGAATATTTAATACCGCTTTATGGATTTACCGAAAGGGCAGAAGATATATTTACGATTGGTCTTGGCAAACCTTGTATTGTTAAAGCGAATCACGGATCGGGATGGAATTATATTATTAACGATCCAGAGAACATCAATGAAGAGGAATTGCTGGATAGATGTCATGAATGGTTAAACTCAAACTATACCGATATATATAAATATGAATGGCTATACAAATATATTGAGCCGAAGATATTGGTGGAAAAGCTATTGCAAGAAAATACTGATTATAAGTTGTTCATGTTTCACGGTGAATGCAAGGTTATTAGGACGGTTACCGGCAGACCCAAAAAAGCATTGTTAACACATTATAGCAAAGAATGGGAACATCTTGATGTACAATATGGGGACTATGAGAAGGGTGAACCGATTGATAAACCGGTAGAGCTTGAAGGAATGATAAGTGTAGCGTCTAAACTAAGTGAGCCGTTTGATTTTGTGAGAGTGGATTTATATATAAGTGGGGGGCAGATTTATTTTGGGGAATTGACGCATTATCCCGGTGGGGGAACTGTACCTTATACACCGCAATTATTTGATTTTGAATTAGGAAATCACTGGAAACTAACATAAGGAGAAAATCATGTCAACGCAGATATGTGAATGTGGTGAAAAAATACATAGGTCGGCTAAGGTATGTCAGCATTGCGGCAATAGGGATGTAAATTTTGGGTTTCGCATGATAAAGGCCGCTGTGTGGATATTAATAATATTTTCAATCATTCTTTTTGCATGCTAACTATGAAACTACTAATTAAATTCCCGACACGTCAAAGACGTGGACAATTCTTTAAAATATTGGATATTTATTATTCCAAGTTAAAGAGTTTAGAAAACACAAAGTTTTTTATTACACTTGATACTGACGATGAGGCGATGAATAATGCAGATGTGCGGGCAAGGTTAGGTGAATATAAGAATCTAATCTATGTTTATGGTGAGAGTAAAAACAAAATACATGCAGTCAATCGGGACATGGAGCGTGTACATGGATGGGATATATTGCTACTGGCAAGTGACGATATGATGCCGGTAGCCGATGGGTATGATCAAATTATCGGGGACAAAATGGCGAAACACTTCCCGGATACCGACGGGGTGTTGTGGTTCTACGACGGGCGCAATAAGAAGGGGAATACACTTTCGATCTTAGGCAGGAAATATTATGAACGGTTCGGGTGGATTTATAATCCTGTTTATACAAGTTTCGCCTGTGATGAAGAGTATCGGGTGGTAGCAGATTTACTGGGTAAACAGAGGCGGTTCGATTCTGTAATAATAAAACACATTAAACCACCAGATAACAAAGGAGCTGCACGGGGCGGAGATGAAAGTTACACGAAAAACTATAAACACCTGAAACCTGACGGGCGTTTATGGAAAAGACGCCAGAAAAGATTAAGGCAAATTTATGGAATTAAGTAAATTTTTAGAATCAATTAAACGTCAAGCGCCGGGTGATTTGTTCCTTGATCATGATACTATGGAAGCGTTCAAGGGGAGTGTATATCGTTTGATGAATCAAGGGGATCACAGGCGGATAGATTTCATTATGACGGAAACACATTGGTTGGATCACGGTCTGCCGATTTACTATGCCATTCCTGTGGAATACCGAGGCAGGATATTTACCACTCCCGAACTAAAAAACAATAAGCGGATAGACGGTGAGGTTATAACAATCAATAGAACCACTGATATGAAACCTTATGGGAATGACCGGTTAACCGTCGTTATGTCCTATACCGACAACAAGATAGCGATAGCAAACAATAGGGCTGTTGTATTTTGTGAGCACGGAATCGGATATTCATTTAATAACGGTCATCAATCTTATTGTGGAAGCAGAAAGGGACGGGAAAATGTATTAGCATTCCTTTGCCAAAATGAATATGTATTTAACAAAAACAAAGAAGCATTCCCGAATAAGTTAAGTATGATAACCGGCATTCCGAAAATGGATAAATATGTAGGTAGGGAATATCCGATAAACAGGGAAAACCCGACAGTGTGTATTTCATTTCATTGGGATGCAACGGTACATCCTATGACGCGGAGCGCATACAGATTCTATTTAACCGAACTGGAGAATTTGAAAAAGCATTTCAAGGTAATAGGTCACGGACACCCTCGGATATTGCCTAAACTCGAAAAAGTATATGAGCGGTATGATATTGAGACGGTATGGGATTTTGATGAAGTGCTGGAGCGTGCCGATGTATATATTAATGATTCTTCTTCGACGCCGTATGAATTTATGTTTTTGGATAAACCGGCTATATTATTAAACTGCCAATATTACGATAAGGCATTAAGCATCAATTCGCGGTTTTGGGAATATGCCGACGCTGCTGTACAGGTAGATAGCAAAGTAGAATTAATCGATGCTGTAAAACTGGCAGCAGAAGATCCGCCGGAACAAAAGGCAAAACGCCGGGAAGCTATTAAAGCGATATTTTCATTTTTAGATGGCAAGTGTGCCGAACGGGCGGCAATGGGTGTGCTCTTAACGGCGCATTTATATAAGATGCTGAAACTATCCGATGAATGGTACGATAAGATAATCAAAGATCACAAAATCAAATGGTTATCCGAGGGTATGGAAGGAGTGGATGGGATTTTAGCTAAAAAATAATTATAAAAAACTTGCTCAAGGTGTTGACTTTGTATGTATAAAGTAGTATCTTATAAGTGAAGGAAATAATCAAACACCTTAAATAAGGAGCTAATCATGAAAACAGCAAATGAAGATTATGTAGTGATTAATAAAGCAACAAAACAGATTATTAGTGTTCACGCTGATCCACAAGACGCTTGGAAGGGGTGGCAAAATGCTTGGATGCCATTGACCGATAAC
>PWTU01000311.1 GCA_003562775.1 Ignavibacteriales bacterium
AATGATTCCCTATAGAGCAGTTCCGCCTCATCATACCGACCCTGGCGACGTAACTCATTTCCTAAATGTCCCAGTCCTTCTGCCGTTGCACGGTGTTCAGCCCCGTAAACTTTCCGTCTGATTTGCAGACTTTCCTGCAATAGACGTTTTGCTTCACCATATTCTCCCCGCTCCGAATATATTTTTGACAAGCTCCCCAATCCATGTAATAATGAAGGATGTTCACCACCAAACGCATTCCGTTGTATCGTAAGAGCGTGGACATAGAGAGATTCGGCAATGCTTTCGTTATTAAAATTCTCTTTCTTCAGGTCAGCTAAAAATATCATACTCTTTGCTACATCAGGATGATCCGCTCCGAGCAACCGTTTCCGTATTTCCAATGCTTCCTCGTACGCTGCTTTGGCTTCGTCGGGCAATCCTCTACTTTTTTTAATCTTACCGACATCCATCAAGCTGGAAGCGACCAACAGGTGTTCCTGCCCGTAAACAGTACGTCTGATCTCAAGTGCCCGTTCACGCAATTCCTCTGCTTTTTCCAATCCGACGACGGGAATCCAGAATCCAAACAATGATAATGTCCGGGCAACCTCAGGGTGTTCTTCCCCGTAATGCTCGATCTGTATGGATAATGCTTCCCGGTAAAGAGAAGCAGCTTCATCGAATCTGCTCTGTCGCGTTAAGGCAATTGCAAGGTTGTTTAGAGTTTGTGCAACTTCCGGGTGATCCGGTCCGAAATATTTTTCTTTCACCTCCAGTGCATTACGAAGATTGTGCTCTGCCGATGAATAATGACCGAGACTTTTATACACTTTCCCAACAACATCGAACATTTCTGCCTGAACTGCAGGTTGATTGTCGAGCTGACCGGCTTGTTTCACTCCACGTTCCAGAAGCACCCGTGCAGTTACAGTATCACCCAATGCCACTGCGGGATCACTTGCCTCGAACATATCCATTAAAAATTCAACGATCTGTGCAGACTTCTCTCTTTCCCGTTCGGCATCTTCAAGGACTGCCTGTGTTCTTTGTGAATGCCACGTTATCGTTACGGCATATCCTATCAACAATAAAATAATAATGGTAATTGCAGCAACACCAACCCGGTTGCGGCGGATAAACTTACCGGTACGATAGGTAAGCGAATCGGGATGGGCAGAAACCGGTTGACCCGAAAGATACCGCTTGATATCCGAAGCCAGTTGTTCGACCGATTTGTACCGTCGGTCCGGTTCTTTCCGGAGAGCTTTCATTACGATAGTATCAAGATCACCGCGGAGCCGGGGCCCGAGTTGTGCAACGGAACTCGGACGCGCCGGTTCAACTTCACAAATTATCCTTTCTAACTCGCCCGGAGTTTTCCCGCTTATCTTGTATGGTTTAACGCCGGATAATAATTCATAAAGTACGATACCGAGTTGATATATATCTGAGGACGTTGTTATAGATTCCCTCTGTATTTGTTCAGGACTGGCATAAGACGGCGTGAGCGGCAGGAATCCGTCTTGTGTTAACGGTATTGCTTCTCCCGGAGCATCGGCTGCATTGAGTATTTTTGCTATACCGAAATCGAGGAGCTTCACCTTCTCGTCGCCGGTAACTAAAATATTGCCCGGCTTTAGATCGCGATGGACAATCAGTTTCCGGTGCGCGTACTGCACCGCATCACATATTTTTAAAAATAGACTCAATCTCCGGGAAATAGTGAGTTTATGAGCATCGCAGTATTGATCCAGTGGCTGCCCCTCGACATACTCCATCACGAAATAGGGTTGACCATCCTCGGTAATTCCGCCGTCGTATAAACGGGCTATGTTTTCGTGGTTTAAGCCGGCGAGGATTTGCCGCTCGGTACGAAACCGCCGTGTTTGTTCATCGGAAGTAAAACCGGTGCGAAGCAGCTTAAGCGCTACCCGGTGTTCAAACTCTCCGTCGGCGCGTTCGGCGAGATAAACCGTACCCATTCCTCCATAACCTAATTCATCAATAATGCGATATGGCCCGATATGCTTCCCTAAAATACCTGCTCTCTCAGATTCGGACAATGCGGAAATCTTCAGTTTATCGAGGGAGCGGTCGATAACACCCGGCGTATTATACGCGTCAAGTAATAATAATACATCATTCGCTAACAAACGATCGTTACCGCAAACACGTTTCACATACTCACGTCGTTGTGCAGGATCGAGTTCGAGAGTATTGGAAAAGATCTCTTTTATTTTCTGCCATCGTTCTGGATTAATAGCGTTACTCACCTTCCTCCTCAATTATTCGCTTCACTCAATTCCCTGTTCAGCCATGCCCGTGCCATATTCCAATCGCGGCTCACTGTGGGTTCCGATACACCCAGGGTTTTAGCAGTCTCTTCGATCGATAAACCGCCGAAGAACCTGCATTCGACGACGCGTACCTGTCGGTAATCGATCTCTACGAGGCGCTCAAGCGCATGATGAATCGATAAAACATCGGAGATATTGACTTCCGAAACTGCGTTATTCTCTTCCAGAGTCATTCGTTTTTGATTCCCACCCCGTTTTTGTGCTTTCTTTTTCACCGCATAATCGACAAGGATATTGCGCATAACCTTCGAGGTAATTGCAAAGAAATGCGAGCTGTTTTGATAATTAATTCGGTCAAATTTGATAAGTTTCAGGTATACTTCGTGAACAAGGTCTGTTGTATTAAGCGTATGATCGGCTCGCTCTCCCCGCAATTTGTTTTGTGCCATACGGCGCATGTCATCATAGATCAACGGGAAGAGCTGATCGAGAGCGTGCCGGTCACCCGAGGCGTGAGCGTTCAGAAGTCTGGTAATTTGCGCCGCATCCATTCCTTAAATCCTCAAAGCTACTACATCCGTGATCATGACTCCCTATTCAGTAAGTGGTCAAAATATGAAAAATAAATGATATTGGCAAAAAGTTCCGGCAAAGGTGATAATTTTTCTGCAGATTTTTGGCTATAACCTATATGAAGGGGGGATTTGAACAAATTTTAGCGAAACAGATTAATTCCATCAATTATTACGGTGTTAAAAGAAAAATGAATTGCCAAGACACGGATTTTGCTCATTATTTGCATATTTCCGGGAACCAATCCCCCACTTCCGGCGTCATCTATTTTGAAGAGATAGCAGAAAAAGATCCGAATTGCGCAATGGCATACTGGGGTATAGCGACCACCCTCTTCCAGCCACTGTGGGGTACACGTCCGAGTGAGGAGGAATTAAAGCGTGGTTGGCAAAATATCCAGAAAGCACAAGAACTCGTCCGATCAGAACGTGAAAAACTGCTGATCGAAGCCACTGCCGGGTTTTTCAAAGAACCGGAAACGGCGGATTTCTGGACACGGATGGAGCAGTGGATTAATGGTATTGAAACTGCCTATCAGGCATATCCCGATGATCTTGATATTGCTGCCTTTTACGGACTCTCGCTACTGACGGAAGCCCAGCGTGCAGATGACCGGGATCCGCTTTTTGACAAGGCGGAGATGGTTCTCCGTGAAGTTTTCGAACAGGTTTCCACTCATCCCGGAGCAATTCATTACAGCATCCACGCAACCGATGTTGACGGACGCGCTGAGAATGCCCTGGATATGGTAGAGGTTTACGGTAAAATCGCACCGGAAGTTCCCCACGCCCTTCATATGCCTTCACACATTTATGTCCGGCTGGGTGATTGGTCTGAGGTCATTGACTGGAACATTGCATCTGCCGAAGCAGCACTCAAACATCCGGCAAACGGCGCAACTTCCCATCACTATATCCATGCCATAGATTATCTGGTTTACGCATACATACAAAGAGGTGAAGATGAGAAAGCTAAAGCCGTCATTGAGGAGGCATGGGAAAAAGAGAAACATCAGCCGACATTTATAGGTGCATTTCATCTCGCGGCTATTCCGGCTCGCATGGCTGTCGAACATCGTGAATGGGAAAAAGTCGCTGCCATAGAACCGCGTACACCTGACTATCTTCCTTGGGATGCGTCTCCCTGGGCGGAAGGACTAAGCTGGTATGCACGTGGTCTTGGCAAAATTCATACCGCCAACGTGGAAGGCGCACAGAAGGCAGAACAACGTCTTCAGGATCTACGAGACATTGCGAATGAGAGAGGTGATAAAGCAATGGCTACGTACATAGAAATTGATCGCCGTGTGCTTGCCGGAAGAATCGCATACGCCAAAGGAGATTCCGAAAGAGCTGTTGAATTAACAAGATCCGCTGCTGAGCTTGAGGGAACTATCGAAAAGCATCCGATTCCTCACAATTTTCGGCTTTAAACTTAAATGGATATATATTCGTTAACAAATTATCTGCCGGGAACTTTTTCGCTCTCCCGGCGTCATCTAATTAGTAGGGTGCTGGGTCATGAAAATGACAATTGAGGAACAACGGCAGTTTAAAAGCCAGGTTCTGCCGCTTCTGGACGATCTGCATCGTCTGGCGTATTATTTATGTCACGACGAAAACGATACGGAGGATCTGGTCGCCGAGACAATAAAGAAAGCGTGCGAGAAATTTCGCACGCTGCGGGATCACGGAAAAATCAAACCGTGGCTTTTTCGTATTCTCAGAAATACATTCGTCAGTCTCTGCCGTGAACGGAAAAAATATGCAACGATAGAATATGAAGAGGATAACGAGAACGAAGACGAACGGTTTTCCCTTTTCACCGAAGTCTCGCAGCCGTTCCTTCTCTGGTGGGGAAATCCGGAGCGGGAACTGGTAAACAAACTGCTGGAAGACGACATCAAGCAGGCACTTGCGGAGCTACCGTCCGATTTCCGGTTTGTCGTTGTGCTCTGTGATGTCGAAGGACTTTCGTACGAAGAAATCTCGAAGATGCTGGAAATTCCGATCGGTACGGTCAGGAGTCGAATCGCTCGAGGTAGATCGATATTACAAAAAAAACTTTACAACCATGCTGTTGAGCGAGGGATTATCCGAAAGAGAGAACGACACCATGAAAAGATCCGATCATAAAAATATCAGCTGTGAAGAGGCGTTAAAACGTGTCTTCGATTACATCGATAATCATCTGGAAGGTATATCGAAAAACGAGTTCGAAGATCATATCGAAAAGTGCAGGCATTGTTTCGATCGAGTTGAATTTGAAAAACTGTTGAAGTCCCGGCTCCGTGCATTGAAGTACAAAGAATCGTCTGAGGGATTACGGAAAAGGATTGATGATATAATTATGAAGTTTTATAATTACTTAAATGTTTGAAATCCTAAGCTCTAATTACCTAAACTCTAAACAATATCAAATGCTCAAAATCCAAATTTCAAAACATCTGGCTGCTGCTTATTTTGTACATTTGAGCATTTGAATTTTGAATTTGTTTAGGAATTAGGTAATTAGGATTTAGAATTTTTAAACAGCGGGAGGATTTACCATGGCAATCGTCGCACCGACTGCAGACAAGGCAGAGTTTCGAGAACGCATTTTCAACGCGGTACAGGATATGTACAGCGAAGTCGCATCCCTTCCCACAAAAACCTTCCACTTCCCCACCGGCAGATGGGCGTGTGAATTCGTCGGCTATCCCGAAAATGAGCTCGATGCGATTCCGGGAACTGCCGTTGAATCGTTTGCAGGAGTCGGATATCCATTCCAAGCAAATGTAATACAACCCGGTGATCGTGTGCTGGATATCGGCGCCGGTTCGGGAACCGATGTTCTGATCGCGGCATTGAAAGCAAGTCCTGAAGGTGAAGTCTACGGTTTGGATATAACCGAATCGATGCTTTCTAAAGCAAAACAAAATATCGACAAATCTGACTTCAACAATATTCACATTTTCGAAGGAAATGCGGAATCGATCCCGATGGAATCCGGTTCATTTGATGTTGTCACCTCCAACGGGGTGTTGAATCTGGTGCCGGAGAAAAAAACAGCATTTCGTGAAATATACCGTGTGTTAAAATCCGGTGGTCGACTTCAGATATCCGATATTGCATTGAAAAGCGAGATATCAGAAAAATGCCGCATGAATCCCGAACTCTGGGCGGATTGCATCGTCGGGGCGGTACCGGAGGATCAGTATATTGCTATGTTACGTGACGCAGGTTTTCAGAATGTGCAAATCATCAACCAACTGGACTATTTTGAACGAAGCCCGGATGAATCCACAAAGAGAACGGCGAAACAATACGGTGCGATATCGGTAACGATAACGGGAATTAAGGAATAAATATTGCAATCATCCGGGAACTAATCCTTCCCTTTTGCGTCATCTAAGTAGAGTGCTTAATCAAATATATTTTGTCTGAGGCGTTACGCTTTATGCGCCATGCAATAAATAAAGGGAGGAAACCATGGAAACAACCGCTCTCCAACCACAAGTGGATACTGCAGATCTCGAGCTGAGAGTAAAATCGATGTATCGCGATGTTGCGATTAATCCTCATGGAGAATATCATTTCGAAATGGGACGCGGGCTCGCCGAAAAGCTGGGATATGAAAAGAACGATCTCGACAATATACCGCCCGCATCCATCGAATCGTTTGCCGGTGTCGGGTATTTCTTCGATCTTGCAGGTATCAACAAAGGAGACAGAGTACTCGATCTGGGAAGCGGCTCCGGAATGGATTCATTCATCGCAGCATTAAAAACGGGGCGAACCGGATATGTTGCCGGTGTGGATATGACCGATGAGCAGCTCGATAAAGCAAACCGGCTGGTGGAAGATTTTAACTCCGATAACATTACATTTGTAAAAGGCAAAATCGAGCAGCTCGATTTTGGCGATGCGACATTCGATGTGGTCATAAGCAACGGCGTCATCAATCTTTGTCCCGACAAAGAAAATGTGTTTGCCGAAGTTGCACGTGTTCTCAAACCGGGATCCGGGAGAATGGCAATCGCCGATATTGTAAGCGAGGTGCAATTGCCCGAAAACATCGTATGTAATTCAACATTGTGGGCCTCATGCATAGGAGGAGCTGCACAGGAAGATACATATAAAAATAAGATCGAAAAACCCGGTATGAAAGTAATCGATGTAAAAAGAAACACATCGTACGGATTCATCTCAAAATCTGCCCGCGGTGCGACGGAAAAATATGGAGTGAAAAGTGTATCGCTGCTCGCACGACGGATATAAAATAAAGATATAAATCGGGCAAACAGTGCACAAGTTTTTTGCAATCGTTCCCTTAATAAACATAATCATGTTAAACTAACAAGAGGTGAGTTATATGAAAACCTTACATAAATGTCTGCCGATTATTTTCCTTTTCAGCATCGTAATTATGACCGCTACGGCACAACACGGAGAAGGTCATATTATGATCAACCCCGGTGAGATGGAATGGAAAGATGGTCCCGCATCGCTTGAGAAAGGTGCGAAATTTACCTTAATCGAAGGAGACTGGACGCAGGAAGGTCCGTTTACCGCACGGCTTAAATTACCGGCCGGTTTTCGGATCGCACCACACACCCATCCCGCTATTGAGCACGTCACGGTGATCAAAGGTTCGTTCCATATGGGAACCGGGACAACGTTCAATAAGGATAATGCAATGAAGTTAACCGTCGGCGGTTTTGCGGTAATGCCGATCGATTACGCTCACTATGCATTTACAACTGAGGAAACCATCATTCAGCTTCATGGTATCGGTCCGTGGGGAATTAATTACGTGAATGAGGAGGATGATCCGAGACTGGCAGATCGGAGATAATTAATCAATATATGCCCGTCACTATCTACACATTGGTGACGGGCATTTTTCCGTATCCTGCATTTCCTACCTGCATAGTATACCCGCACGCCGAGTTGATATTCTCGCATAAAATCGCAATATTAGATACGTAAACACAGACACCAAAAGGCCGTCGGTATTCAATAATTAACACAGGAATATAAAAATGAAAGTCTATGGGTATTTCCTCATAGCCGCTCTCATTTGTTTTATTTCGGCAACGGTTCCCGCAGAAGGAGCAGACGATGCCGAGCCGTATCTCTCCCGCGCACTGGGATTTAAAGAATATGCTCACTACGACAGTGCGGCTTATTACTTTTCCCTTGCTATGGAAATATTGAAACGAAAGAACAACTATGGCGGTATCATTCAATGTTTGAACGGAATAGCACACATCGCACTCATTGAAGGTGATAATGAACGGGCATATCAACTGCTCGAAGAGGCGCTTGAGACCGGCAAAGAGAATTTCGGCAACCTGGCACGGGAAAACGCACGCACCTATGACGTTCTCGGCAGATTCTACCTTGACGCCCGGCAACCCGATAAAGCGTACGCTCATCTCGACACTGCATTACAGATCAAAATGGATCACTTCGGCCCGGAGCATACTGAAACCGGTCGAACATACAGAAACATCGGACTTGTGCATCGGTACCAAAACGAGTACTATGAGGCACTCGACCTTTATCATAAAACGCTGAACATATATCTTCAGGAATACGGCGAAAACCACCTGCAAACCGCCGATATTTACAACGACATAGGCGTCGTATTCGATTATCTCGGCGATTATTACACCGCACACAGATATTACAGCAAAGTTCTTGAACTACGTCGGGAACTTCTTGATAATCCTCACAATGAAATAGCCCGTGCATACGGAAATCTCGGCATCATATCGCTGCAACGGGGTGATTACGACAGCGCTCTCGAGTATTTCTATGAAACGCTTTCCATTCAGATCGAACTGTTCGGTGCGGAACACCTGGAGAACGCCCGCACCTATTACAATCTCGGAATAGTCTACAACAACAAACACGATATCGAAACCGCGTTACGATATCTTTTTCTCGGACTGCAGGTCACCATCGATACTGCGGGCGAGGATTACTTCTGGATACCGTTTTATTACAGCACGATTGCGACTTCATACAAACGAAAAAACGATCTGGTGAAAGCGGAAGAATATTTCCGCGAAGCGCTGCGGATCAACATCGAGAGTTTTGGCAAATCGCATCGCGACATATATTTGCAACAAAGTAATCTCGGTGTTATCTATAATTTGAGAGGAGAACATGAAACGGCGCTGGAATATTTTGAAAAATCTCTTGCGGGAAGCAAACAAATATACGACAGAGATCATCCGAACATCGCCCGCCAATATTCCGGGATAGGGACCGCATACGCCGGATTACAGCAATACGATCGGGCACATGAATATTATAACCGGGCACTGTACGCGCTGCAAACCCGATTCGGTGATCACCACCCGACGATCGCACGTATTTATCAGGAAGTCGGCGATACATACATAGCGGTAAAGAACTATGATAAAGCATTGCAGTATTATCAATCGGCTCTGCATGCAATCGCCCCCGGGTTCACCGATTCATCGGCAACGACAAACCCTGCATTCGATCAGTTATTATCGGCCGTCGAATGTGCGCGTATCCTCAGGTCGAAAGCGCAAGCATTTGAACTCCGGGGTGAAATGCATAAAGCATTTGAGACCTATACGCATCTCATAGATTTCACGGAAAAAATGAGAATCGGGTATCTTGATGAGGGTTCGAAAATCTTTTTGGCCTCGGAAAGTTTTGAGATATATGAGCGGGCAACTGCAATCGCGCTCCTGCTTAATGAAGAAACGGGAGATCGTTCATTTATTGACAAAGCATTCACCATTACCGAGCGAAGCAAAGCGGGCATATTGCGTGAGGCGCTTAACGAATCCAGGGCGCGCCGGTTTGCCGGCATACCGGACACACTGCTCGAACGTGAACAAGACTTGCGAACCGACCTTGCATATTTCGAGATCGAACTCCAAAAGGAACGAGTGGACGAAAAAACCCTTCACCAGTTCAGAACGCATTACTATACTTTAAAAAATGAATACGACCGATTGATCGATACTTTTGAACAAGCATATCCCGAGTACTACAATTTGAAGTATAAAACCAATGTTCTGTCCGTCGCCGAAGTACAATCTTCACTCGATCGCAACACTGCCCTGCTTGAATATCTTACCGGCGCCAATGCGCTATACCTGTTTGTTATCACCGGCGATACCGTAGCGGTTTACCGTGAACCGATCAACGATGCATTCGAAACCACCGTCAACGACTATCTCCGGTCGCTGCGCTTGTTCGGTATTCAATCGCTCCCCGGGTTGAGCCATGCTCTCTACACAACTCTATTGCAACCGGCAGCAGATATACTATCCGGCAAAGAAAAATTAGTCATTATACCGGACGGTCCGCTTCACCATATTCCGTTCGAAACACTGATAACAGAACCGTACGAGAGCGATGTCATCGAGTTTCATCGGCCGATGTACCTCATTCGCAATCATGAAGTAGTGTATCATTATTCCGCTGCGTTATATATATCGTCACGACACGTACAAACCGCACCGTTCGACGTGGCAACCGGTCCGGAGAATCGTACATTCATCGGATTTGCTCCGGTATTCTCGGACGAACGGACCGGAAGAATCGTTTCGATACACTTCGATGAGTCGGATCTACCCGTCGATACACGCCGTTCGGGAATAATCGACGGCTCCTGGTTTTCACCGCTTCCCTATTCCGAATACGAGTTATCTACCATTCTTGAATTATTCGATCGGCACAATAAAGTTGCAAAAGGATTTTTTCACAATGAAGCAACGAAAAATAATTTTTTAAAGACTTCGGCACAGGCCGGTATTGTTCATATCGCAAGCCATGGATTTATGAACGAAGAACATCCTGATCTTTCCGGTATCGTATTCAATATCAAAGATGAGAACGCCGTTGATGATGCAATCCTTTTTGCGGGCGAAATCTATAACCTCGAGCTTGACGCCGGACTTGTGGTATTAAGCAGTTGTGAAAGCGGCCTCGGTGAGTATGTCCGGGGCGAGGGTCTCATGGCAATGACCAGAGGATTCCTGTATTCGGGCGCAGAAAATGTAGTCGTTTCTCTGTGGAAAGTGTACGACAGACATACCAATACACTTATGTACGAGTTTTATAATGCTTTGCTTAACGGTAAATCGTACTCTGCTGCATTACGTCAGGCGAAATTAGCAATGATCAGTCATGAGGAGAGTGCATTCCCACATTTTTGGGGTGGATTTGTTTTATTCGGGCATTGATGAAGTGTCGTTCTCCATAAAATCAGATATCTATCCCCGCCCTCGCTGTACGAACAAAGCTCTCATTAAATGTATCCACCCATGCAAAGAATATTTTATTCCCGTTTCTCGTCATACGGGGATAGCCGCTGGAACGGTCGTCGCTTATCAAAACAATCTTTTCTGCATGTCCCGTTGAACCATCCGGATATACACGGCGTATCATCAAGCCGGCATCTTCTTCCAGAATTTCAATCCACATAACAATAGCCGAACCGTCATCAAGCAATTCAACTGCGACTCTCCCGAGTGGCAATCCATTATCGACCCGAACCGGTTCGCTGAATGTCGCCCCGGCATCGGTAGAAAAGGCAACGTTTACTTTCGCATCATTGCCGGCTGCGGTATACCAGGCCGCCGCAACTTTGTTCTCTATTGCACTGAGCGCCGGTCCGTTTACCGGACATCCCGCAATATTCCATCCATCTTCATACAACGGATACGGAGCGGTCCACCCACCATCTTCAAACCGGACGAGAGAAATATCGCGTATTTCATCCTCCGTCCGGTCGCGGTATGCAACGAGCACCCCGTTCTTTGTTTCTACCGCGGCAGTAGGACAACACTCGCACACCCTGTCATCCAACAGGATTTCTTCCGAACGATAATTGTTTGATTGAATGGTGGTTGAACGGAGGTGCATGTTCCAACCTGCTTCGGATGCATGACCTTCTCCGGCAGCGCCGGAATATTCTGCCTCGCGCCCATCGAGCCAGACGATACCAATGCCGCTGTCCGGATGATCAAAAAATGAGGCAAACCCGTGTTCGGTCTTTGTACCGTCGTTATGCGGTGAAAAAGGAACAGACCAGCTCCTTCCGTTATTGTCGGAGAGACTGATTTTTACATCATACGCGAATATCCACTCACCGCTGCTTTGCAGCCAGTGTGCGGCAAACATCCCGTTGTTGGATTTAAAAATCGACGGGACGTCGGCCCAATTGACGAAAAATTCATCTCCTTCCGCAATAGTGACGGGCTCACTCCATCCATTGCCAATAAATGATGCAAAACGAAATACATGTTTGTCATCGATTCCCGGTTCGATCCAACTCAGATAAACATTGCCGTCTCCGTCGCTGTAAAGAAATGGCTGCCCGCTCTGCGTCGATGCGGGTGATTCGATTTCCTTCCATGAGAAAAATAAATCCGATTCTGTCCCGTTTTCTCCGGAACAACCGGTTAAAAGGAAAACTATAAACAATAAAGGGATAAATAGTTTCATAAGCACACTCTACATTTATTATGGAACCGATTTTAATAATAATGCATTATAAGGATAGATTCAACTTTCACCGGACTTGCAATTTAAGGTTGAACTTATGTATTTTTATTCAATACAACCGGCCAATACCCGAAATCAACCCCAGGAGGTTACTATGAACAGGTTAATCATCGCGTTTGTTTTTGGAATTAGTTTCTTGCTGTTATCCTGTGCTCCTGAACAACCGGATAACGAGTTCGACGGCGGAATTATCGATCTCAC
>PWTU01000075.1 GCA_003562775.1 Ignavibacteriales bacterium
CACGAAAGATGATCATAGAATTATTGCTCGCAACCGCACCGCAGTCGAAGACCATTCAGGATATTGCGGCAAAGTACGACGTGCGCCGGCAGCGGTTCAGACAGCGATATGAATCCTGTATTCTGTGCGGACTGTGTGTACGTATGTGCGAAGAACAGATGATGGCAAAGGCGATCGGTTTCAGAGGACGGGGCGATCGCCGGAGCATCGGGACGCCGTTCGATATAAAATCCGAAAAATGCCGGCTTTGCGGCGGCTGCATCTACGTATGTCCGGCATGTGAGTTGCGGTGTACATACACGGAGCCGGACAAAGCGGTATGCGGCGGCTGTGCTAATTTAAGTCCCCCCTGTTTAATCGATCACGACGATGTGATGTGTTATATGGATCCGTGCGCAGCGTGTGAGATACAGAATTTGAAAGGGAATAATTGATCAATTGAATTAAAACAAACTCTAAATCCGAATCTCTAAATGCTAAACAAATACAAATTATCAAATTATAAATTTTCAAAACATCTGGACTTCGTGCTATTTCGAACATTAAAATATTTGAATTTTGTAATTGTTTAGGGTTTAGGATTTAGAAATTAGGATTTTAAAAATATATAAACTCTTTAGTATTATATCAGTTTGCATTTTAACAATCCAACAAAAGGAAATAAGACCATGTCTTTCTCAAGAATAAATTCATCGGCAGCAACGCTTACAAAAAACAGAACAGAAGAATCCATCACACCGTCATCAGGTATGTGCGTGACGTGTGTCGACGGATGCATCGGCATGTGTGAGATTGGTAAATCTGCATACCGCGGTCACGAGGTAATCTATCCTCAGCCGTTTGGTGTAATAACCACGGCGGCTGAGAAAAGGTACCCCGTCGATTACTCGCATTTTAATATAATGGGATCGGTTGCCGGTGCGCACGGTATAGAAGCGGACAGTGACAAGGCAATTTTCCCGGCGGCAAACCTTGAAGTCAAGATAGGTCACGATAATGGATTGAAGTTTAAACTGCCTTTGCTTATCCCCGGCATCGGTTCTACCAATATTGCGAAGAACAACTGGGAGGGCTTAGCCATCGGTTCGGCGCTTGCCGGAACCGGTTTGACGATCGGCGAGAACGTTGCGGGAATGGATTCCAACACTCAGATCGATAACGGACAGATAACCGATACCGTAGATCTGAAACGGCGGGTAAAGTTATTTCATGATTACCAGCGGGATGGGTACGGTGCAATTATCGTACAGGCAAACGTGGAAGATACGCGTCTCGGCGTACACGAATACGTCATAGATAAGCTCGGCGTGGAGTGCGTCGAGATGAAATGGGGACAGGGGGCGAAGAACATCGGCGGTGAAGTGAAAATAAAAGACCTCGAAAAAGCGCAGATGCTGTATAAGCGCGGGTACGTCGTGCTTCCCAATCCGACCGATCCGCATGTTATTAAAGCGTTCGAGCGAAAGAACTTTACCGAGTTTGAGCGCCATGCCCGCATCGGTATGGTAACCGAGGAATCGTTTGCCAGGCGCGTTGAGGAGCTTCGCAGCGCGGGCGCGAAATATATCTTTTTGAAAACCGGCGCTTTTCGGCCCGTTGATATGGCGCGTGCGCTTGCCTATGCATCGAAGTATGAGATCGATGTGCTCACCGTTGACGGTGCGGGCGGCGGCACCGGTATGAGTCCGTGGCGGATGATGAACGAATGGGGAATTCCGCCCGTTGAGCTTCACTCGTTAATGTATAAGTACGCTAAAAAACTGTCCGATAAAGGGAAACACGTCCCTGCTTTGATAGTCGCCGGCGGTTTTATAATGGAAGACCAGATATTCAAAGGTCTCGCACTCGGGGCGCCGTTTGTTAAAATGGTCGGCATGGCGCGCTCACCTATAGCGGCGGCGATGGTGGGTAAAACGCTCGGTCATGCAATCGATACCGGACAATTGCCGGTATACGTAGAGCGTTTCGGGAATTCGGTCGATGAAATTTTTGTAACGGCAAGCGAGCTGCGGAAAGAACTCGGCGACGATGAATTCTCCCGTCTTCCCACCGGCGCGATCGGTCTGTACACGTACTACGAGCGCCTTGCTCAGGGATTACGCCAGCTCATGTGTGGCAGCCGCAAGTTCACGCTCGAATATATAGAACGTGACGATCTTGCCGCGCTTACGAAGGAGGCATCGGAAATTAGCGGCATCCCGTATGTGATGGAATTAGATAAATACGAAGCGGAGGAGATGTTGAATTTTTAGATGTGCCTTCTGCACATCACTACGACTTGATTTTTATAGAAATAGGTACTATAATCTTTTACTGTCTATTGTAAACTAAAAACGGAGAAATTGCTGTAACCAAATACAGCGACTCTCCCCACGTATCCCCTCCAACTGCTCGCCTGTACTAAAGGGAGAGGATCGACCTTATAAAAGAGTGCTATTCATTTTTATAGACTACGACGCTTTTTAGTTCCGAATATCCGACGTATACGATGTAGAGAAATCTGAATTAATGGATTATTTCTTTTTGAGTGGAGCTATCTATGATCGATCATACATTCTTTTACCGTAGAGTGAAAAAGCTTACCTACCTATTAATCGCACTCACAGGGGGATTTGTATTTCACGTGGAAGCACAGGATTGGTCGGTTCCGGAGGCAGACTCACTGGCATTGGTGCAGTTGTACCATGCCACCGGAGGTTCCAACTGGACGAATAATTCCGGTTGGTTGGATCCCGAGGTACTGGTTACGAATTGGTATGGAATCAATATCATTATCGCTGGAGATCCTCCGGTTGTGCGTGTTGGTCGCATCTTCTTAAATCATAATAATTTGACAGGAACAATACCGGATATATTTCATAATCTTGACGCGCTTGAGGTAATACATCTTAACAATAATAATTTAACCGGTACTCTTCCACGCTCGGTGAGATTCCTGAAAAGTCTGGAAACAGTAAGATTTCATAGTAATGAGTTGACAGGCGTGATTCCCGGAGAATTTGGACAGTTATCGCTTCTTCGAAATTTATGGTTGTACGAAAACGAATTCAACAGTATCGAATCAGGCATCGGACAAGCAAAGAATCTCACCACACTTTACCTGCACTACAACAATCTTCTCTGGTTACCCGAGGAAATAGGCGATCTTCCTTCTCAACTTCAGCTTCGGGTTGATAACAATCGCTTGTTGTTTATTCCTCACTCATTAGGACGATTACGGAATGTTAATCTAAATAATAATCAATTGTCGAGTTTGCCCGAGCTTGAGTTTGATACTCCGATGAGTATTCTAAATGTACGGGAAAACAAATTAAAGTTCGGCGATATTGAAAAAAATCTAAACGCAGTTGC
>PWTU01000539.1 GCA_003562775.1 Ignavibacteriales bacterium
AATAATTAATGTCGGCAGTACCACTCCTGCAATCCAGGCGTCGAAGTAGACCAGCATTTCCTGTAAACCGAGAAAATACCATGGCGCCTTTGAGGGGTTCGGCGTCACCGACGGATTTGCGGGTTCCTCAAGCGGTGCATCCAGCACCACCGACCATACCGTTAGAATTGCCATTACGGCAAGCGCAGCAAGAAATTCGACTCTTACAAGATACGGCCATGTTTGAATCCGATCGCTCTCCTCTGCTTCACGGGGAGTTCCTCTTCTATCGTTTTCACGCATCTGTTTGAATGCAGCGTAGCAGCAAACAAACACCAGCACAAACATCACTATCGTGGCGAAGTTATCGGTCGGCGTTATGAGTCGGTATAGTAGTTGATCCATAGTATGCTAAGTATCGTTATTGATATTTTTTGTTGAAACGGTTAATATCTGTTAATAACTGTTAATAACGGTTTATATCGGTTGCAAATAGTTATTAACGGTTACGTTTAAAGCGCGATTTCCATCTTCCTTCTTTTTCAAGTTTATACATTGAATCAATAAAACGATCAATTTGGTATTTTGTTTTTCCAATAAGATCTTTTAACTCATCATATTTTTCTTTGTTTATTAAATCATCCTCATAACAATCGTCCACATCGCCTTCTAATTCTTCAAGTGAAGCCATACTGATTTTAATAGATCTTATGAATTCACCTAATGTATCTCTTCTATATCCTTCACGTACATTTTGTTTTGCACTACGCGCCGCATCATTCATTTGACTGACGCGCCTAAGATGTAATTTTTGAAAACTACTCGTTACTTGGAAAATTATTTTCCTAATCAGACATAAATTTTGATAGAAAATTAGTTTTTCATACGGCGCCACGTTGCTCTCCCGCAACCGATATTAACCGTTTTTAACCGATATAAACCGATATTAACCATATAAACCGTTATTAACTGTTTTTAACCCCCCGATAGCTATCGGGGTAACCAATATTAACCGTTTTTACTGCCCCGGCCCCGAAATTCCTCCGTCCTTCCGCACTCTCCAGAAATGCACCGCCATAAAAACTGCAATCGCAATCGGTAAAAAGATGCAATGCAATACATAGAATCGTATCAATGCCGCAGGTCCGACCTGCGTACCGCCGAGCAGCAAAAATCTAACATCATTATCCATACGCATTCCAAGCATTTCGCTAAACGGTCCTTCGTGACCGACGAGAGGCGTCGCCGCTGCCATATTTGTTCCGACCGTAACCGCCCATAGCGCCAACTGATCCCACGGCAGCAGATAGCCGGTAAAACTCAACAGAAAAGTTAGCAACAGCAGTACGACGCCGATCACCCAGTTAAACTGACGCGGGGGTTTATACGAACCGGTAAGAAACACACGGAACATATGCAGCATAACCGTAATGACCATGCCGTGCGCAGCCCATCTGTGCATGTTTCTCATAAGCGGTCCGAACGGCACGTCGTTCATTAAATACTTCATATCGTCGTAAGCATATTCACCGGCCGGTCGATAATAGAACATTAAAATTACGCCGGTCACCGTCAACACTATAAATAGAAAAAATGTAATGCCCCCCATACCCCAGGTATATCTCAAATTCACCCCATGGCGGGGCAAACGAACCGGATGAAGGTGCAGCCAGACATTATCAAGGATTTGCAGCGCCCGGTTACGCTGCGTATCTTTATAATCATGCCTGAAAATAGATTTATAAACTTCGGACTTCCTGAATTTTTCCATTAAGTTACTGAACATATAACACTCCTATATGGATCTATCGAAACCGATTTTCGTTTATGTATATTCGAGAAATGCGCCCGGTTCTGCCCACTGCCCCATTTCTTCGCGGTATCGAATTCCCCGATCGATTACAATCAAACCGTCTTCCATAGTGATGTGTAACCGTTCAAGAGGCCTCGGTGCGGGACCTTCAAAATTTATTCCATCCATTGTAAAACCACTGCCATGACACGGACACTTAAACTGACCTTCCGTATCGAGCCATCGGGGGGTGCACCCGAGGTGAGTACATACTGCGTGCAGCGCATAAATTCCCGTGCGCGTGCGAACTACCCAAACGCGGTACTGATCCATCCACCGGGTATCGACTTCACCGACTACGTAATCTTCCGGTCGACCGGCCCGGAATGCGGTCGGCGGCTCAAATAATACACGCGGGAATAAATAACGTAAAAATCCTATTGTTGCGGTTGCAATGAACCCGAGAAAGGCAAGCCAGCCGGCAAATGCGAATGCTCCGCGGCGGTTCATCCTCCAGATTCCAGGATCATTCTCGGGAGGTTTGTCCTGTTTAGCTTTTCGGGGGCGTACTTTTTTTTGTTGCTGTGCTTCTTTTTTCTGTCCTTCTATCTGCGTACCGGATTGCTGCTGATTCCCTACATCATTTTTTTCCTTTTCGGTAGACATATATTCCTTAATGAATGTGGAAATGAATGATTTCGATACTGATAATTTTTTATAAAACTATTATTTGCACTTCCGGGAATAATCTGAAAGGATGTACCGCATACCGATATATAACGGAGTAATACAACACCGTAAACAAAACAAACATACAAAAAAATACGTACAGTCATCTGATTGTACTTATTATCAGATAATAATGATTTATATAAATGGATTTATTTTTTGCTTCTGCACTCTACCCGTTCAGGGTAACTTTTATGAATTTGAATATAAACAAATGTCGTTCAAAAGTCAACTACATTTTTGGGGAAACTCACCGTTTTTAGTCCGAATAAAAAATTTCTTGCTAATACCTTTTTAAAAGTTTATATTAGTAACGATAATATTCAATAAGCGGAACTATATGGATTCTATACCTTTTGAAGATTTTCCATCCAGCTTCGATACACTCAGCAATTTATACAGAACGTATCTCAGTAATTACGATCATGTAGAAAAATTCTACAATGCCCCGTTTCGAAATATTATTTCCCAAACGGATATTCTGGAATCGGTAAGCAGGCGGCACTTAGACCGCTCACAAATCGCGGCTATACTTGAAGAGCAGCAAATTCGTTTCGGCACCGGGAAAGACGCCGAAGCGCATGCACTGTTGTTGCAACACGATACGACTTTTGCAGTTGTCACCGGTCAGCAAACCGGTATCCTGGGCGGACCTTTATATACGCTCTACAAAATTATTACCGTGTTAAAACTCACCGATAAACTGAACAACGAATTCTCTGAACATAGTTTCGTACCGGTTTTTTATCTGGAAGCCGAAGATCATGATTACGATGAGATAAGCAAGCTTTCGATTATCGACGCACGGAACGAGCTGCAAACATTTCAATATTTCCC
>PWTU01000121.1 GCA_003562775.1 Ignavibacteriales bacterium
TGGAATGATGATGTTGAAACAGGTTTCTTACGCGACGGCGATCGTGTCCGGTTAACCGGCATCACATCCCAGTTTGCAAGTTTGCAACAAATAAATAATGACGATCTCCAAGAGTATACCCGCCTTGAGCGCGATCAACCGCTTCCCGATCCAATCGAATTGACGCTTGCGGAGATTGCTGAGAACGGCAGGAAGTATCAGAGTATGCTGCTGTTTGTAAACGAGCTTGAGATCGATACCGATCATACGACGTTTGCTGCGGCAACGACATACAGTATCAAGGATCCGACCGTTGATTTCGGTGAAGTGGATTTACGGACGGGCAACCCACAGGATACTTTCTATGACGATGAGGATATCATTTCTCCATTTTCCTTTACCGGTGTGTTGGGACAGTTCAGTTTCGACGATCCCAATGCCGGATTCCAGCTTATGCCGATCGCAGAAGGTGATATCGATGTCGTGGTAAGCGTCGATCGTCGCGACAGCGGCTTGCCGGCCGTTTATCAACTCGATCAGAATTACCCGAATCCGTTTAACCCGACGACGACCATACAATTTGCTCTTCCCGAGCAATCTCAGGTGACGCTTGAGATATATAACATGCTCGGTCAGCGGGTACGCACATTAGTCGCCGGTGAGATGTATGAAGCAGGTTACTATAGTGTTGTGTGGGATGCCCGGAATACTTCCGGAAGCGTGGTATCGAGCGGTTTATACATTTATCGTATAACGGCAGGTGATTTCACCGATGTGAAGAGAATGATGTTCCTGAAGTAAACGGATACGTGAAATATCTTATATAACAGAAAGCCCGTCAATCATTGACGGGCTTTTTTTATCACTTCATTAATAAAAATTGTTCCGTTTCGGATTCGTAACTAATGATGTGGATGGTTTAAAACTTTACTCCGATTCCGACCCGGTGTACCGATTTTAAGCGACCGAGATCCGTATATGCATAATCGACGATTGCTCTGATATTCGGTCCGACAGGTAAATCGAGTCCGCCGCCATAGGAAAGACCGCCTTCAGAATTATCTATATTATATCCTTTAAATCCGAACCGTAAGAAGAGGAATTCATTATATGCAAGTTCACCGCCGGTATTTAAATACTCACGATTATCGTTTGGCGTAACCGCATCTGCGCCGAACGTCAGCCGAAGATATTCACCCGCGCGGAAATCATACGCCAAACCCACCTTAAATCGAAGCGGTAAATCCCATCGCTCGGTTTTCAGGAGACCGGTGACCCGGTCCGTTTTACCGGGCATTGACGGATCAATATCGATCTCTCGTTCGAGATTATCTCCGGTGAATTGCATCTTGGTTCCAAAGTTTGTTAAACTCATACCCAACCTGAGTGCGGTCCCCGGGATTTGATATAATGTACCGATATCAAACGCAATCGCCGAAGCATTGAGACGGTATATTGTCTGTGAAACGAATTTACCGCTTATGCCGAATGAAAATCTATCGGTTAATTTTCGCGCATAAGAAATTCCAAATGCAAGATCTTGATATGAGAAAAACTCGCCTGTACCGTTCGGAAATTCTATGGTTGTCACTTCCTGATCGGGTGCATCGAGTGTAATGATCGAGATGCCAAGGGTTCCGATTCCCCGAATTTCAATCGAAGCGGCGGCAAAATTGTGCTGAAGGTCTGCAATCCAATCGGTGTAGCTGAAATATGCCTGATTTCCCTGAACCCAGGCGAGACCTCCGGGGTTCCAATAAATTGAGCTAAGATCGTTTGCACTTGCGATGAATGCTTCACCCATGGCAGCCGCGCGGCTGCCGGCGCCGATCTTTAAGAACGTGCCGGTTACCGTCCCCGCCTTTGTTACACTTTGTGACCGAACGGGAATCATACCGAAAATAAGACTTGCAATAATAACTGCGGCAAGTACTCTGATTGAACCATATAATGAAAATATTCTATAATTTTGAATATACGAGAAATAGTTTTGATTAACTGATGGCATGATCGACTCCCTGATTATTTTATTATCGCAAACCTACCGATTGTTTCGCCGATACCCGGCGCATCTACGTGGAATATATACAGTCCCGGAGCTACATCGAGTCCGTCTTTATTCAACAGGTTCCATGAACGTTCGGAACCTCCCCAGAGAGTGCCGGAGTGATCGAGAGTAATGACATGTTCGCCGGCAACGGTATAAATCCGGATGGTACACATTGCCGGTAGATTGATAAATTTAATTACCCGTTCGCCCCGTCCCGTTCTGAATTCCGTGGGAAGCTCAAATTGCGAAGCAGTGAGATAGGGATTTGGTACGACTTTAATATCGTTGAGCATAGACCTCGTTACTTGCTGAGTTTCGATGTATGAACTTTTTGTATAAATAGTATAAATATCCTGCTTCGTTTCGTTGAAAGGAATTGAAGAGGTAAACTGCACAATGTCTCCGTCAGAGGGATTGACCGGAGAAATATTTGCGTCTGCAGGGTTGCGGAATGTTATCTGCCAGAGAACCTTCCCCACATTGATCGGCAGGGTTTCGTCCTTTAATAAAAGTATTCTATCGTCGTGACCGATCCTGTCCGGTTCACCGCCGTCGCGAAGGTAGACGATCGGTATTCTTACATTGTCACGGCTCACGTCCCGGACCGTAAAACGTATCGGTCTTGCTGAGCTGCCGAATGCCGCGACGGAGTTATCGATATAATCGTCCGAGAAAATGATCTCATATTTTCCGGCATCGGTAGCAAACCCCGACAACCGCTCTATGGTAAGATGGAGATTTGCCGAACCCTGTATCCAGCTCGTTTGCGAAGGTATCAGTAATATCGCGTTTTCATCATCGACTTCCAATTCAAGCCCGTTGAAAATATATTTTCTTTCACCGTTAATTTGGAAATTACGAACCGTCCCACTGTTTGAAATTACCGTATCGCCTGCTGTGGTCGTTATTATAAAATGTTTTTCGGGCTCCGAATGAAAAGTCACGCGGTATATTTCATCTTTAAGTGCAAACGGGTCCAACACATTAAGGTGAAATGTACCTGTTGCGGAACCGGATGTGTGTTCAAGACTATCAATTGTCGCACTCTGAAATCCGAGAGGCGGGGAATTGGGCGTTACTTCAACTACATTAATTGCATCAATATTTAAAGCATTTTCAAGCGGTGCAAGGTTGGTGTCGCCGTGGTCAAACGCTGTTACTCCGTAATGATACCGGACTCCGTTACGCAGCGACAGACTTGAATCGACAAACATATATTCCAATCCCGAGTTTTCGCCAAGGTAAAAATGAATTCCAGGTGCGCTTTCAACGGGATGCGTGCCGCTCCATTCATTATCAAGATCGAAGATTGCGAGCGGTTCCCACATTACCTGGTTACCCCGGTTATCTGTAATCGGTTTTCCCCACGTTACTCCTCCGTCTTCGCTCCGGTAAACTCGAAACCCTTCGAAATCCTTTACGCCGGTAAAAGGATCAATGGAGTTTTCGGATCGTGTACCATCCCAGTAGATGGTAACTTTCTGATCACCCGGTACTCCGTACACGGTCGGAGGTTCGGGCGGCCGGGCGAATTGGAAATCCAATTCGGCAATTCTAAGGGCGACGTCGGAGTTTTGCTGGAGATGTTGGAGATCGAATCCACACAGGATAGCAATGGCAAATTTTTGAGTCTGACCCGGTTCGAGTGAAAAATAACCGGAGCCGAAAATAAGCAGGTTATCCGATTCTTGCTGGATAAACGGGTCGGGATCGTCGGGGCCGAGGTTGGGGATGAGCATTTCCCACATTCGTTCATCCTGTGATGCGCTGACCGATCCGTATATAGGGGCTCTGAACGATGTCAGCGGCAGCCATTCGCGAGGATCGGCGCCCGGCGGTTCGATAAACATAAATCCAAGATAACCGATTTCAGACCAGGGTACACCGTAATCGTTTGTAGAGCCGGGTTTATCATACGTATAGACCATATTACGCGGTCGGTCGAATCCGTAGTAATCGTCTGCAAAGTTTGCAGGTCCTCCCATATGCGGGTCGCCTAACATACCGACTGCAACTTTATCAAGTGGTTTTGCATCTTCTCGTAATGTTAATTCATAGAGAAGAAAAATTATATCCTGCGCAGGTCCGGCGGCGAATTGATATCCCCTGACCGACATAATAATTCCGAGTCCCCGAACCGAATCGGCTTCATTCTGTAACGGGTAATATTCGAATTCATCGTTCCACCGATCGTCCATAACGTAATAAAATTCTTCATCTGCGGTAATGACGCCGGTACCTCTGCGACCGGGCCATCCTTCTTCGCGCCAGGCGGGAGGCCATGATTCGGGACGTGAACTTATTGCTACGCTTTCATTGGGTCTTTCCGCGGCGAATCCGGGGAGCGGTTCCCAGCCCATCACATTGCCGGTGGGATTGTTTGGATTTTGCCGTTCACCGCCGTCGATCATAGCATCACTTACTATGCGTACTATGTTTCCGTTGCGATCCTCGACTTCAGCACCGACAATCGGGCCGAACTCATATCCAACACTTCTTCCGGTGCCTTTCGGCCATACGACCGATGGAAATCTCCGGGGAGCGCCAATCGACCCGAAGTTTGCAATCCGGGCGACAATTCTATTTCCCTGCATTATTCCTTCGGTCTTACGGTATATCGCGCCCGATACACTCGGAGGTAGAGTCATACTTGCTTTGTCAAACGACCACCCTGCCTGACGGTGCCGGTAAAATTCTCTTGCCCATTCATTATACTCACGGTCCGACCATTCCTTCATCGGTTTTTCCTGTCCCGATGCGATCAGCGTTAGTAATAGAATAAAGATTATGGGGATATATGAGCGATGCATTTTTTTCATTTTTATACGTCTCCAATAAATAAATTAAAATCGAATATAAGTACCGAGGAATATTTCCCGTGGTTTGGAAAAGAAATCCGGTCGTTTTGTAAATTCAACAAACCCCGCGGTTGCCGGATCGCTTGGAAATGTTGCACGGCCGCTATTGAGAAATACGAAAAGCTCATTTCGGGTGTCGAAAAGATTATACACTTTAAAAAATATTCCGTATACGGGTGAACTTCGATTCGTCCCGATCCGGAATTCTTTGCTAAGCGTTAAATCCATATTAAAAATCGATGGTCGTCGGCCGCTATTTTCTTCACTGTCGCGTTGCCCTCCCTGGATAGCACTGCCGATTGCCGGTGTGTACGGATAACCGCTCTCGAATTTTCCTATTAGACCGCCCTGCCATCCATTTCGTGCAAAATCTACCGTCCACCTGAGCGTATGGGGCTGATCCCAATCGAGCGGCACTACCTTCTTCTGCGTCTCCGCTTCCGCCCTGTAGTTAAGATATGCCTGGGTTGGGGTAGATGCATTTCCTTCCGCTACCTGGTAGGTATAATCAATTGTAAAAGCATAATAATTCGATAGCCGTCTTTTCAGTGTTAGGTTTATACCGCGCACATTACCATAATCGCGGTTCCTGTAGAAAGCATAGACGGCGCCGTTGCTGAGAAATCCGATATCTGTTGCAAGAAGATTTCGAATGTTTCGGTAATATGCTTTTAGGTAAATTGCTATATCATCGGTTAGTTCTTGTTCGTAGCCAACTTCATAACTTATTGTTGTTTGTGGTTGTAAGTCCGGATTCCCTACTGCTTGGTCGCCGCCGACCGGACTAAGTATACCCGTACGAATTTCCACAAGCGGGTTGGTAAACGCCTCCTGACCGGTATACATATTGCCGTATGGGGGCATTTGAAAAAAGTGACCGTATGAGAAAAATATTTTTGAGCGATCGGTTACGCTGTGAGCGAACGAAAATCGCGGACTGAGTTTCGACTTTGTCGATGCCCGCTTGAATTCGGTTTGATCGAGCCGTTGGAAATCGAGCGGGACATCCGAGTTTGGATCGTACATATCATATCGAAGACCGATATTGATAACAAATTCTTCAAATTCCATTTTGTCCTGGAGGTAAAATCCCAGTTCGTATGGTTTTCCCCGGTATATATTTCGTGATCGGGTGTTTGCATCGGGTAATTCTATTTCCTCATTGTAAATATTGAAATCGCTGTCCGGACGGCTTCCGAGTTGAACGAGTGAGAGCCCGTCACGATAGATATCGTAAAACGTTCCTTCGAATCCCGCTTTCACAAGATGGACGATACCGAACGATTGTGTAATGCTGAATCGACCGTTATATCTTTCTGATGTTCTGGTTACCCGATCCAGGTTTGGGCCTATGGAAAATCTGACAAGTTCGCTGACCGTCAACCCGTACTGCTCAAGTAACTGTTGTGAAAATATCGGAGCGCCGGGATTGTTCTGATTCGCAATAAATGCCAGATCGCGGCCGCGGAACCTGTAACGAATATCGTTTATATCATCAAATGCACGCGATCGATCGTTCGTCGAGACGTAGGAAACGACTGCATTTACATACGCGGTGGGAGAAATAAAATAATTCGCATTTATTGTATAGGTATCCGATAATTGATAATGCATCGGTCTCCAATCCGGTGCAAGACGAAACGAATTTGCATAGTTACGGAATTTTCTGTCTTTCCTGAGGTAAGATACCGAAAGACGTAAATCACGCGTGTGGAAGGATAATTTTCCCTGGAGATTAATTAACCTGTCGGGGTTCATCGAGACAAGCTTACCGTCTCCAATAACAAGATTATCGGAGTCATCCGATGCATACGTGACGAGCCGTCGCCCGTAGAGGTATCCTTTATCGTTAAAATATCTTCCCGAGATAAAAAACGATAAATTATCGCTCAACACCGGCAAGGGACCACCTACCATTCCTTCGAATTCGCGTGAGTTTGCTATATCAATATTGTCGCTGTTCAAAAATCTGTCCGATTCGCCCCCAATGATGTCACCGGATTGAATCGAGAATCTTCCTGTCAGATTTCGAGGCGGTTGTTTGGTTACTATGTTGACAACGCCGGACTGCGCATTCCCGTATTCAGCGTTAAAGGCGCCGCTGATAACGGATAACTCCTGGATTGCATTTGTCGAGAGAATACCTGTCGTTATTTTGTTGTCAAATGCGTTGTTGAGCGGAACGCCGTCGACAAGAAACAGCACTTCGTTTGCCCGGCCGCCGCGAATATGGATATCCCCGCTTGCACTCACCGTTACACCGGCTTGTATTTGGAGCGCTTGTTCGAACGTTTCTATCGGAAGCGCGGCAAAACGCTGTGCATCGAATGTTGCGGCTGTTGCTGTGGCGTCGCGTTGTATTAACCGACTTCCGACAATTACTACCTCATCCGTCTCGATCATATCCGATGCAAGCTCAATATCCACAGTTGAGGTTAAATCTACGCTGACCTGAACATTTTGATATTCTCTTGTCGTGTATCCGATGAAAGAAGCGCGTATCGAATACACACCCGGCGGTACGTTTAATATATTGTATCGTCCTTCGATATCTGTCGCGGCGCCCATCATCGTTCCCGTTATGATAATGTTGGCGCCCACTAATGGTTCACCGGTCTGAAGATCGACGACCCGTCCGGTTACCCTGCCCGTGTTTCCGGCAAATCCGGTTTGGACGCAGAGCAGCAAGACAAGTAACAGAGGTGAGACTGTTCTGGACATGAAAAGACTCCCAAGATATGTGGTGGTAAATAATATTTATTAAAATATTTTATAAGGTATTGACTTTCAATTATTTTTCTCTAACTTATAAAAGCTCATATACTGTCTGTGGGTGGTTAAAGTATATATAAAAAAAAATCGTTTCTGTCAAGTAGTAGAGACAAAAAATAACTTTCACAGTCTTGCACATATAAAGCTATCCATACGTGCATTTCGGCATGAGATGTAAATTTACACGTTGTTGTTTCGTGTTAAAGGATGATTATTTGTAGAAAAACACGGAAGGATTTTGTTGTAAAATTATTGTAATAGTCTGTTACACCGCAGTTCTATACTTAATCAACCATAATAAAGGAGGTCATAATGAAACATTTGCTATGGGGTGGTTTGTGTTTGTTTATCGCCGCATCCATTTTTTGTCTACCCGTCGTCGCTGACGATCCCGGCGTTGCATCGGAAGGGTATACCAAGTTATTTACCGTAACGGAAAATCCCGATCCGGAGAATCCCGATCGTGTTTCCCAGATGGTAATCGGCGGTCTCGATTTAAACAAGAACGGATTACAGGAGTTTCTGTATGTGACAGATCATACCTTTCTTGGAGGACGGGAAGAGGATCGACTGGGTTATGCGTTGTACTTATATGAGTATGATCCGACCGAGATGACGTTCGTCAATATATGGTCATACACAATCGACCATTCTGTCGGGGCAAGTTTTCCGGTCTTTACAATCGGCGACCTCAATGGCGACGGGAATCAGGAAATAATCCTCGCCGTACAGTATGGCGCTGACTTACCGGAACCGGGCGCCAATCCGGACCGTCTGATGATTTTTGAATTTGGTGATAATGGGATGCCGACCGAGCCGACAGCCACCTGGACATTCGACGCTCCTGCCGGAAGCGATACCCGTCCTTCGGCAATTCTTTCCTCCAATATAGATGGCAGTGGAAGAGATAAATTGGCAGTTGGTTTTCGAAGTTATCCGGCTTCCGGGGGTGGTATGATGATTCTGTCGGTTGAAGGAGATTTTGCGGGACCGTTTACCGAATTTAACAAAGAAGTATATGACACAACAACTGCAACGGGATCTATTTTCGGAACGATTCAACTGACGGATATAGATAATAACGGGAAACCTGAATTTACATATGCTTATTCGAACGGACTTGTGTTTGTATACGAGTTGGAGGAAGACGGTGAGTTTACGCGATATGATTGGGATATGAGGGAGGGGGATACCGGAATTACGGGTACAATCCTTTCGCTCGCACATGCCGATATTAATGGCGACGGAAATAATGAATTACTGTGGGGAAACTCCGGGACGGCACAGAACAGAGAATTGTTTGTTGTTGCCGGCGTGCCGGCACTGGCAGATTTTGACGAATCGTACGTTCATCGATTGGGGCGCACCTGGAATCATGATGCGGTTTATGAACAAGACCCGATCGGTATTGAAGAATTTCGCGGTTTAGCTGCCGGAGATTATAACGGAAATGGGTACGGCGACATATTTGCTTGTAACGGAGGAAGAGTATGGCGTATATCATACAGCGGTTCGGGCGCCGTGACCGATTCCACAAGCTACGAATGGAATTACATCTATGAAGATACAACCGCAGGCACACGTTTCCGCTGGGTTACTTTTACCGGGGATAACTGGTCGCAATCGCAGGGTGTTACCGGCACTGATATGACGGGCAGCGGTTCAAACGAAATCCTGGTTACAAATCAGCGTGGCGGCAGTGCTTCTGTAGGCGCCGTAAAGGTTGTTGTTCTCGAAGCAGACGCCGAGACCAGCGTTGCGATTAATCCCAATACCGGTATCGCAGAAACAGTCCGTCTCGAACAGAATTATCCCAATCCGTTCAACCCGAGCACTACAATTGAGTTTACAATGTCGATTTCGGAGAATGTGAAGCTTGAAGTATATGATGTAACCGGCCGTAAAGTTGCTACACTTATTGATGGGTGGCTGCAGGAAGGCCGGCATAATGCGGTATTTGATGCTTCCAATCTTTCGTCCGGTACGTATATGTATGTATTGACCGTCGGACAGCATCGTGTAAACCGGAAAATGGTATTGATGAAATGACAGGTAATAAAATACCTGCATAACAGAAAGCCCGTCAATCATAGACGGGCTTTCCGTTTTTTTATTACTTCATTAATATAAATTGTTTCGTTTCGGAGTATCTATCGGCGATAAGCCGGTAAAAATATACGCCGCTCGGCAAATGTGATGCTTCGAATATTGCATTATGGATGCCGGGGTGCATCTTTTCATCGACAAGCGTTGCAACTTCCTTACCGAGAATATCATAAATTATTAATTGAACTTGCGATTCGTTCGGGATGCTATATTGAATGTTTGTGGCTGCATTGAACGGATTCGGATAATTCTGGTACAAAACAACATTATCCGCAATAGCGGGGACTCTCTCGTCGCCGACGGATGTTACGGTTCCGGTAATTGCCGCGACCGCCGCAAGGTTTACCTGCGTTACCTTTTTTACGAGTCCCATATTTAACTTCTCAAATGTGTCGGACGAAGTATGATAATACGGATTTGGGGCATAATATGAACCCTCTCTCCAGGGAGGGGCGTGTTCTATAACGAGAATTGCATGGTACCCTTCGTCCCAGAAATTATCGTGATCACTGTACCGGGCATTGGGGTTTATATGTTCATCTATAATTAAACCTATAGTAAAATGTTGATTAACAAATCGAAATTGTAAACCGATCCACGCCGATTCTTCATTCGAAACAATTGCAGTGTATTCGTAATAATCATTGTATCCAACCATATCAATGGAGATCATACCAATGATATCTTCATTGTATTTTCGGGCGTTTTGGGCGTAAAATCTACTTCCATGATGATTACCGTCGAAAACCACGCCGCGTTCTTCGGCGCCGAATGCCACAAACTTCAGAGTGTATTCAGTGGAAAACCCGAATTCCGGATCACTCATAATACGCGCCATTTCAAGTATAGCAGCTACGCCGGTTGCGTTATCGTCTGCGCCGGGGGCTTCAATAGTATCCCACGTCTGCCGCCATACATCGGCAGCTTCACGATCGGCAGACGAATCATAATGGGCGCCTATGACGATTGATTTTTCCGGATACGTCGTCCCTTCGATGGTTGCTACAATATTAACCTGTGGTTGTTCATTATACGGTGCATCTGCTGTTTCAACGAAAAAAGTATCCAGTTCAACTGAAGCAAGGTAGGGAATTGAATAGAAGATATTTTCGATGTACACTGCGGCGCTATCTTTCCCCGGAGTAAATGTAACCCTGCTGCGATGTCCGCCCGCATCTTCGAGTTGCAGGATATGATGTTCGAGATTTTCTTGTGAAACTGCATTTATCATGTTTTGGATGATTTCCTCCAACGGATCGGTCGCCGATAGATGCGGCAGGTATACAAATGATGCGATAACAATAATAGCAACAAAGCGTTTCATACTATATCCTTTCATCGTCAATAGGAATCGGATTTGATAAATCGAATTCAGCTTCGTAACGGAGTTCTCCTTCCAGGTAAAGACGATAATAATACCGTTCATTCTCCCTGTCGAATTCCTTTGACCAAACATTTATTGCACGAGCGGGACGTTCTTCTATTGTGCGTTCATCTGCCGGAAAAAATTGTTTCAGAACCGTGCCTTCTCCGTCGGTATAACCGCCGTACAGGTTTTGATCGTAAGGAGTTCCATCCTCATACCGGTGATCGTGACTTAAATGTAGTCCTTCGGCGGTACGTTGTAAAATCCAGGTTCTTGAACGATCGTCATTGACATAAAAGGGAATACGAATTTCATGTTTCTCGCAATGATCTAAAATCATCAATAAATCGGCGTCTTCCAACGGATGATCTTCACCGAGATCGACCATAACGCTTCTCCCTTCATAAGCAAAGCCGCAATAGTCAAAATAATTTTCAAAGAACCTGTCGTCTGCTCTTTGACCGTTGCTGCAGCCGGCGAGTAATAGAATGCATAGCATCGACAAAAAAAGGTGGTTATGCGGTTTCATTTAATTCCTTCCGAAAATTTCGTATAAAGGTTTCTAACTCTATTTCAAAAATAAGAGACTTCTGGTTTCCACAAAATCCCCTGCTTGGAGTCTATAAATATACAAGCCTGTCGGGAGGTGTGATGCATCGAACGTTGTTTCATACGTGCCGGGTGAGAGTTTTTCATCCACAAGAAGCGCCACATTTTGTCCCAGTACGTTATAAACGGTCAACCGGACCTGAGATTCAGCCGGGATATCATATCGTATTTGTGTGGAAGGATTAAACGGGTTGGGATAGTTCTGATGTAATCTGAATTCAGTCAACGCAATGTGTTCGTCGTAATCCCGAACCGGCGTCACAATGTCCTTCTGGAGTTGATCAAAATAGATTTCACCCGATGTATCGCCGCCGGGAATTCTCCTGACGGCAATTCCTTTAAATACAAGCCCGTTTTCAGTATTTAGTTCTACCATATCTGTAGTAACGAGCTTCCAGCCGGTATAATTCAAGGTATCGGCTATAACCGATATATCGTCTGTTCCCTGTGAGTGAAAAAGAAATTCTATGGTGTTGCCGCTTAAATCTCCGTATATCCATAAGCCAAAGTTTTCGGATTCCCCGGGATTCATTGAAAATGCGGATAAATTCGAAATCAACACCACACCGTCGTCACCGGTAAACAGGTACGTAAGTTTTGCAGCATTTGTTCCGGTAACTTTTCTTTCATTGGTGCTTGTAAAGTTCGTACCCGACATATCAATGTTGGCGGATCCCTCTTCGGGACTTAATAATTCCCAGTTATCTACATCAGTGAAATCGTCGAGTATGGTCCCCTCCACATACCGTTCTGCGGTTGTATTGAAAGAGATAGCCA
>PWTU01000090.1 GCA_003562775.1 Ignavibacteriales bacterium
TCAAACGGCCAGGGAATTGCTTTCTCGGCCCGCGGAGCACATCCGAAAAGGATTATGCTCGCGATTACTCCTACCACTACATATCTGGCGCTATGTACAATCAATCAGAAATCTCCGGGAAATTAAATAATTTACCGCATAAAAAGAACAATGCTATATTATAAAAAATACTATGAAGATGCAATAAAGCGCATCTGAAACCAACCTGCCGGCCTTGTCGAAAAGGTTGCTTTTTTCAATATAATTTTTAATATTGCATATCAAGTAATAGTAGAGTGTATCATATACCCGTTCGATAATTACACGTTAATTATAAATAACTCATAATTACTCACCACACTTGAAAGGAAAGTATATGAGATTACTTCGTACAATCCTTCTCACTTTTCTGTTTTCATTCAATGCACTGAGCGATGAGCATCAAACTGAATTGACAATATTGCATATGAATGATATTCATTCACATCTGCTTCCGTATCCGTATGGAGAAGGGCAGGCACAATTCGGCGGGATTGCAAATGCTGCCGCATTAATCAACTCGATCAAGGAAACGAATCCCAATACCATTGTACTCAATGCGGGTGATTTGCTGGTCGGTGATTTTATGTATGGCGCTGTGTACGATCCGGAAGCGCCGCTGCTCGGCTATGCAGAATTTCTCGTTACAAGTATGATGGAGTTCGATGCATTCGCACTCGGCAACCATGAGTTCGATGTCGGTCCCGATTTACTATATCTGGTTTTGAGTCAGCCGGATTTACAAGAAATTCTCCCGCCGATTCTTTGTGCAAATATTGCAAACCTCGAAGAACATGCCGGTCTTGCAAGCATTGTCGAGCCGTATACCATTATTGAAAGCGGAGGTCTCTCAATCGGAATAATCGGTTTTGTAACAGAGGAGACGAACCTCATTGCTAATCCGTCGCCGCTTGTAGTCGATGCACTATGGGAAGGTGAGCTTACCGATCCGGAATCGATTGCCCCGAAAGAGAAGTATCAAACAATGATCAATGAACTGCGTGAAGAGGCGGATATTGTGATCGCGCTGACGCATGTCGGACACGTAGGTGAGGTGCTGCTTACACAACTCTATGCAGGCATAGATATCGTAATCGGCGGTCATAGTCATAGCACATTTCAGGGGGTGTTTGAGGGGCCGCTTGGCAACTCTATTCCATATGCCCGTGCGGGGGCATACACAGAAAACCTCGGGGAATTGACCGTCACCATTGAAAACAATCAAATTGTGGATTACCGCTTCGATATGCACAATATATTCGAATCTACTTCGGAAGATCCGGAAATAGCCGGAGTGGTTCAGAATTTTAAAGCCATGGTTGAAGACAAGTGGCCAGGTGTTTATTCGGATGTATTAGCTACTATCCCGGTCTATATGGACGGCAGGGGCGACATAGACGGAAACGTAGATAAAGGAGAGACAAATCTTGGAAACTTGATTACCGATGCGATGCGGGAAAAACTTGAGACGGATATTGCCATTGAAGCGGCAGGCGTGATACGGCAATCTCTTATGGATGGAGATGCAACCCCTGCCGATGTTTACCGGGTGCTCAGTATGGGATTCCATCCGATACGAAATGAGGTCGGTATGCGATTAGTTCACGCAAACGTACCGGCATTTGCTCTTGTCGGAGCGCTCGACTTTGCAGCCGATATGAGAGGTACAACATTTTTCTTCCAGGTTTCGGGACTTTCTTTTGAGTACGATTCATCGGCGCCCCGGGGAGAACGATTAAATGTACAAAGCATAAGGATCAACGGTGAGCCGGTAGACTTCGGGGCAACATATACTGTGGCAATCAACGAATATGTTGCCGGTTTCGGTATGCAACTCGGCTTCGTAACCCAGGACAATCTGACGCCGACGGAGTACGTTCAATATGAAGTTGTCAGAGATTATTTAGCAACAACGGATTTATCCCAGTATGAAGAACTTCAGGGGCGCATTGTCGATACGTCCGACCCGGTCAGCGTGCCGATATCGGATGACATACCGACGTCGATCGAACTTAAGCAAAACTACCCGAATCCGTTCAACCCGACCACCACAATACGGTATCACCTTGACAGACAATCGTTCGTAACGCTTGAAGTATACAACATACTCGGACAAAAAGTTACAACGCTTGTCAATGATGATTTGCAGGCGGGAATTCATCAAGTTGAATTTAATGCAACTAACGTACATAGCAGAAATCTTCCCAGCGGCGTTTATATGTACCGGTTAACCATTGCCAATGATGAAATCGGATCGGTCTCCAAGGTGAGACGCATGGTTCTGATGAAGTAAATCAATATATTTGTATCAAACGCGCAGTGTACCCGCTATTACCGGTCGTAACCGATTATGACAGAAATAGCGGGTTTTTTATATATGAACGAAACTCATTGCAGTATATTTCGTATATTACTAAAAATTCCAATTTACGCTTGTTTTTTCACTAAGTTTTCGTTACTCTAAGTTCAACAAACAGAGAACACGTTGACCGGTACTATTATTAAATATGCATCCAATTGAAACCCAAAATCTCACAAAAATCTTTACATCCGGACTTTTGAAACGCTTTGAAGTACGCGCTCTTGAGGACGTCTCGATCAATGTTTCTAAAGGTGAAATTTTCGGACTCCTCGGGCCGAACGGCGCCGGCAAAACGACATTTGTCCGGATTCTACTCGGCATCACATATCCTTCTTCAGGAGATGCCCTCTTATTCGGTGAACCGGTATCACATCACCAAAATAAAAAGAAAGTGGGATTTCTTCCCGAAAATCACCGGTATCCGATGCATTTCAGCGGTAAGGGAGTGCTGCGCTATTTCGGCATTCTTTCCGGCATCGAGCGACCATTACTTTCCAAACGGATCGACGAGCTGTTGCATCTTGTCAATATGTCGCAGTGGCGAAGAATGAAAATTAAGAAATACTCCAAAGGGATGCTGCAGCGCATCGGACTTGCGCAGGCATTGATCAACGATCCCGAACTTCTGTTTCTCGACGAACCCACCGACGGCGTAGATCCGGTTGGAAGAAAAGAAATACGGGATATTTTGAAACGGTTGCGAAACGAGGGGAAAACCATTTTCCTGAACTCACACTTACTCTCGGAGGTCGAGCTAATATCGGACCGGGTAGCGATTTTAAAAAAGGGGCAGGTAATTAAAAGCGGTACGGTTGACGAATTGACTATAACCGGAGATGAATATGAAATCAGATATGACGGAAATATCGATGATGCGCTCCTGAATAAAATAAAATCTATCGACGGCACGGTACGAATCGAA
>PWTU01000467.1 GCA_003562775.1 Ignavibacteriales bacterium
CGACGATCATATTTAACTGCCGTGATGTAAACAATGAGTCTTCATCGGATCGGTAGCGTGTTTCAATAATAATTGCGCCGTGTGCGCCTTCGGGTCCATAGATACTTTGAGATTCGGGAGGGCGAATAACCGTAACATTTTCTATTTGCGATGCAGGCGCAACACCTGCTAATCCGATGGGACTGGTTCCTAATTTCATGCCATTGATTATAATAAGCGGATACGGATCGCGCATGCGTTCGTGCCGCTGATAAATAGTTTGTCGGAGTTGTAACTGTATGTACAGGTTACCGCGTGACTCCACAACCCGTGCCCGTGGAACGAGCCGATGAATGAGCTGCCCGAACGTCATCGCCGCCGTATTTTCAATATCTTCTCTATTAAAAAAATAGCCGGTTGCAAATGGAAGCGGGAGCGTGTCGACGACTTCAACCTCCTCAAAGAGAATCGGCCTGCTTATCATTTCAATGGTTATTGTCTCTGAAATACCCTTTACAAAAAAGTGAGTATAGGTATATAGGATGTAATTGATATGTGAAAATAAAAGTTTTTGCGTACCCGCCGGAATATTATCGATAGTAAAATATCCTTCGTTATCCGTACTTGCGCCGAGTTGTGTTCCTTCGATGAGTATATTTACATTGGGTATGGGAGATTGATTTTCGTGATCGACAACCCGGCCGCTTAGAGATGTGTGTTCGCCGGTTTGTGCTGTAAGGATGTGATAAATTCCTACCGTTGCAAAAAGTAGAAAAGCGAAATATTTGCAAATAGTGCGAATATTTGTCAAGATGTATTTCATACTGGTACTTTACCGTTACTAATGGAAAGGTAAAAAATATATATTGCAAACACAAATCTTCGACATATAATACATAACAACAATTTACCGCAAATAATTTCAGCGATTGTTTGTGCACCGCTAAGTTGAAGGTCACCGGTTTTTTATTTTTATACCAATTTACTTTATGTCAATATATGCATATATATAAATATTTTTTTCTCAAAATTACTTGATTATTGCATTGTTTATTTTTCAATTTTGCGGCAATATTTACCGTTCATAATATTATTTTTCGGGTCAATTGTTCGAAAAATGCACTATATTTCGTTGTGTCATAAGGTACTTTATTAGAATTTAATATAAAAGAATGCTTTTAGGTAATTTTCATTTTAGATGTATCTATTCTGTTATACAAAGTAGTAGAGCCAGTTTTTCCAGAATATCCGCAATAGTCTAACCATGCACGGTGATAAACTGGTCAAGAAATCAAAAGAGTGCTTACATCATTTAAATAAGAAATTATTATTGCCGGTTCCTTCAATTTGTAATTGAAATGAAAAAGAGATTTGACGATTTATGATATCGTTGTGGTATCACAACTCATAATCCATAATCTACATATTCATTAATCGAAGGAGGTATATATGGATACCTTTTACACTCTCACAAAACGGTTGTGCCGTTCTACGTGGATAATGCTCATCGTTTTGGCTTTTTTGCCGATCTGCGTAAACGCACAACAAGCAACCATTGAGGGTGTGATCACCAGCGCTGCTACCGGAGAACCTCTTCCCGGAGCGAACGTCATTCTGCACGGTACAACTATTGGTACCGCTACGGATATGGAAGGCCGCTACCGGCTTAACGTTCCCGGGACTCGAGTAACCGGCGAGGCAGCCGAGGTTGTTGCAAGCTTCGTTGGTTTTCGCTCGTCGAGACAAACTCTCACACTTACAGCGGGAACTCACACACTCAATTTTTCACTTTCAACCGATATATTGGGTCTTGAGGATATTGTGGTCACCGGTGTGGTAGGCGCTACTCACAAGGAGCGTTTGCCCTTTTCTGTTGATATTGTCTCCCGGTCGGCATTGGAAGAAGTGCCCTATGTGTCGGCCGATCAGGCGCTCCGCGGGAAAGTATCCGGTGTTTCAATAGTAAAAGGCAGCGGTCAACCGGGTGCTGTCTCGTCGATCCGTTTGAGAGGAGCATCTACCATTACCGGAAATCAGGAGCCGCTTTATATTGTCGACGGCGTAATTCTATCCGGTTCGCTTGTTGACATTGATGCGCTCGATCTTGAGAGCGTGGAGGTTGTAAAGGGCGCCGCCGCTGCTTCATTATACGGGGCGCGAGCGGCCAACGGGATTATTCATTTCCGTACTCGGCGCGGTGCAGAGCTTGCCGCAGGCCAGACAACGGTTTCACTGAGAAGTGAATGGGGCATGAGTGAACTTCCTCGAAAGATTTCACGAAACAAGAGCCATTATTACCGGGTGGATGATCCGAATAATCCGACTACCTATCTCGATGCGGATGGAAATCCCATTCCGAAGGAGACATACGACCCGGAGACCGGCTACGTCCATAACCGGGTAATCGACCGCATGCCGTGGGCATCGGGAGTTTATTTTGCCGATAAGGCCTTTGTCGGTGAGACCTACGATCCGATAGACCTGTTCTTTAATCCCGGTGTTTTTTCAATGAATTCACTCTCAATTACCGGTAGAACGGAGGCGACAAACTTTCTGATCTCGCTGCAAAATACCGTCGAACCGGGCGTAATTCGCTGGGATGAAACCTGGTCGGGAACCAATCCCGGCACGGGTGAGCAAGTTACCATGTCTTTGAAAGACGGACTCGATGGATTGACGCGGCGGAATTTCCGTGCAAATCTCGACCACCGCATTACGCATGATCTTACTCTCTCATTGAGTACTTCTTATGTAAATAGCGAACGTGACAACTATCCCGGCGGATTGTTCGGTTTGCATCTCGTTCCGATCGACGTTGATCTGCTTCAACCAAACGACGACGGGGTGCCGTACCGTATACAACCGGCGGCCGACGTTACCGAACAGTCAAACCCGCTATATGATGTAGCATTTCGCGATTTTACGACAAAGCGCCAGCGATTCCTCGGAAATGCGGAGCTCCGCTATAATCCGCTCGACTGGCTTGCATTTGATGCAAGCTTCAGTTATGACCGGGGCGATATAAATCAAGAGTCGTGGTATAACAAGGGGCATAAGACCTTGTTACCGTCGGCACTCAATGACGGTTCATATAACAGGTATAATGCTTTTAATTTTGCAATTAACACAAGCTTCGACATCAATGTTACTCACGATTTCGGATTGCTTGCCACAAATACACGAGTACGATATCTCGCCGAGTTGCAGGATTTTGAGGAGACTTCAACGACGGGACGTTTCTTTACCGTTCCCGATCTCAAAAGCTTTTCGAACGTGGATCCGTCCAGAACGCTTATCGGTTCGGGTTTATCGAGAGTGCGCTCCGAGGGATACTTTTTCATAACCGGACTTGACTATGATGCACGGTATATACTCGATTTCCTTGTCAGAAGAGACGGTAGTTCTCTTTTCGGTCCGGAAGATAGATGGCATACCTATTACCGTGTGAGCGGTGCGTACAGGATTGCCCAGGAGCCGTGGTGGTCGGTAGATGCAATTAACGAGTTGAAGCTGCGTTACTCATTGGGTACGGCAGGCGGACGGCCTGTGTTCAACGCACAATACGAAACCTGGAGCTTTGTGGCAGGTGCGGTTGATAAACGAACGCTCGGTAACAGGGAGTTGAAACCTGAATTTTCCACCGAACAGGAAATCGGTCTTGAAATGGCACTCTGGGATCGTATCATGTTTGAAGCGGTGTATTCAAAGACCGTCACCGACGATGCTTTAATGCTCGTGCCGCTTTCCGGAATCATGGGCTATACACACCGGTGGATGAATGGCGGTGCGTTGGAATCGATATCGCAGGAGATCAGCGTTCGCGCATTTGCGTATCAAACCAGAGAGACCTCGCTCTCGTTCCAGTTCCATTTCGATCGCAGCGATATTACCATTACCGAGATGAATGTACCGCCGTATCAGTGGGGCCCGCAGCTTCAGAATGCCGACGTGTTTATTAACCGGGAAGGTGAAAAATTCGGAACATTCTACGGTGATTTGTGGATAACCTCACTCGATCAACTCGGACCTCGTGGTATTCCGAGCAACCTCCGGAACCAGTTCGATATTAACGATGATGGTTACGTCGTCTGGGTCGGCGAAGGCAATACCTATCAGGATGGAATATCGGGGCAGTTGTGGGGTTCCTCGACAACTATTAACGGTACTACGTATAATTGGGGAATGCCTATAAAATACATCGACGAAGACGGCAATCAGAAACACGTTTTAGGACGTGCAATCCCCGATTTCAGTTTGTCATTCGGCACAAATTTACGTTACAAGGGTTTCCGTGCGTATCTGCTCTTTGACGGCGAGTTCGGTCATACCGTTTACAATATGCAGCGCCAATGGCCGATGCGCGACGCTCCCACATTTGGAGAGCAGGATCAGAGAGGAAAACCCGATGGATTGAAAAAACCTCAGCTTTATTACCAGACATTGTATAACGTAGCTGCACCCAACAGCCATTTCGCTGAGGATGCATCGTATGTAAAACTGCGTGAGCTTGCACTCTCGTATACCTTCGATAGAGCACAACTTCGACCGATATTCGGCGGCTGGGTAAGCCGGCTTACGATTGGCGTCGTCGGCAGGAACTTGTTTACCTGGAGCGATTTCGAGGGTTACGATCCGGAAATTGGCGTCCACGCAGGCAACACCGGTTTCGGAACGTACGGGTATGCTCCGCAGCAAGCGGGCGCCACGATCGTTCGTTACGCAAGTACAGCAGCGTATCCGAACTACCGTACATACTCGATGAAGTTAGAAATCGTTTTCTAAGTTTAATTAAAATTGAAAAGAGGGATACATTATGAAACCTATAAAAGGTATTTTTCTATATAGTCTTTTAATCCTGTTTGTTATAGGATTGAATGGTTGTATGGACCTCGAGGTGGAAAATCCCAACGAACCCGATGCTGATCTTGCGCTTGCATCGGCTTCGGATGTGGAGTCGCTTCTCGGAGGCGCCTACCGCACATACTGGGATATGCTCCATTGGGGTCAGAATTGGGATTGGCCTTCGGTTACTATGGCCGTTATGGCATGGTCGGCTTCTTCATCCTGGGGTAATTTCGGTATGCTCGATCACGGTGGTTTGCCGCGCTCAGGGACGAATAACCGACAGGACTACACATATTTCGAAGCGATGTATGAGCTTCCATGGTACGGTTCGTATGGTGCAATCTCGGCGACTATCGATGCAATGCATGCCGTGGAAGCAGGAGTTTTTACCGACCCGGCACGTATAGCGCGCGTGCAGGCGTTTTCGAAGTTCGTTCAGGGAGTAGTGCATGGCTGGCTTGCGCTGTACTTCGATCAGGCATTCGTGTTTGATGAAAGCATTGATCTTGTCGGTGTGGTCGAAGGTACCGTGGACCTTGAGCTCCAGCCATATCCCCAGATGTATCAAGCGGCAATGGGATATCTGCAGGATGCAATAGATATCGCAAACGCAGGTCCCGATTTCACGCTTCCGTCCGGCTGGATGCGCGGAAACAGCGATATAAACAACGCAAAGCTAATCCAGCTTGCCAATACGGTTAAAGCCCGGATAACGGCATATCTACCGCGTACGCCTGCCGACAGGGCAAATGTAAACTGGCAGGAAGTAATCGGGTATCTCGATGCCGGATTGCAGGATGATTTCTACATCGAATCCGAGTTCCCTGGCTGGTACGATGCTTACCGGATTATAACCCAGCAAACGACATGGACCGGGGCGAGTTACTATACAATCGGTATAACTGATGAATCCGGACAATTTCAAGAGTGGCTCAATACCGATCCGGAGTTGCGAGAATCATTCGATATCGAGACCTCCGACCGTCGTATACACGGAGAGGATGGGCCGTTATCGAGAGGTAAATATTTTGCCAATCAGGGCGGCGACTGGTTCCAGCCGGCGCGCGGTATGTATTTCCAGACACGATATCTCTTCCAGCGATGGTGTCCCGATCAGGACGGTAACCGTTATTGCGATTGGGGAATGGGCGGTAGAGGAGTCCACTTCCCGAAAGCGGAGGCAGACTTCTTGCGGGCGGAAGCTTTGTTCAGACTGAACGCTACCGCGAATAAAGAGCAGATCGTGGAAATCGTTAATACCTATCGTGTCGGGGTCGGTGAGATGGAGCCGGTTACGACCGACATATCGAATGACGATTTGTGGGAAATAGTTAAATACGAAAAACGTTTGGAAACATACTCCACTCATCCCGGAATATCCTTCTTCGATGCCCGTGGATGGGACGTCATCCAGGCACGGAAGGATATGACATTTGGCGATAGCGATTTACCGGTTGGTACGCCGGTTCACTTCCCGGTTCCGGTAAGTGAGCTTGCAATCTGGGAAATGGATGGCTATGATTTCGGCGGCCCCGATGGCCTGGATGCGGCGGCAAAAGCACGAATACCTTCACCGGTACCGCCGGCGCCTCATTAAGAAATGTGCCGAATGTAACGACAGTGGAATCGATAGCGATGACCGTCGGGGAAGTATTTCCCGACGGTCATCTTTATTTTTTTTTATTACCATATGAGCAAAACTGGTAAACACGGAATGAGGAAAGGAAAACTCAGTTGATAATAACCGAAAGGAGGAGACATGTATAAATATTATACCTCCTGTATTTTTCTGGTTATATTTTTATTTTTAGTTGGATGTTCCGGATCGTCGGAATCGAGGGTTACAGAGGGGAGGTTTACAACCTCGGTGGGAACCGCAACCTTTTCTGGCTTAAGAAATAATTTTGAAAGAATCATACTTGATCGGTACCACTACGAGTATGAAATTCAGAGGGAAACCACAACGAGTTTATACTATGAGACAAGATGGAAGGAACGGTCGCCGTTTGAAGATGAAGCACAACGGGGAATTGAAGCGGTAAGAATGCGCATTATCGTCGAAGGACGTCCGCGGACACGACGCGGAGAGGAAGGAGGCGAGTTGTATTCGGTTCGTTTTACAGGTGAAATGCGGGTCAAATACATTGCGAGAGACGATTGGATTTCCTCTCCAATGACGAGGGAAGCCCGGAACTATTTCAGAAACGTTACCCGCGATCTTGAGATCGAACTGCGCTCCGGGTTCAGGGGAATTTGACGAGTATATCTCTATGAATAGAAAATTTATTGTATTCATTTTGCTATCATTATTTATTGCTTGTAGTGTGCGTGCACAAACGGAGCAAATGATGAATGTACGGATCTCCGGCGGCGTCTCTTTTCCGCGAAAACCCCCGCTCTTTTTCGATTATTGGAGAATCGGTTTTAATGGAAGTTTGGGATTTGAGATACCGGTAACCCGAAGGTTAGCCGTTCTGCCGTCCGTTGACATAACCAACTTCACTTTTGATAGATTTGGTTTTCGTGAGCGGTCAATTTATCGGGGACGCTCGGATATTGCAGTCAATGGGAGCCAATCGCTAATGGTGTCCGGCACGCTTAATATAAAGTTCTATCCATTTTTAATAGAAAATACGCTGACTCCATACTTGATTGCGGGGGCGGGATATGTATATTTTTCAAAAGGAGATATTTTTGTTGATTGGCCCGAGATTCAACCCGGTGAGGGAGAAGAAGTTATCATTACCATACATAGGGATTCCGTTCATGTCGGTACCACTGAGAATTCCCTGTTAACGGTATTCGGTGCAGGAATCGACGTTCCAAGTAACAGATCGCCGAAACTCTTTGCCGAAGGATATTATGGCGTCGCGCTTACGAGAGAAAGATATACTCATTATTTGCTTTTTAAATTGGGTTTGCGTTTTAATTTGGCAAGTGTATTTTATTAAATTACCAATTACTCTATAAATAAAATAATAGAAGATACAATTTCATATATGTACTACAAACTCAGATATACTCTGCTTCTACTTTGTGTTCCCTTTGTTATCTGGATTATTTTTCCTGCATGCACTTCCGACGATTCATTGAATGAGCGAAAAGCCGGAAGGATTTTGGAAAATATCCTCCAGGAGAGCTGTACCTTTACCCATCCTGATTATACGATGCTTCTCGGGAAACCGGAGTTCCAAAAACTTACCGATCGAAACCTGTGTACGGTTAGCGTTGAGGTATTAAATATAAACCACCACTCCGATAGCGAAGCTACGGTACGGTTCACCGTGACCAAAAAAGCGCATGAACGTAATTTAAATGGATTTCTTGAGGCCTGGGATTCTATGGAGGACCGCTTATCGAAGCTTACCCCGAGAAAAATACCCGATCCCGTTCACGGCGTAGTCCTTTACTATAATGATCCGTATGATAATAAAAGCTTTGTCGGCTTGCTTGATGATGAGGATGGAGTATTCGGGACCCCACAATGGCAAATATTGCACACATATCGCGAACAAGTCGAAAAATTACTCCGCGATAAAAAGTCCGAAGAGGAATTGTATTCGTTATTTAATCACGGGGAGAGTGGATGGGAAGCACAAGTATACTAACGCTGATATATATTTTCATCGCATTCCCGGTTTTCACACAATACCATTCCGACAACATTACTCACCGGTACTTTATAGAGAATAAAGGACAATGGCCGGATGAAGTGTTATATCTTGCCCGAATCGACGACTTATATACATGGATTACCCGGGACGGAGCGGTATATAGTCAATTCAGCAGAGACGATACACGCCTTTCGGACTCTACAGTGCGGTTCCGTTATGTGCATGCGATGCCGAATATACAAGCTATTTCGAACGGAGAAAAAAGCGGTTACTTTAATTATTATATCGGGAATAATCCGGAAGGATGGTCAACGTACGTCGGGTTGTATGATGAAGTGATGATAAAGGGAATCTACGAAGGCATTCACATGCGATATTATTTTGATCGTGGATTGTTGCGGTATGATTATATCGTTGAACCGGGAGCGGAGGTTGACCGTATCGTTATTGCGTTGGAAGGGGAGAAAAATGTACGGGTAAATGACCGGGGAGAACTGATAGCGGCGACCGCTGCCGGTGAATTCCGGCATGTGGATTTATTCGCATATCAGATGTCCGGCCGGGAGAAGCGGGAAGTACAATGCAATTATAAAATACGGGATGACGGATTTATCGGGTTGGATGTCCCGGACTACGATAGAGAACAAGTGCTGATCATCGATCCATTGGTGTATTCGACATTTTTTGGAGGATCTCAAACCGATGAAGGATGGTCGATCGCGTTCGATCGTGAAGGGAATATGTATCTGACCGGGAGGACGGGATCGCCGGATTTTCCGGCAACTAATGGAGGATATGACGGTGAGCGTCATGCAAAAACAATCGCGTTCGTGACAAAGTTAAGCGCCGGTACGTATGAGCCGATTTACACCACGTTCATAGGGGGTACCGATGATGATACAGGATACTCGATTACCGTCGATGAGGACGGCTATGCATACGTGTCCGGTTGTAGCTATTCGCCGGATTTTCCTACGACCGAAGGAGCATTGAGTAGAGAATTGTCGTCTTTATATGATGTTTTTATTTCAAAATTAAATCCTACGGGATCGGAGCTGGTGTATTCCACATATGTAGGAGGATCGGGATTGGATGCCGGGTGGTCTATTGCCGTCGATGATGAAGGGAATGCATTCGTAACCGGATTTACCACTTCCTCCGATTTTCCCACCACAATCGGTACATTCGATGAAACCCATAACGGCGGTGTCGATGCTTTCGCTGCAAAATTAAATGCCGACGGCTCGGGACTTATTTATTCGACGTTTCTCGGCGGTTCGGGGGGAGACAGAGGCAGGGAAATTGTTCTGGATGCTGCGGGTAATGCATATATAGCCGGTATTACCGGGTCGCCGGAATTTCCGGTTACAGGCGGAGCATATAGCACGGCGCATAACGGCGAAGTCGATGTCTTTGTATCGAAACTTAATAATGACGGTTCCGAACTAATTTATTCTACTTTCCTCGGAGGAAGCGATCGTGATGAGAGTTTTTCTATAGCAGTAGACGATCAGGGGAACACCTTCGTGACGGGTTTTACAACGTCACCGGATTTTCCGGTAACAAGTGGAGCGTTTAGCGAAATCCGGAATGGCGCAGAAAGTGCGTTCGTTACGAAGTTGAATGCAGCGGGAACGTCATTAGTTTATTCAACTTTCCTCGGGGGATCCGGGAGGGAAAGAGGACTTGCAATAGATATCGATCAAGCCGGTAATGCATACGTCACCGGCTTTACGTCATCGGTCGATTTTCCGGTCACCGGCGATGCCTATGATGAAAATTTTAACGGCGAGGAGGATGCATTTATTTCCGTGCTCAACGCAAACGGTTCCGGCCTGGCATATTCTACCTATCTCGGCGGATCGGAGAGGGACCGGGGGCTTTCGATTAGTGCACATGATAACGTATACGTTTATGTAACCGGATACACTTTGTCGGGGAATTTCCCGGTAACAGACGACGCATTGGATGAAACCCATAACGGAGCGGAGGACGTATTCATTGCAAAACTCGATTTAGTGACTACTTCGGTGGACGACATATCTCAGGACCGTCCGGAACATTTCCGTCTTTATCAGAACTTTCCCAATCCGTTTAATTCTTCCACGACTATCCGCTTCGATTTGCCGGTAACTTCCGGCATAAGTTTGAAGATATACAATATATTCGGACAGGAGATTACCACCTTAATAAAGACGATTAAACCATGGGGGAGTTATGAAGTTGTATGGGATGCGGATAATGTTGCGAGTGGAATGTATTACTATAAACTGGATGCAGGCGAAAATACCGCAGTGAGAGCGCTCATGCTTCTCAAATAAAGGGTATTTCATGCCTGCAACGATAACCGTCGCTTGTGTATAATGTATTAATCCAGCCCTTGCTCCGGTGGTTTTTCCGAACCTTCATCGGTGGGGACAGGATTAATTGAATTATCGTCACAGCCAATGAGAAGTATTGAACACGTAAATAGAACGAAAAAAAATCGAGCGAATTTCATAATTGGACCTCCCATAGTTTCCAATGCCTCGTTCATTATATAAGATACGATAAATCGGGAAATTACCCAAATTTCGGAAATGAAAAATTATATCCGTTTTTTAAGTTGCTTTTTATTGAACGTTTTATTACCCTTAAATAGATGTTGCCGTGTTATTTTGTAGTAGATCAAAATCGCTCAAAACAAATATGAATCTGCATTTTTTTCCATTAACGATCTTAATCGTTTTTTCTATTATCTCCTGTTCTGATTCGGATTTTTTTGATCCCGAATGGCAAGAGAGTGATGGCTATCGATGGACGGAATTAAACGTACCCTCGAGAGGCGAGCCGGGATTCGAGCTTCTTTCCCCTTCACGGACGGGTATCGAGTTTATAAATACACTGACTGAAGAACAGATTGTAGACAACAGAGTGTTGCTGAACGGGTCGGGTGTTGCACTGGGCGATGTGACCGGCAACGGTTTTACCGATATTTATTTCTGCCGGCTCGACGGTCCGAATGTTCTGTATAAAAACCTCGGCAATTTTCAGTTTGAGGATATCACCGAGTATGCCGGGGTCGGACTCCCCGGTCAGTTCTCGACGGGAGCGGTATTTGCCGATCTGAACGGCAACGGCTATCCCGATCTCATTGTCACATCGATAGATGCACCCAACCGTGTGTTTATAAATGACGGAACGGGTAAATTTACAGAACGGGAGAACGCCCTTCAAACCGACCGGAATTACGGAAGCACTTCGATCGCGGTTGCCGATATCAACGGTAACGGGGCGCTCGATATTTATATCACAAACTACAAAGAAAGATCGGTGCGTGATATTTATCCTTATGAAGATCAGTTTCGATTCATTATCGAACGCGTCGACGGAGAATACCGGGTGACGGAAAAATTCCGCGATCACTATGACATAGATGTCCGTGATTCGATTTTGGTCTGGGTCGAAACGGGTGAACCCGATCTGCTCTATCTGAACGACGGAAACGGATCCTTTACCCGGGTGTCACTCACGTCCGGGGTTTTTCAGGATGAAGACGGAAGCCCTATCACCGAAGATCTGCTCGACTGGGGACTTCACGCAAAGTTTCATGACATTACCGGCAACGGGTATCCCGATCTATATGTCTGCAACGACTTCGAAAGTCCCGACAGGATATGGCTCAATAACGGTGACGGAACCTTCCGGCTCATACCGCCGCTCGCAATACGCAAGACGAGCGTCTCGTCTATGGCGGTTGATTTTTCCGATATCAATCGAAACGGTCACACGGATATTTTTGTAATCGAAATGCTCAGCCGTGAACACTCTAAAAGAATGCGGCAAATGGGCACCACCGCTCCGAGTCCCCAACCACCCGGTGCAATTGAAAATAGACCGCAATATCTTGGCAATGTGCTGCAGGTGAACCGGGGTGATAATACATACGCCGAGATAGCGGAATATAGCAACGTGCGGCGTTCCGATTGGTCCTGGGGAA
>PWTU01000583.1 GCA_003562775.1 Ignavibacteriales bacterium
TATTCTTGTCGGCACACCGCTCATAATTTGGTTTTGGCCTTTGGGAATATGAAGCCATAGATCAGACTTCAGCGAAAGATATCACGGATTTGCATCTTATCGTATAGTTTATAAATTGGAATATAAATGAATTAGTGACAGAAATTAGCCGAATTGAAAAATGGGGATTGGAATCGAGGTACATAAATTTGAGAACGAGATAATTGAATTCCTTGGTATAGAGTGAGTACAGATAAGAATATGTGAGTTGGGGAATCAGAAAATAAAATTTCGCACTCCGCGTATACCGGCAAAAAAGTATTATGAGCAATTGGATGTGAGAGAACATGTCTCGATAGATTTGAATAGGAAAAACAAAGCAATTCCTGTAGATTTAGATTATCCTATTCCTAATGAGCTGGTCGGTAGATTCGATATAGTGACGAACTACGGAACACTGGAACATGTAAATAATCAGTATCAGGCATTTAAAAACATGCATAGTATGTGTAAAATCGATGGGGTGATGCTGCATTCATTGCCGCCGATAGACAATTGGAAAGGACACGGCAGGTATTACTATACCGAAAATTTTATAAACCAGCTTGAAATGTATTGTGGTTACGAAATTGTAAATAATATAAAGCGAGTAAGAAGGCAAGGAGAAAAGGGGAAAGAGCTTCTCCTTGCAGCATTTATTAAGAAAAAACCGGAATTTATAGACAAAGAAACCTTCTATCAATTGGATTATCAGGATACACAAGATAAATCCGCTACGGGTAATTACACTCAAAAAAGGAAAAACATACTGAAACGTCTCTTTCAAATACGATCTATTTTTTCATATCTTTCTTGACTTAAGATTAAATTTTATATAATATAACTGATGCCAAATGAAATCCTCATTAATCCGGTGTCGTCCTTGCGCATGATGAGGTATTAGACGGAACTCACCGCAATACAGGAACCGTCTAAATTTATACTGCTTCACATAACTCAGCTTAATGTAGAAACCATATTATTAAAGGAGGTCCGCCATGATAGGTATGGATTTCGTCAGCTTTCTGATTCTACTTATAATAAGTATAGTCGTTTCTGCTATATTACATTTCGGATTGAAGTATTACATTGTTGCCGGAATTTCATCGTTTTTTAGTAAGATTGTACTCGGTTGGATCGGAGCGTGGTTAGGTTCTCCGGTGCTGGGATACTGGTTCGAGGGGATATGCTATGAGCAGATATATATTATCCCGGCTATCCTGGGAGCGTTAGCGCTTATCGTTCTTGCCGTTGACGGTACGAAGAGCTGCACCTCGGCAATGAAAAAAGCAGAGTAATTTATTGGTTTTGATTCGTTTAAATCGAGACCTGACAGGTTTATCAAACCTGTCAGGTCTCCCAAATTACCAAATAATTCTCAAACCCTGTGCGTCCGGAGGGATTCGAACCCACGACCCGCTGATTAAGAGTCAGCTGCTCTGCCACCTGAGCTACGGACGCTCTGTAAGATAAGAATATTTTCGTATCTGTCCAAATTATACATTTCGATACAATTTCATGTCGTTAAATTATACCTTAGAGTCCGATTATTCAAAAAAAATTGTCCGATGCTATAGGGAATTTTTATGGTATTTTGTATCTTACATGTAGTAAGCTCTATACAGCCAATCAACAATTTCTCACGCCCCCTATTGTGATTGGAAGGAATTACCATGATTTCTTCAAAAGAAAGATAAGGGGGATATCCATATGTCAGTTCGACGATTATCCGGCCTTTTATATTATCCCTTGGATAACTTGGTATATTTGTCTTTGAGTAGTTCCGATTTGAAAATTAAAACTTCAGGGATGTATTATTAACTATCAGGTTTGGAGGGATGATTATGAAAATATTATCGGCAACAATAACGAGTTTGATTCTCGTACTGCTCTTATCTTCTTGCTGGACGCCTACGGCGCCGAATATACATACTGTCTCTATGAGGGAATTGACCGCTTCTGAAAAAGAGGTCGTGGGTTTTGCTAATTCATTCGGTGTAAAGCTCCTGTCGAAGCTGGGTGAGATTGAGGATGAAAACGACAATATCTTTATCTCCCCGTTAAGTATTTCAATGGCGTTGGGAATGGTGTTGCATGGCGCACGCAATGAAACACAGCAGGAAATGAAAGAAACGCTGGAGTTTCATAATCTGTCGATCGATGAAATAAACCATTCGTACCGAGGACTGCTTGATCTTTTACCGTATGTCGATCCGTCGATTGAAATGATCATTGCCAATTCTGTCTGGTACCGCTATACCTTTCCCGTGCTTGAAGAGTTCATCGAGACGAATAAAAAATATTTCGATGCAGAAGTGCAGGCGCTGGATTTCGACAAACCCGAAGCGTCGCAAATAATGAACAACTGGGTAAATAGGAAAACGAACGGTCACATCGATGAAATCGTACCCGATGATATAGACCCGCTCACGGTAATGTACTTAATCAATGCAATCTATTTCAAAGGTGACTGGACGTATCAGTTCGACAGGGACGATACGCGGGAAGCCGACTTTACATTGCCGGACGGTACAACGAAAAAAGTACAGATGATGCAGCAGGAAAATGCGTTCCGTATGTATCGTTCTCTCGATGTGAACATACTCGAACTTCCATACGGCGATGAGCATTACAGTATGATAATAATTTTACCGCCGCGCGATGTTTCAATACATGAGTTTACCGGGTCGATAACAGCCGAAAAATGGCAGGAATGGATGAATATGATTCCCGATAAAGGAAGAGATGGTAGTATGGTATATTTACCGCGATTCACGCTCGAATATAAAAAATCGCTTCCCGAAGTCCTTAAAGCATTGGGAATGGAACTCGCTTTTATCCCGCACCTGGCTGATTTCAGCGGAGTATACGACCAAACAAAGGAACCGAGAAACGCATACATTTCAGACGTCATGCACAAAACGTTCGTCGATGTGAATGAGGAAGGCACCGAAGCCGCTGCGGCAACTTCGGTAGAAGTAAGCTTGACTTCAATGCCGCCTCAATTCCGTGTTGACAGACCGTTTCTAATGGCAATACGTGAAAACTCTTCCGGTACGATTTTATTCATTGGGAAGATTGTAAATCCGGAATCAAAGTAATTCAAATAAACAACCATAAACAGTTCGAGGACGATTATGAATAAACAATCAGTAATTTCGAATATATATCGAATTCATCGATATTGTTTTTTGATCTCGATATTATGTCTCAGTGTATGGTTTACCGGTTATGCTCAGCTCATCAATCTCAAATCCGTACCGGTTGCAACCGGCGA
>PWTU01000145.1 GCA_003562775.1 Ignavibacteriales bacterium
ACAACGATTTGAAACAGCTTGTTGCAGCGCCGCGTTTGGGTTTAACAGGCGGGGTCGGACTTGTCAATCTTGAGAAGGATATCTGGCGTCCGGTCGGCATGCTCGGCATCCAGTACCAGCGATGGAACATACAGTACCAGGTCGGACGGCGATACCATGGAATGTTGCTCGGTTTTCAATTACCGGTGCTTTTTTGAAAACCCCGGGGTGACATTATAGATTAATCCAGAGGTTCAGTTGTGCTACCATATTTCCACCCCTCCGGGGTTAGGAATCGGTTACCTCACAGATCATGCACCTATATCAGCTCATCCCGTAACCCAATAAGGAGAAGCATATCTGATAAGTAACTCCATTGGTATAGTATCTTGGTAGAAAGGATTCACACCAACCCCGTAGGGGTGATATTATGGTAGCAGATATTCTAAGAAAAAAAAATTAAAACCCCGGAAGGGTGACATTTTAAATTAATCTATTAGTCAGTTAATCATTTCACCGCAAGCGCCACGAGTGCACACATAAGCTTGAATGCCTCCGGTGCATTATCGCTTTTATAACGGATTGTTCGTCCGTCGATTCGCTCGACGCCCGGAATAAGCGATGGATTATCCGCATTCTCGCTTTTCAGAAACACTATCTCAAATTCATACGGCAAACTGAGCGTATACGGTTGTACGCTGCTGCGCTTCTCGACCGCTTCCTTTGTTCTTTCCCGAATGAGGCGGTGTGCTTCTTCAAGAGGAATATTTTTCGCGGAGCTTCTCCCCACTCCCTCTTTGACGGCAAGTGTCATGACCCGGTCGCCGAGAATCTCGGTCGTCTGTTCACATGTCGTTTTATCGCCCGATACAAAGACTACCGGAACACCGTAATGCCCCGCAAGCCATGCATTTATGCCAAGCTCCGGCATCTCGATCCCGTTTATTTTTATTGAAAATACCGAAGCGCTGGAATACGTATGATCGAGAATCCCGCCGGTTGTCCCGGGACGTGCGTGGTATCCGATAAACACGGCTGCATCGAATATCTCGTCGATTCCTTCCATCATAGAAAATTGTTTCGTATGTCCCGTTATAAGATGCGCCGCGGGGTGGAGCTCGTCAATCAGAATATTAAGCATGCTTCCGTGCGAATCGTTGACGAGAACATACGTTGCACCGGCATCGATCGCTCCCTGAACCGCCGCATTCGTCTCCTGTGTCATCAACCGTCGCCCCCATTGATAATCGATATCGCCCCGCATCACCTGATCGCGTTCGACGAGTCCTGTTATGCCTTCCATATCTACCGAGATATACACTTTCAATTCTTCTTGTTTCTGTTTCATTATCATTTTTCCTGTTGCTGATTAAAGTTTTTTCCCGGTACATTACTCATTAATAAACAACCGGGTAATGGCTCTTGCAAGATTAAGGTGCGACACGCCGCTTGTGTTCGCGAGCGATGCATAGATCAATCCGTCGTCGGGATAAAACAACAGGACCCCGCCGCCGCCCATCGCTCCTCCCGTGTGCCAGATAACCCGTTTCCCGTTCTCCTCATCTTCCCCGATACGCCAGCCGAGACCGTACTGCAACCGGTTGCCGTCGTTTGTCGCCTGCGGTTCGAACATCTTTTCGAGAGTCGATAACTGAATAAAATCTCCCTGTAGTAAATGCGATGCAAACCTGACAAGTTCACCGGCCGTTGCAATCAGACCGCCGCCCGCCCATTTATTGCTGTTGTCCACGTACGGTGCATTATATATTTCTCCATCCTGCCGGAGATAAAACGATGCAAGGTTGGGAATAATGACTTCCGATTTTTCCGGTGCAAGCGCATGTAATTCGTACGGTTGTATGATTCTCGTAACAAGCAAATCCAGAAATATAGATCGCGCTGCCGATTCAATCACGGCGCTGGCAAGCGTATAACCGAATGTAGTATAGGAATACTCATCACCCGGAACAAAAAGCAGTGTATCGTCGGCAAACGTTGCAAGCGGCGATAAAACCGAACGATACCTCCTGTTGCTAAAAAACTCATCGCCCCGGTAATGCCTGATGCCCGATGTATGACTGAGTAAATGCCGCATTGTGATGGCGTTTTGTTCATCGGGATACATTGGAATATACTCTTTAATCGGAGCGTCGAGATCGAGGGCGCCCGATTCAACCAGCATCATCGCGATAACGGCGGCAATCGGTTTTGAAATCGAGGCGATGCGGTACACGGTATGCGATCCGGCGGGGACCATATGCTGAAGATTGGCATAACCGAAGCCGCCGGTCCAGATCAACTCGTTATTAATTGCAATTGCAGCAGATAAACCGGGAACGTTATTTTCCTCAACGTAGATTTTAAGTATCTCTTGTGCCTCTTCAATCTTATTTTCTACCGATGCCCGGGTTTGAACCTGAACCTGTGCTTGCGCATATGCAAAATCACCTGCGGTCAGAATCAAAATTGAAAAACACAAAATAAGTACGCACTGTATTTTAAATCGTTGAAGTTGCATACTCAATACCTCCAAAAAAAATATTAAACAATGATGGATTACATTTACATTTCGTGTCTCTGTAACAAGATCAGTTTGCGCGCAAGGGCACCGACCGGATCAATCAGAGAAAATTCTCCGCGCGATTCGTCCCGGAAAACGACCGATAATTCGGTACATCCGAGAATAACGGTATCGATCTTTTTTCTCCGGTAATATTCGAACGCTTTATCGATATGCTCCTGCGCTTTACGATGTAGATACCCCAGCGCTTTTATGCCGTATGTTTCGTCGTAAATACTCCGGTGAATTTCATCCTGCAGGGATTCATCTTCCGGAACAATCACCTCGCACCGGTGTTTATTGCCGTACTCAGTAAACACTTTGCTTTTATACGAACCTTTCGTCGCAAGAACCCCGATTGTTCGTACATCCGGTTTCTCACGCTTTATTAAAGCAAACGTTTCATCGATCATATTGACAAGCACTGCATCCTTCAGATCGCGAATGCCGGAAACTATTACAGAAAATATTTTCTCCGCGTGCGCCGTGTTGCATGGAATTCCGATAAACCGCGCACCGCATCCGTACAGAGCATGAATCTGATCAATAATTGCGCCGGCGGGATTGACGGATGTTTCTCCGAGTACGAATTCGGTTCTGTCGGAAATCTCATGAGGTGCGCTTATACATACGACGGGCGGATAGTCACGGTCGCGGCGTGCATCGGAATGACGCAGGAGAGCATACTGCAATTCCAGACCTGCATACGGGCCAACTCCTCCTACGATACCGATTCGGTTGTTAATACTATCCATAAACTATTGTTATCCGGCGTTCGATGAGATTAAATCAAAAAAGCAAGTGCACTTGCTATGATAACAAGAAATATAATTCCGAAAATAACGAGAGTCCAGAACACCGAACCGAGCATATCCTGTTTTTTATGTATATACCATTTCACAACTGCGTTGCACATGAGAACGAACACCGCAACCCCTGTCAGAATCACTGCAAGGTGCAACCAGGTATCTATTCCGATCCGTAATTCTATAAAGAACATGGAAATAATGCCGACCAACAAACCGTACACTCCGCTTAACCACACGATAAGCTGCCGTTGTTGTTCGATAGTAAGGTTCATATTTTTAAAGAAGTCCATACCGTTGGTTTATCCTGCAAGGAATTGAACTATAATAATAAACGGCGTCACGACGGTCTCGATGATAGACATGAATATACCGCGAAATGTCGGATTATTTAAAAGCAGCAATACAATAAAAATGCCCAGGAAACCGATGCGCCTGTAATTATCTCCTATATGCTGCGGTAAAAGTGATGCAAGTACGTGCGAACCGTCAAGCGGCGGCACCGGCAGCATATTGAATATCGCGAGGATGACGTTGAGATAAATACCGTTCAACATAATCCGCACAAAGAATTCCGTTGTGCCGGCAGGTTCACCCGGCGTCAGCATCAAAACAACCCCCGTTATAACCGAAAACACAAACGCAAGTGCAATATTCGATGCGGGTCCCATTACCGATACAAGAATATCGTCCCTCCGGTAATTTTGAAAATTCGCCGGATTAACCGGAACCGGTTTTGCCCACGCAATAAACACTCTGCCTGCAACGATTACCGAAAGCAACGGCACAAGAATCGACCCGATAAGATCTATGTGCGGGATCGGATTAGCCGTCAACCGGCCGGCTTGTTTTGCAGTCGGATCGCCGAGACGCAGGGCGGTATAGCCATGCGCTACTTCGTGTACAATAACAGAGATCAACAGAATCGGGAGTATCAATAAAAAATCGGTCATGGTCGCGGATGATATTGTGTGTAAATTTGTTTTAAATAGGTTCTGTCAACGTGTGTATATATTTGCGTTGTAGATATATCGCTGTGTCCGAGCAATTCCTGTACCGCCCGGAGATCGGCGCCCGCTTGGAGCAAATGCGTTGCACATGAATGCCGCATAATATGTGGGTACACTCTTTTTCCTTTCCCCGTCTGCCGTGCTGCTTCCTGTATAATGTTCCACACGGACATCCGCGTCATCGGCGAACCGCGCCTGTTTAAGAACAAAATATCCTGACCGAGCTTTCGTTTTGCCAGCCCCGGGCGAATCTCGGTCAGATACCGTTGTATCCATGAAATAGCCATCCTTCCGATCGGGACAATCCGCTCCTTTGCACCTTTACCTCGAATTCGCACAAGACCTTCCTGCATATGCACTTGCTGGCGCGTTAATGTTATGAGTTCGGTTACCCGCATTCCGGTCGCATAGAGACATTCAAGCATCGCCCTGTTTCGAATCCACAACCCCTTGTCGTCGACCGGGATACTCTCGATCAGTTGCGACATTTCCTCGACCGATAATGTTTCCGGTAACTTACGATTTGCCTTCGGGTTTTCGAAAAGTTCAACGGGATTGGATTTTCCGCGTTCCTCTTCGTATAAATATTTATGAAACCCCCTGATGGAAGAGAGCGCCCTGCTTATGGTCGACGGCTGTAATCCCCTGCGCTTTAGTTTTTTCATGTATGCAGAAATATCGCTTTCGGAGACATCCTTCAAACGCGCAATCCCGGAATTTTCGACAAACCGCACATAGGATTCGAGATCCCGCCGGTAATTTTCGAGCGTGTTGCGCGAGAGTCCCTTCTCTACTCTTAAGTAATGGAAATACGACGTCAATTCCTGCATAGAAGTAAACCGATTATTTTTCCCGGTCGTCAACCGATCCCGACGGCGTTTCCTCAGGGGGCATCGCTCCCTTTTCGGAATAGTCCTCACCGAGCGGCTGGAATTCCTCTTTAATTTCTTTATCTGCTTCGGCGTCCTTTGCTCCCTGACCGGGATACTTAATACGCTGATGATGAATGCCGACAAGAACTTTAAAGAACGCCTCTCTGATAAAGTTTAAATCTTTGAAAGTCAACTCGCATTCGTCAAGCTCTCCTTCTTCGAAACGGGATTTAATAATCCCGTCGATGGTTGCTTTTAGTTTCGCAATCGAGGGATCGTCGATCGAACGCGTTGCCGCTTCAACTGCATCGGCAAGCATAACGATCCCGGTCTCCTTCGTCTGCGGTTTCGGTCCGGGATACCGGTAATCATTCTCGTTTATTACGTCCTTGTCGGTTTTGTTTTCAAGCGCTCTATTATAAAAATATGATATGAGCGTTGTTCCATGATGCATCGGTATAAACTCAAGTATCTCTTTCGGAAGATTATGTTTTTTCCCGAGCTCAAGACCGTCCTTTACGTGAGAAATCAAAATTAACGAGCTCATTCTCGGCGTCAGCTTGTCGTGCCGGTTCTTGAACCCCATCTGGTTTTCTATGAAATACTCGGGCTTCTCAGTTTTACCGATATCATGGTAGTATGCCCCTACCCGCGCAAGAATAGTGTTGGCGCCGATTGCCTCGGCTGCATTTTCGGCCAGACTTCCCATAACCAAACTGTGATGAAACGTGCCCGGCGCCTTTTGCGACAACTCTTTGAGCAACGGATGATTGAAATCGGATAACTCCAGCAGCGTAAGATCGGTCGTTATCTTCCATGCCCGTTCGAGAAAAATCAAAAGTCCGAACGTCAGGATCGGCGAGAACAATGCGTTCGCACCTGCAAACATAATCTCGTACATAACAGCCATCGTGGTCTCAAACCGTTCAAGACCGAGGGCAATTATGGTAATGGAATATCCGAGAAAGATAAACACCATCGATCTGAATATCTGTGTGCGATGCTTTATATCGCGAACGGTGTATGCGGCAAGCGCACCGCCGATAACCGATACCAGCATAATCGTATAGTCATTACCGCGGATGCCGCCGACCAGTAGCGCAATTGTCACCGTCCCGTAGAAAGCAAGCCGGGAATCGAACATAATAGTCAGAAGCATCGATGCAGCCGGTACAAGTATCAGGTACTCCACCGGGGCGTCAATATTCATCGCGTGCGTGAGATATGCCAGGAAGACCGGAAGCAAAATGATCAGCGCAATCAATGCAAGTTTTGCATTATCGTTGAATATTTTTTTTCTGAACGAGAAGAAATACACCGCGTATAAAAGCAGAATAATCGAGACGTGAAGTCCTTTGCCGAAATACTGAAGCCAGAGATTTATGACGCCGCCGCGTTCCGCTTTCGCACGTCTGAACGAATCGAGCCGGAGCTTCACATCTTCGGTTATACGTTCGTGCCTGGATATTATCCGTTCGTTTTCAAGAACGATGTCGATTGTACGGGGCACATCATCACGGGCTATCTGCCGGAGCCGCTCGGTTTCTTCCTCATTAAAAATGATGTTCGGCACGATGAACATGCTTCCTATTTTCAATGACGCTTCGAATCGCGGATCGTTCATATCGAAAATACCCGCCAGAGCATTTTCAAAAGCGGTGTTTACTTCCGAGACATCGTTAAACCGGTGTACCGGCGTCATTACCTCATCGGCATTTCTGCGGACGGCAAGCTCATCGTGCACCAGTTCCTGTTTCGATTTGCTGAGAATACCGGTCCGGTAATAGCCCCTGAGTATGGATTCGATAGTCGTTCTTAGTTCTTGAAGCGATCGAACGGGAAAATCGGTCAATCCCTCACGCATCCTTTTCAGCGCTTCCCACTCGGCGCTGCTGAACTGCACCATCAGATCCCCTTTTATATCTTCGACGAGCAGCGAGTCCCGTTCAAGCCGTGCACGGTAATCGTCATCATCGCGCCGGTTCGTCTCCCGGCGTTCCCGGTATTCCAGTTCAAAATCCACGGTCGCTTTAATTTGACCGAACAGCACGCGCAGACTGTCAATCTGCTTATCCGCGATCTTATCATCCCGTTGAAAAACCGGCCTCACTGCACGTACCGCTTCCTGCACTTCCCGCTCGTACTGACGTTCTTCTTTAAAAATCGGAAAAGAAAACGGCGCGATTAATTCTTCACCGCCCCATATCGACCCGATTCGATAATCGAACTCGATTGATTCCCCCTTCGGAAACATTAACACCGTTAATATCACCACAACCAGAAAGATGCCGATCTTTACACCTATGCTGGTATTAAAATCGAGCGATCGAATCGACTCCCCGACCTGTTTAAATATCTCTTTAAAACTCATTGACATTCATTTAACTCCGCCCTGCTTATGGGATTATTCCTCGTTCCTGGCGTTCATTGCATCCTCGACCGTCGGATGAATCGAAAAGACGCGGTCGAGCTGGGATATTTTTATCAGCGAGGCAACATTTTCGGTCAATCCCGCCAGTTTCACCGTACCTCCGTTCTCACGCATCTGCCGTTCCGCAAACAGCAGTGACGATAATCCGCTGCTGTCGCAAAATTCAACCGGGCTGAGATCGATAATAAGCTCATTGATAGCCGAAGTGCATATAATCAGGAATTCGCCCTTAAGATCGGCGGCGAGATTTGCATCGAGCCGTTTTTCGTAGAGAGAAAAAATTATTTTTCCATTCTTTTCTTTTACGTCGAACTTCATAGTTATACTCTCAAAATTTTCCGAGAAAATCGCATAATGAATTATAAAGTAACTCTTTATTATCTCCGCCGGCAGACCGGTATTGTACGTTATAAAACAAATCGCCGTTCGTTTTGGCAAAACCGACACGATAACTCGATTCTACCATACCTGTAAGATATGCAGCAAACGGAACAAATCCAAAATTCAAATCGATCACGAGATCGAAATCTTTGCCGGTAAATCTGCTCATGAAAGATTTTTTTGGAAGATATAAAAAGTTTAGGTCGTTTTCGTCAAACCGGACAATCTGCGCCCGGGTTTTCTCACTTAAATACGACGCCGTTTCCGTTGCCGCAACAACGATTCTTTTCTCCCCGCGGAACCTTCTCCCGAGAAACTTGATGACTGAAAGAGCAGATTCCGCCGATGCTATATCATCCGGTACAATAGCAAGAACACTTTGCGAATCGGAATAAAAGTTCGTTAAATTCTGTTGTGCGTCTTTCTTAAACCGAAACTTCAGCACTCCATACCGCGTGCCCATTTGTCGCCGCAATGTTTCCGTCATATTAGTGATCTTTCACCATATTTAAAAATTCTTCCTCATTTAATACCGTTATATTAAGTTCCCGCGCTTTATTAAGTTTGGAACCGGCATCGGCGCCGGCAACTACGTAATCGGTCTTCTTACTCACCGACGACGTCACTTTACCGCCGAGCGTTTCAACCAGCGCTTTCGCCTCATCGCGGGTGAGCGAGTCGAGGGCGCCGGTCAGAACAAATGTTGTATCTTTAAGCGTTTGCTTTTTTTCTTCGCTGCCTTGCAACGAAAACACAAGTCCGGCTTTCGTTAACCGTTCGATCATTTCCAGATTGTTTCGCTCCTGAAAGTAAGCCGTCACACTTTGCGCAATGCGCGGTCCGATTTCACGCACGGCGGTCAATTCCTCTTCGCCTGCCTTTTGCAATTCATCGATCGACCCGAACTCTTCTGCCAATATCCGGGCAACCCCCTGTCCGACGTGGCGGATGCCCAACGCATACAGTATCCTGTTAAACGGCTGTGCCTTGCTCTTTTCAATTGCATTAATCAAATTCGACGCGCTCTTTTCACCCATCCGTTCGAGCGGGACGAGATCATCTTTTTTCAGTTCATACAGATCCGCCGGCGTAATAACCAGTTTCCGATTAATGAGTTGTTCGATAATCGCTTCACCCAGACCGTCGATATCCATCGCCTGCCGGCTGACAAAATGTTCCAACCTGCCGCGTATTTGCGCCGGACATTCCGTATTAATACAGAAGTAATTCGCCTCTCCGTCGAGCCGTTTAATTCCTGACTTGCATACGGGACACGTATCCGGAAACGTAAATGCACGCGTTCCTTTCGGCCGCTTCTCTTTAACGACGCCCGTTATTTTCGGAATCACGTCGCCGCCTTTTTCGACGATAACCGTATCGCCGGCACGAACGTCAAGCCGTTCGATCTCATCTGCATTATGAAGCGTTGCGCGTTTGACGGTTGTCCCGCCGAGTAATACCGGTTCGAGCTCGGCTACCGGTGTGATGGTGCCAACCCTGCCGACCTGCAGCACAATCGAATTTAACGTCGTCTCCGCCTGCCGCGCAGTAAATTTATACGCCGTAGCCCACCTCGGACTTTTTGCGATCGTGCCAAGCTTTTCCTGCAGGGTAAGCGAATCGACCTTTACCACAACGCCGTCGATTTCATAAAGCAGCTCATCGCGCTCTTTCTCGATATCTCTGCAAAAGCCGATCACTTTTTCGACCGATGTATACCGTTCAAATTTATCGCTGACCGGTAATCCCATATCGATAAGCATGTTTAAGCGCTCAAAATGACTGTTGCTTTTCACATCTTCGTCCAGAAGCTGATAAGCGAAAAACCTGAGCTTCCGCTGCGCCACGATTTTCGAATCCTGCAATTTCAACGTTCCCGCAGTGGCATTGCGCGGATTTGCAAACAACCGCTGCCCCTGTTCTTCCCGGTACTTGTTCAGAGCGAAGAAATCCTCTTTGAACATAAGAACCTCACCCCGTATTTCGAGCCGGTTATACTTCCGGCCGTCGTTTCGAAGTTGCAGCGGGATGCTCCTGACCGTGCGCAGGTTGACGGTGATATCGTCGCCCTGCATGCCGTCTCCGCGGGTTGCGCCGAGAACAAAAACGCCATTCTCATAATGCAGCGTCACCGCTACGCCGTCGAATTTTATCTCCGCGACATACATCACCTCTTCCTCTCCCAATCCGTTCCGCACCCGTCTGTCGAAATCGTAAAGTTCGTCTTCGTTGTACGTGTTCGAAAGACTCAACATCGGTCGTGTATGCGTGACGGTAGGGAATTCCTTCGTGGGCACCCCTCCTACCCGCTGTGTCGGGGATTCAGGAGTGCGGAATTCCGGGTATTGCTCCTCAAGCTCGATCAGCTCGCGCATCAGTGTGTCGTATTCCCGATCGGAGATGACGGGATCGGCAAGCACAAAATACCGGTAATCGTGATTGAGCAAATCTCTTTGCAATTTTGTAATGCGTTTGCGTATAGATTCAGAAACGGTTCGGGAGGTCATAGAGATTTATCATTGATAAATATTCGGTTAACGTCGTATGCCGTCTCGTGTAATATGTAAATTTCTCATCACCTGTCCCGGGCTGCCGAGAACGCCGATGGTGTCGCCGTCTACCACAATGCTCACACCGCCGGCATTTCCAACAGTCAATAAAAACTCGTTTGCCGCCGTCCATTCACGGTTTCTGCCCGGAGGGAATATAAATTCTTCCTGTATGAGGTTATCGACGGTAATGGTGAGCCAGACACTGTCCAGAGCGGTCACGATGAGCGAGACGCTATCGGGTTGTTCAAACGGTTCTGCCGCAGGCGTATCGATCGGTTCAATTGCATTTTGTTCGGCCTCTTCCTCAACTTCCCGCACCACGTCCAGAAACGGACGCTCGACCACCGGCTCATCGGTCGCGCCGAGGTACGTCAGGAACAGGTAAACAAGTAATGCTATCAGACCGATTAATGCGAGCGATAGAAACACCATTTTTAATTTCGGAGGGTTGATCGGTTCGCGAGCCGTTTTATTTTTTTTCTTGCGGACGGTGTTTTCGTCTCCTCCCTCCCGTGAAGATTCTTTATATTCATCATAGTGTGCAATCAGCTCATTATGGTCGAAACCGATATATTTTGCATATTGATTTAAAATCGACTTCACATACGGCTCGGGGAGAATGTCAAAATCCCCCTGCTCGATTGCCTCAAGAAAACGCACATTGATGCGCGTCGCCCCGGCAATATCCTGCAGAGAGATATTCTTATCGAGTCGTAATTGTCTCAGGTCTTTTAAAAACTTCAACTCCAAATTATAACTCCGTTTAAATTAGCGCATTCTGTTCAGAGTTTATAAAATAGCCAACGTTGATTTGAAAAGCAAACGGGGTAAGAAAAGCATAGGTTTTTTTACCACAAAGACTCTAAGTCTCTAAGCTATTTATTAATAATACCTTGCACTTAGAGTTTTCTTTGTGACTTTGAGTCTTGGAGGTTCAAACTTCTGTGGGATATTCTACCAGTCGGAACGGCGGGATTTACTTTCAGTGAATCCCGCGAGCTATTTTTAATTATATAGAAAACCTAATAGGAATGTGCTCCGTTGAAATATGTTGCAAGTCGGAACGGCGGGATTTGAACCCGCGACCCCTTGAACCCCATTCAAGTGCGCTACCGGACTGCGCTACGTTCCGTGTAAAACACCGCAGTTATGATTGGTACGGTTACTTTAAGATAACAAATTTTCACCAATAATCAAGCCAAAATATCAACCGCCGCGGGTTACACGGATTATCTCCGGGCAGAATCGATTTTCCTTGACAATAACCTCAAAATTTTCTATTATTTCGTAATTAATCTCGCTCCTGAGATCCGAAGCACCCTACCAAAATTTTTCCCCTGGAGCGAGAAAATTTTAAGCAGCGGAAGTCAGATGTAACGATATATAATAATTATAGACAGTGAAATCTGAAAAGGGAATTAGTTACCTATTATAATTTTAAGTCCACAACGAAAAAAATATCGACCGGTGTCTGTAACAATGTCTGCCTTCGAGAGTCAAATGTGGTTTGTATAAATTTCCGGATCAGACTAAAGTTTTCGAATTATAATAAACCATGATCGGAGTAACAACGAAATAACGGTTCAACTAACATCCGATATTGGATGATAGTTGAACTACTAATGATGAATAACTCGCTGTTTCAATGTTAATTACGTTAGGCGGCACGCAATAACTGCTATTAATTTATATCGGAAATTTTGATTGGAGCATTGATTTTCCAGAGGGTTCACGACATATGCTAAAAATAATTATCGCAATATTTTCATTGATTG
>PWTU01000377.1 GCA_003562775.1 Ignavibacteriales bacterium
AAACAAGATCTTATCGCATTAGAAGAAAAGATGCATGCTTTTCAAAGCGAGCATGGACTTATGATTCTCCCCGAACAAACCGAGCAAAGTATACGCGGTATTGCTGAACTGTATGCGATAAAAGTGGTCAAGGAAATTGAGCTCGATGTGTATAGTGAGGTTATGAGTATTGACAATCCGATATACCGGAATGTTCAACGGGAACTGTCGGCCATTGAAAGAAAACTGGAGGGTATACCCGATCAGACGATTGAATCATTTCGTATCCTCCGTGAGTTATTGGTACAGCAGAAGATTTTCGAACTGTTGACACCTCTATTGGAAGAAGCCCGCCTTGAAGAGTTACGGGATACGCCGACGGTATTGGTCGTCGATAGTGCTATCCCGGCGGAAGAAAAGTCAAAACCGAAGCGCCTGTTAATAACTATCGCAATGGGGATTGCGGCTCTTGCTCTAAGTGTTGTTTACGTGGTTACTACCGATTCAATCGAAAAAACCCGTACCCGCAATCCTGAACAATATCAACGAATTGTGGAAATAAAGGAAATGGTTAACAATCCATTTAAGAAGAGGCATTAATCATAATGTTGCAGGGTACATCCGGTAACCAGGTGAGCATCACTACGATAGATCAGCCGGCCATACCGTGGTGGTTTCTGGGATTGGTGCAATTGTTGTTACTCTCGGGACTTATATATCTATCGGACTCAATCTCTCCATTAATTGTACTCGGAATCATTGGAACAGGTGTACTTATTTTAATGATCCCCGAATCCGCCTTAGCGATATTTTTATTCATTGGATTAACTAAAGGATGGATTGAAGAAAATATCGCTCTTTTTCAGTCTATAGATTATTCAATATTTTTATTTGTTATTTTGCTTGCTGCTCTTGCTGTGAAACTAATACGACACAGAGATGAAAACCTTCCGCCATATATTCAATTCGTTTTCCCGTTAGCTTTGTTTACCGTTCTTCTGGTGTTGAGTCTCATCCATACACCCAGTCCCAACTATGGATTCGAAAAGGCAATGCGCTTTATGGTGTTTAATTTCTTCCTCTTTATTATCACAATTATGATGCTTCGACGGAGAGAAGATATTATCAGATTATTATATATAATAATCATAGGAACCGTCTTGTTTTCGGGTTTAATGCTGTACGAAGGTTTTAAAAGTTACATGAGTGGCGAATTACTTGGATTTTTCATCCGGTTTACCGTTCTTGATGCAAATCCAATTTCCGCAGGGAGAATTATTGCCATATCTATCGCCATCCTCCTTGTAGTAGGTATGAATATACCCTCGCGGCGACTACGCAACAGTGTGTTATTATTATCATCATTCCTCTTTATTGCACTTTTAGTTACCAATACACGCGGCCCGGTTATAAGTCTTATTCTGGGAATGGGAATATTTTTTCTGTATTTTACCGGTATAAGCATTAAAAAAATGATGATATACGGGTTTCTTCTTTCTGTCGTTTTAATTATTACACTTCTGGCTCTCCCGGAACAACTTGTAAATAGATATTTTTTGCTCATCGGACAAGAATACGGAGTAATGGCGCAGATAGGAACCGAAATAGATACTCGCGCCACACGGATGGAGATGTGGTCGTCATCTCTTGTAAATTGGGTGGGATCGATACAGAGTTTTCTTATAGGTCACGGTACCGGCAGTTACGCTTCATTAAGTATCTTTCATGATTTTCAAGATTACCCCCATAATGTATTTTTAGAAATCGTTTTCGAGTTAGGTTGTGTCGGACTTATGTTATTTCTGTTCCATCTCGGAACTATTTCGACTACTGTATCTGTAATGAACAAAAGCGGGTTTAAGGATACACGGGATAAAATAATTTTCCTGTCGTTGGTTGCATCGGCGATCGTAATGTTTCTTGCGATTCAGGTGAGTGGAGATCTGGCAGAGAACAGAATATTTTGGATCTTCCTCGGTATGCTTGTTGCGTTTTGGAGGGTTACCTGGAATGATCGCAGTTCACATTAGTGCCGCACCACGTGTGAGAGTATGTATAGCAAATGAACAATACGAATGATATGTAGTGATAGACTTAAAAAAGTATTTTATAAAATGGCTCGGACCGACTAATCTCGGTTATATAGATTATTATCTTCGACCTGCATTAAAGAAATCGTGGGGAGGAGCATTTAACGGTCAGCAATTTCGCATACATATGTTTGAGGATTTGCATGCCGCTCTTAAATTCAGTGCATTTGTTGAATCGGGAAGCTATCGCGGGGTTACCACAGAATATTTCGCGGAATTCGGTATTCCGGTGTATGCCGTTGAATCGAATCTCCGGTTTTATACATTTGCACGATTACGATTGAAACGATTCGACGACCGATTACACCTGACATGTGCGGATAGTCGACACTATCTTCACCAGCTTGCATACGATAGGAGATTTCCCCGTCAACGAGTATTTTTTTATCTTGATGCTCATTGGGAGGAAGATCTTCCGCTGCGTGAGGAACTCGAAATTATATATAATTTCTGGCCCGACGCTGTTGTGATGGTCGATGACTTTCAGGTTCCCGGCACCCGGTATGCCTATGATGATTATGGAGAAGGTAAAGTACTGAACGTCGATTATCTTCGATCTCTTCCGGTTTTGAAGTTATGGAAATTTTACCCTGCCGTTGACGAAACACACGAGACGGGAGCAAAGCGGGGATGTGTAATATTATGTCATAATAGTGATATAGCGTCGATCATTCGATCCATCGGTAGTGTCAGAAATGTCTGATGATCAGACATTCGATGTATTTTTGAAGAATTTATTCTTTAGTCACTCATGAACAAAGCAGGATTTAAAAATTGGATTTCACATAATACGATTGCCGATCGGTATACGGTAAGGATTCTCAAGTGAATCTTCGTGGCAAAGTAATACATGAAGGTACCTATTTAATTCTACGCCATGTGATTGGTATTACCGTTAATATCGGCGGCATAATTCTTTTGACAAGGATTATCGGTCCGCAGCACTATGGGTTTTATGCCGCGGCTATTGGTATTTTTATTTATCTCTTTAAGGTCTCTTTATTGGGAATTAATGTTTATCTTATTCGAACGACGGAGGCAGAAGATCAGCGATATTTTCACCTGGCATTTACATTTTTAATTATTACCGCTTGTATCGTCACGGTATTGACAATTTTAGCGATTCCGATGATACAAGCCTTGATAAAAATCGATGAAGTCGGTCCGGTATTGACTGTATTAGCGTTTTCACTTCCGGTCATTCTTACGAACCAGGTGCCGCTCGCAGTGTTGGAACGTTCTATTCAATATAAAAAAGTTGCGTTCGGTGAGTTAGGCGGTCAGGTTGGCTTTTACGCGGCAGCCATACCTGCAGCTATCGCAGGAGCCGGTATGTGGGCGCCGGTAACGGGATGGTGGATACAGCAGTTCATACTATCGGTAATGTATTATAAAAACTCGCGATATAGACCGCGGTTTTACTGGAATAGTGAGTTAATAAAAAAAATGCTTGGGTATGGTGTCGGTTATTCTTCGTCTGTGTGGATCTGGCATTTACGACAGTTAGTAAATCCTGTTATAGTCGGACGGTTTATAGGAGCCGATGCCGTTGGTATTGTTGCTGTATCCGTAAAGATAGTCGAAAGTTTAGGTTTTATCAAAGAATCGATATGGCGTATATCGATATCGGCGTTTGCACAGGTGCAGAATGATATACAACGTTTGAAAAATGCAGTTTCGGAAGGTATGCATATACAGCTTATCTCGGTCGGAGTTTTATTGGTTATTGTTGCAATTGTGCTGCCGTTTGTTGCCGAACCCTTAATGGGAGCCCAATGGAAAAATATCGGATTAATTTTCCCGTTTATTGCACTTGGTTATCTGGCCGGTTCCCTCTACAGCCTTCATTCATCTGCACTGTATGTTTTACACAAAAACAATGTTGTTTCATTTTATCATTTTATTCATATACTGTTATTTGTTACGAGCGCATTATTTTTAGTTCCCCGCTATGGGTTGATTGGATATGGATACGCTGAGATCTGCGCTCTTGGTAGTTTCGCCGTTCAAGAATTACTGTTTAGAAAGTATATCGGGAAAATACAATATTCATTGATTACTTTATGGTCTGCCGTTTTAATATTATCGTTGTTTGTGCATACACTCGGCTGGATAGTATTATCAGGTCTCATAATAATAGTGCTTGTACCCTCATCAAGAAATATGCTGCGAGGATATGCAACGTCTGCGGGTACCGTACTATTTCAAAATAAAAATTCATGAGCATGGAGCATCACCCCAAAATATCGATCATAACACCGTCGTTCAACCAGGGGAAGTTTATTGCCGATGCCATTGAGAGCGTGCTCGTGCAGAACTATCCGAACTTCGAGCATATTATCATTGATAATTGTTCCACCGACGATACTGTTAAAATCCTCAGACGGTATCGTCACCTAAGGTGGCTGTCGGAAACTGACCGGGGACAAAGCCATGCGCTCAATAAGGGAATTAAGATGGCAACGGGAGAATGGATTGTCTGGTTGAATGCGGATGATTTATTGGCTGAAGGTGCATTAAGGAGTTATGCTCAGAGAATTACCGATGATCCCTCGGTCGATGTAATGTACGGACACGTGAAATATATTACAGAGTCGGGACAGTATCTGCATATATATTCTCAAATTAAATTCAGGTATATATTTATTCTCTTCGGGGTGTATGGTCCACCTTCAAGCGGAACGTTGTTCAAAAAAAATATCCTAACAACGTATTCGTTATCTGAAGATTACCATTATGCAATGGATACGGAATGGTTTTTACGCTGCGGTCGAATCATTAAAACACGGTTGGTGAATCAAATCACATCATGTTTTCGTATCTCATATAGCAGTAAAACCTCCGGTATGATTGCCGGCAATTCTTTCTCGGAAAAACACCTTGAAGAGCGACAAAGATATTGTAGGAAATACCTATTTGACAGGATGACCTTTATCCCCGATATGATGAAGAATTATATTTATCGGAGCGTTCGATTTTTACTTCTCGGTATATACTATGTATTGAAACTCAGGCATATTAAATACTTTATGTATACAGATCAAAGACCTGTAGTGATGTTTACTACGATACATTCTGCAAATGACCATCGGATTTATTACAAAGAAGCCCGGTCGCTGGCAAAAAAATATTCAATAATTATAGTCGCACCGATACGTAATAAAGTGTCTATAGCGGATATTCCGCACAAGAAAATATCATTTATACGATACAGATTAATTCGTTTTATTGGAAATTTTCGACTTATTCCGGTAATCTATAAATTAAATCCAAAAATATTGCACATACACGATCCCGAATTGTTGCCAGTTGCATTATTAGCGAAGATGGTCACCCGTTCGAAAACTATATACGATGTTCATGAGAATCAGCACCTTGATATTTTACAGAAGGAATGGCTGCCTATCCCAGTACGAAAAAGTATATTATATTTATTCAAATTATTGGAGAATATAGTTTTAAAGCGCACCAACGGGTTGATTCTTGCTGAAGATTCTTATGTCGAAGTATATAATAATCATATGAATATGGAAATCATAAGAAATTACCCGCTTATTAAAAACGTACGAGTTACGGAAACAAGAAAGAGGATCAATCGAGACGTAGTACGTCTCAGTTATGTCGGTTCGGTTCAACGTATTCGCGGTATTATCGAAATGCTTCGGGTTGTTTCTTGCTTGAAGCACGATTATGGGAAGAATGTTCATTTGGATGTTGTAGGAGCATTTGAAAGCAGCTCACTCAAGGCTGAAGCAATTCAATTAATCAATCAGCTTGACATAGTGGACAGTGTTATCTTGCATGGAATACTTCCTCACGAAACGGCCGTTACATTACTCAACGAAACTCACATCGGTTTTGCACTCTATCATCCGTTGCCGACACATCAGAAAATTCTTCCGGTTAAGTTCTATGAGTATCTACTGATGAAAAATCCTATTGTAGCAACGGATATCGATGTGTGGAGAGATTTTATATATAAACATAAATGTGGAATCGTTACAAATCCATTTCACGCGGATAACACCGCTAAACAAATTGTAGATATGTATAAAAAAACAGATATTATAGAAACAATGGGGGAAAATGGTTTCATTGCTGTAACCAATGAGTATAATTGGAATTCGCAAGAAAAAAAATTATTTTCGCTCTATGAAAAAATTCTTCGGGGCGTAAATTAACGTGAACAGCATAAATACCAAGTTAAATAACAATCCCCTTGTCAGTATCATAATACCAATGTATAATGAGGAAAAATATATAAAAACATTGATCGATTCTATTAACGATCAAGATTATCCCCGGGAAAAGATCGAGATAGCCGTCGTCGACGGGCGATCGACAGACGGATCGAAGGAATTGGTACGGAACCTTGCAACATCCGACGATAGGATTGTTTTGTTGGATAACCCGGATCAAAAGACACCGGCTGCGTTAAATATAGGGATCAAATCGTCGAAAGGGTATATTGTTATTATTCTCGGCGCACACAGCACGGTCGCGAAGGATTTTGTCCGTAAGAATGTAGAAACCATGCAACGGAACAATGTGCTCTGTACGGGTGGCAGCATTATTAATAGAGGGCATACGTTACTGCAGCGGCTGATCGGCATCGCCATGAGTACGCGATTCGGCATGGGAAGTGCCCCGTACCGGTACAGTAAGCGAATGAAATCCGTCGATACGGTCATGTACGGCGCATACGCCCGTTCGTTATTCGACGAGGTCGGCTTCTTCGATGAAACTCGGGTAATCTCCGAAGATGCGGAATTAAACTGGCGGATACGGCAGGCGGGATACGATATATTGTTCAACCCGGAGATCGTATCGTATTATTATCCGCGCGACTCATTCGGGAAGTTAATTAAACAATTTTTCCGGTATGGTATTCTCCGTGTAAACGTATTGAAAAAACACCGGAACGGATTGAATACGTTTCACGTTCTTCCGCCGCTATACGTTCTTTTGTTGATTGGAATGCTTATTGGGGGTATTTTTAGTACATCATTCATATATATTGCCGCTGCAATGGTGCTGATACATTTTTTAGCGGGTGTGGTTTCAGCTCTCGTCAATACACGGGAAAAGTATTTTTTAGCCGTTATCCTTCTCCCTCTGATATATATGTGCATGCACTTTTCATGGGGGGTAGGGTTCTTTTATGGATTATTTCAAAAACAGAAAATAAAATAGGAGTTATAGTATTATGGAATTAGCAGTTATCGGTCTCGGATATTGGGGACCTAATATCGTCAGAAATGGATTAGAAAATCAGAACATTACGTCAGTTCATGCATTCGATGTAAATCCAAAGAGAATAGAATTTATTAAAAACAAATACCGGAACGTTGAATTACATAAGAACTATGAATCGATTTTACGCAACGATAACATCGACAGTATAGCGGTTGTTACGCCCGTTTCAAAACATTTTGAACTTGCGAAGAGAGCACTGGAAGCAGGTAAGCACATTATCGTTGAAAAACCGTTTACCGCGACGGTACGTGAGGCGGATGAGTTGATAGAACTTGCCGAGAAGAAAGGTTTGGTTATTTTAGTCGATCATACGTTTGTGTATACGAGTGCCGTTAGGAAGATAAAGGATATGATCGAAAACGACGAGCTCGGAGAGATTTTTTATTACGATTCGGTGCGGGTAAATCTCGGACTCTTTCAACACGACATCAACGTGTTGTGGGATCTTGCAACGCATGATTTTTCAATAATGGACTTTCTGTTATCCCGCCAACCTCATAGCGTTTCGGCGATCGGAAAAGCACATATCGATAAAAGTGGATTGGAAAATATCGCATACGTTCATATGAATTTCGACGGCGGATTATCAGCTCACTTTCATGTAAACTGGATGTCTCCGGTTAAAATACGAAAAGTTCTGATTGGTGGGAGTAAAAAAATGCTCGTGTACGACGACATGGAGCCTGCCGAGAAAATTAAGGTCTATGATAAAGGGGTGGATATTCTCGAAAAAGACGACGTCTATAAAACGCTTGTTCAATACCGCTCCGGCGATATTTACATCCCGCATATTGAAAATGTAGAAGCGTTAAAAGTAATGATGGAAGATTTTGTCAATGCCGTTCAGAGTAAAAGTAAACCTCTATCGGATGCTCAGTTCGGCCGGCGCGTCGTTGTTCTGCTCGAATCTGCAGAAGAATCGATACGTTCGAACGGCAACAATGTAACTTTATAGCTATGAATATTATTTCGGATATGAACATATGAACGTACCATTTTTAGATCTAAAAGCACAATTACCGCTCATTCGTGAGGAGGTTGAAGAAAGATTTTCGGAAATCATAACGAACACCGCATTCATTTCGGGAAAAAACGTGGCGGAGTTCGAGGAACGGTTCGCTCGTATGCATGATTGTACATTTTCGGTTGCGGTGGCAAGCGGTACCGCCGCCAATCATCTCGCGGCGCTATGCTGCAATATCGGTCCCGGCGATGAAGTGATAGTACCGGTCAATACGTTTATCGCCACCGCCGAAGGAATCTCACATACCGGAGCAAATCCGGTATTTGTCGATATCGATGAGAAAACGTACAATATAAATCCCGACTTGATCGAAGATGCAATTACCTCAAAAACAAAAGCGATCAATCCCGTTCATCTTTACGGCCAGCCGGCCGATATGCAGCCGATTGTGGACATCGCTGCCAAACACGGATTGGCCGTACTGGAAGATGCTGCGCAGGCCCACGTTGCTTCATATAAAGAAAAGAAGGTTGGAGGAATCGGTCATGCTGCTGCGTGGTCGTTTTATCCGGGTAAAAACCTCGGCACGTGGGGAGAAGGGGGCGCGATTACAACGAATGATGAAGAACTGTATGAAAAGGCAAAGAAATACCGGGATCATGGATCGGCTAAAAAATACTATCATGATATGATAGGATACAATTACCGGATGTCTGAATTTCAGGCCGCGGTACTCAATGTAAAGCTCGACTATATCGAACGATGGACGGAACAACGTCATAAGAACGCCCATCTCTACAATTCTCTATTGAAGAATATAAAAGAAGTAGTAACTCCGTTTGAATCTTCCGGCAGGTATCATGTCTATCATTTATATATCATACGGGTACAAAAAAGAGATGGATTGCAAACATATTTGAAAGAGAAGGGAATTGCGTCCGGAATTCACTATCCGTTTCCTCTTCATATGACCGGCGCCTATCGACATCTAGGGTACGAAAAAGGATCGTTTCCCGTTGCCGAAAGAATTGCAGATGAAATTCTCTCTTTGCCAATGTACCCGGAATTGATACCGGAGCAGATTGAAGCCGTGTGCGACGGGATTCGATCGTTTTATGCGTAATCGGGTTATTTACTCATCAACGAGTGCATATTTATGGAAAAGAAAAACATAAAAAACGTTAAACTCGGAGAAAACGTCAAGATATACGATTTTGTGAACCTGTACGGGTGTAGCATAGACGACAACACAAGGATCGGAACGTTTGTGGAAATACAGAAAAATGCAACCATAGGAAAAAATTGCAAAATTCAATCTCACACATTTATTTGCGAGGGTGTTCATATCGAAGATAATGCATTTGTGGGGCATAATGTAACATTTATCAATGATAAGTATCCCCGTGCAACAAACGAGGATGGTGCAATGCAGACCGAGGAAGATTGGAAGGTAGTGGAAACTTTTGTGAAAAAAGGGGCATCGATCGGCTCTTCATCAACTATAATGTGTGGTGTAACGATTGGCGAAAATGCGATTGTTGGTGCAGGCTCTGTGGTTACGAAAGATGTGCCAGCGAACTCAGTGGTGGTAGGTGTCCCCGCGCGGGTTGTACGTCAGAAACTCGGTACGTCTGAACAATATGGTTCCACATAAGTGTTTTGAAATGAAATTTGTGGAGTTATTACCGAATGTGTAACAATACAAGTGTGATAGAAGTAAACAGATTCTTGCGATAACTTTTTCAATCAAGAAAGATGAGAATTATTAAAAATATAGGGATACTTTTTATACTTCTTCTTCTGATAGATTCATACCTGCTTAGTCAATCGGCGGAATGGTCATGGCAACATCCTTATCCCTCAGGCATAGATATATATGATGTACATGTTTTTAATGATGAAAAATTTGTGGCGGTGGGAGAAGGAGGGTCGATAATAATGAATACCGATGATGATGAAATTATTGTTAATTATGGTACGAAAGGTATTCTCGGAAGATTGCATTCGGTAAGTTTTGTGAATGATTCTACCGGATGGGCTGCCGGAGACAGCGGTATGATAATCCATACGAATGATCGCGGTTTGACCTGGACGAAGCAGCAAAGCAATGTAAATGTAGATTTGGTTGCAATTTATTTTTTAGACGACCTTTTTGGTTGGGCTGTTGGGCATAAGTATGATCGTTATGGACATTATTTTAATTACTTTTTAAGTACTACAGATGGTGGCATTTCATGGAATAGTATTGAGATATGGCTTGAATCTGCTATAGGAAACTTATATTTCCGTGATATCAATACGGGCTGGTGTGTTGGTGATATTTTTATTCTGTATACGGATAATGGGGGTTCAAGCTGGGAATGGCAGCATATGAATCATGGCAGAAGATATACGTCAGTTCATTTTATAGATGATACAATTGGTTGGGTTACCGGAGACTCCGGTTTATTGCTTTTTACGGATAATGGGGGACACATCTGGCAGGAGGTAGAAATAGATATTGATGCAGATCTCATTGACGTTGCGTTCGTAAATTTAAACAGCGGTTGGGTTGCGGCACGTGATGGCACAATTGCAACGACAAATGATGGCGGCACTACCTGGGAAGTTAAGAAAATAAATATCTACAATGAAACAACATCACTTGGTATCATTTCGGATAATTCTGCCTGGCTTACTGGTCAAGGCTTTTTTATTGCTCGCACGAATGATACAGGAGAAAAATGGAATATAGTTTCACCCGAATTAAAGGTAACAAGTTCTAATTTATTCGACGTTCATTTTATAAATGATCATTTTGGTTGGGCGGTCGGTGAAAAAGGGATAATAATGCGGACCACAGATAGCGGAGAAAACTGGGAATTGATAGAAAGTGGAGTAAGCCAAAGATTAAATTCCATATATTTTATCAATAAAAATGTCGGTTGGATCGTGGGGACAAACGGATTGATATTGCGTACGAATGATGCCGGGAATAGCTGGTATACCGTAGATGGAAATACAAGCGCTCATCTGTATCAAGTAGTTTTTTTAAATAATGATATCGGTTGGATATTAGGAAGCGACGTATACCTATATACTAAGGATGGTGGTGAAAATTGGGAAATTGTCAATGGTCCAAGGTATACTAACAATATGTACTGGATAAACATTAATGTTGGATATCTTACAGGTCGTTGTTCCTATGTAACGAAAGATGGCGGATCGACATGGGAAGAGATTTTTAGGTGCGGAGATTATTTTAATATGAAAATATTTTTCGTTAACGAATCGGATGGATGGATAACAGGTGTTGATTGGATTGCTCATAGCAATTATGAGGGTATAATTTATGGGACAAATGATGGAGGGAAAACATGGGGTGTACGTTATACATATTTACAAACAGGGTTACTCGGAGTACAATTTGTTACACCGGAGGTTGGCTGGGTGATTGGAGATCGTGGGGTGATACTCAGAACAATAGATAAGGGGCAGAATTGGGTGCGGGAAAACAGTAAAACGTCGCGTCGGATAAATGCGCTTTTTCTCCTTGATAATAAGCGGGGATGGGCAGTGGGGAATGGTGGTATGATATTGGAGGCACAATTATTCGATGTGCCGGATTATAAACCAGAGGAAAATATTCTAAGCGATTATATTTTATATCAAAATTATCCCAATCCGTTTAATCCAATTACAACCATCGAGTTTTCTCTGCCGGAACCGGAATATGTAATTTTACGAGTATATGATGTTCTTGGCCGGTTAGTAGACACGCTGATTGATGAGCCGCGAGAAGCGAGAATACACACAGTAGATTTTAGCGCACGGAATTTGTCAAGCGGTGTATATATTTACCGGCTGATCGCAGGAGGAACGGTGCAATCAAAAAAAATGGTGTATATACAATAGACTTAACCTAATAATAAACCATATATCACAATAGAGTATATATTATTGTAATTTTTGAGTATGTCCCGCAAAACCGAAATACTCCTTATCATCCTCTTCGACTTCCTCGCCATTAACCTGGCATGGGTGTTGTACTACTACCTGCGCGTCGAAAGCGGTATGATTCCGTACAGCCTGCGGCC
>PWTU01000047.1 GCA_003562775.1 Ignavibacteriales bacterium
TCCACAGATTATCCCCGTCTACAGTAATTCCTCTGATTGACCCATTCATTACCGGAACATTCTTCATTTTCATACTCAATGGCTCTTCTTTATCGATCATTACAATAAAATCAGCACAGCCCGCATAGAGTCGTTGATTGTCTCCACTCACCGCGTGACAAAATCGATCCGGAAGGAAATGCGCATCGGTATCGAGCTTCGCAAAATCGAGTACATCCTTCGATGAAACGTAAACCTGATTATCTCCTACCATGTATATGTCCGATGCATCTACTGTAATGCTTGCTCCATAAAAAAATGATGGGATAGTTACCGACTCCTTCAATGTTTTCCTACTTCGGTCAATGCGAAATAGGTGGTATTTCCCGTCTTGCCATCTACCAATACACCAAAGATCTTCTTCATCTGCAACAACGGTCTGGGGCCCATAAATAACATCTTCAAGGACGGTAGAAAAGAGCTCTGTCTCTTTATCAAATATTAGAAGACGTGGACTACCCGCAACCCAAATGTTATCGTCTGTATCCGCAATTGACCTGAACCAATTATCACCCGGTCTCTCCCAAAAAGTAAAGTTATGAATTTCATTCGTCGATTTATTAAATCGGGATAGACCACCTGTGTCAGGAGGCCATATATATCCTCCACCAAACGCGGTCGCCAACCATAGGTACCTCCCGTCATCAATGATAGAATAGACATAATTATCTCCAAGTCCATCTTCTTTCGTGAACCATTGCAGTGTATCAAGAGAGATAGGATCGACAGAGAATAGACCATAATCCGTACCGACCCATATAAGATCACTTCCCGGAATTATGACGTTTACAGTTGGACGATATTCAGGATTAGCCGGGGAGAACGAAAATTGCAGAAATGATGTGAACCTCTCATTCTTCAAATCAAATATATTTGCACCACCCCCCTCAGTCCCTACCCAGATATAATCTTCACCCACGAATACACTTCTTCCCCAGATTTTCGAAAGTCCCTCTGCGGTTGTGAACGATCGCCAGGAATTAGAGTGGCTATCATATCGAATAAGTCCGCCGCTTCCGGCAATCCATATCAATCCGTCGCGAAACGGATCTACAGCAATTGAACGACCGGCAAGAGCAACATAATTTCGCCACTCGGGTTTAGGTTGAGAATATAAGCTGTAAAATAGTCCCGACAGAATTAAGAGTATGAATATACATTTCTTCATAATAAATCCTTACTGCACATAAAACATTTTCTTAACCCGTTATCCATAAAATACTCGGATGAACCTACTTTTTATAAATACTATTCTTGCACCATCAAAATTTTTATCCGTGTGCCGCCATTTGAATACGACGGGCAGCCCCCTCCCCCCTCGCTGTAGATTGCAAAAACTTTAAGGGCGACATCTTCATAACCTTCCGAAGATACAGTAAATTCATAGTCACCGGGTTCTATCCCAAATGCACATGGAATTGTACAGTGAAGTACACTATCGACAACTTCGATATTTTGCATCTGGGATTTTAGAATTATAAAATGGGCAGGTTCAGAATCGAGAAATACATTGGATATTTTTATGTTGTCGATTTCTTGACCTGTCACCGAATCGCCAGCGGATTCTATATGCAGGACCGGCTCGATATAGACGTGCTCACACGGACCTATATCGTTATACCATCCTTCGGTACATCCGTTGAACAATATAATAATAATGCAAAATAATGTGTTTTTCATATAAGTGTTTCCGCTTTAAACTCAAAATTTGTAAGAATTATTTTCCTTATCGCACATAAATCATCTTTTTTACTTCGCCCATCCCTCCCGCTTCAAGCCGATAGAAATAGACGCCGCTTGATAGATGCGAAGCACCGAAGGTTTCGGTGTGGATTCCTCCTTTCATAAATCGATCTACAAGCGTAGCAATGTAACGGCCAAGTACATCATACACAATTAGTCTAACGTGCATTGCAACGGGGAGGGAGAATTCAATGTTTGTTTTGTGATTAAAAGGGTTGGGATAATTTTGTTTAAGAATGAAATATTCAGGAAGCTCCGGTTTAAAATAGTCAACGGGTTCAAAATGTTGAACACCACCTTCGTGATAAACTCCAACTCCGTTAAAAGTAGCTATCCACTTGTTTTCATGTCGATCAAGTACAACAGAATATACTTCTTTGGTGGGGATTCCTGAATTCCTTTGGTTATATACAGTCCAATCCACACCATCAAATCTTGCAAGACCGTCAAATGTGCCTATCCATTTTACATCATTATTATCGATTACAACATCATACACAAGGTCGCCTGGCAAATCAGAGTTACCGGTATTATAGACAATCCATTCGTCACCGTTAAAAACTGCAAGACCGTCTGCTGTGGCTATCCATTTATTTCCTTTATGGTCTATTGCTATGGCTCGCACCCAGTTGTGCGGTAAACCGGAGTTTTCCGTCGTATAAACCAACCATTTGGCGCCGTCATATCGTGCAAGACCATTAACGGTACCGATCCACTTTGTCCCGTCAGTGTCTAATTCCATAGTCCAAACTACATTACCCGGCAACCCCGAATTTTCCATATTATATATTATCCATTCTACACCATCATATTTTGCGAGACCGTGTCCATCTATACCTATCCATTTTACTCCTTCTTTGTCTATAGTTATAGCCCGTATGTAATTTCCCGGTAAATCAGAATTCGTTGTGTTATAGATATTCCAATTTGTGTCATCAAAGACTGCAAGTCCTCCTCCAGCAGTACCAATCCACTTCAGTTGATTTTCGTCTATTGTGATATCCAATACGTAACGATTCGGTAAATCCGAGTCATCCGGTAAATACACCGACCAAGAGGTACCATCGAAACGGGCAAGTCCTCCAAGTTGAAGAGCACCGAACCACATTATATCATTCTTTTCGACAGCAATAGTATTTATCCAGTGAGACGGTAAAGGTGAGTTACCCGGATTATAGGAAATCCAACTGGTTCCATCAAATCTAACAATACCGCTTCCGTCGACGCCGATCCATTTTGCGTTATTATCATCTATGAAGATGCTTATAACAGAATTAACCGGGATATCTGAATTTTCGACATTGTACACATTCCAATTAAATCCATCAAACCGTGCAAGCCCTTGAGTGGCGCCAATCCATTTATTATCATTATTATCAACTGCACAAGCCCATACACTTGAAGAGGGTAAACCTGAATTCACGATGTTATACCAGATCCAGTCTGAACCGTCAAATTCCGCTAAACCCTGAAATGTGCCCACCCACTTTGTACCGGAATCATCTATACAAAGGGATAAGACAAAATAATCCGGCATTCCGGAGTTATCTCTATGGTATACTCTCCAATCGTTACCGTCAAATTCTGCAAGGCCGCCACCCCATGTACCGATCCACTTAACATTGTTTTGATCTACCTTAATTGCCCAGATATAATTACTCATTAGTCCTGAATTTTCGGTATTATACTCTATCCAGTTGACACCGTCATATCGAACAAGACCATTAATAGTTCCTATCCACTTTGTTTGCTCATTATCAATTGCAAGCGAAAGTACCCTATTATCCGGCAGGCCTGAGTTCTCCGTGTGGTATATATTCCATTCGACGCCATCGAACCGCGCAAGTCCGCCGATCGTACCGATCCACATTATTCCCTCGTCGTCGAAAACAATCGCACGAACATTGTTACCCGGTAATCCAGAATTTGCACTGTTAAAATAAGTCATTTCACCGGTGTATCGATTCAGTTTGGTCAATCCGCCGCCGCTTCCTATCCAAAGATATTCACCGTCTTCTGCAACAGCCCGAACACTTGTACCGGAAGTGTAATTTATCCACTCGGGGGTTTCGGAGAATAGAAAACCGCTGGATAAAAATATAATACCTATGAAAACGTTTATGGATTTCATATTTTCCTTATTGCAAATAGATCATTTTCTTCACCTCGCTCATCCCTCCCGCTTCGAGCCGGTAGAAATAGACGCCGCTTGGGAGATGCGAGGCATCGAATGTCTCATTATAATAACCGGCTTCCACGTATCGGTCGACAAGTGTAGCAATGCGGCGACCGAGCTGATCATATACCGTAAGTTTTACGTGCATAGCCGACGGCAGAGAAAAAGCAATATTGGTCGAGGGATTAAACGGGTTGGGATAATTTTGACTCATTGAAAAAGTCTCAGAAATTCCCGTTCCCGAACTATCCACAATGACAATTCCACCCTGATTACCGTTTGCTGTATATACCCCGAGTCCAAAATCGGTGCCAACCCATACATTCTCATCCTTGTCTATAGCAATTGTACGCACATTATTCCATGGTAATCCCGAATTAAATGTATTATAATTCGTCCAATTCAACCCGTCGAATTTTGTAAGCCCGCCACTCCAAATAGAACCATGCGTACCGATCCACTTATTCCCGTATCCGTCAATAGCAATTGCGTGGATACGATTATCCGGCAGCCCTGAATTTCCGGTATTATACACTATCCAATCAGTCCCATCGTATCTCACCAGACCGCCGCCATACGTGCCAATCCACCAATTTCCCGGCTCATCTCTGACAATATCCATTACGGGATTCTGGGGTATGCCCGAGTTATGGGTATTATAAACGGTCCACTCCTCTCCATCATATAGTACAAGACCACCCATTGTCCCGATCCATTTTACATTTGCATGATCGATTGCAATAGAATGAATTATATTATGTGGTAAATCGGAGTTTCCCGTGGTATAAACTGTCCATTCATCGCCGTCAAACATTGCCATACCTTCATTGGTACCGATCCATTTATTCCCGTTGAGATCAATCGAAATGGTGTTTACATAATGAGGCACCGGAGTATTGTAAGTATGGTACGCGGTCCACGTTTTACCGTCGAATTTTTCGAGTCCAAACTCCGTTCCGATCCATAGTACTCCATGTGCATCTATGGCGATCGCATTAACATCCATCCTCGGCATCCCGGTGTTCTCCATAAAATTATACACCCACCAGGCGGATTCTCCATACTTTACAAGACTGCCACCGTACAGTTCAGGTTCATAATTTTCAAACCACGAGGGAGGAATATTGGCAGATGTTCCAATCCATTTTGTATCGTTTTCGTCTATCGTAATAGCGTTTATTGTATTACCGGGAAGTCCTGAATTTCCTTTATAATCAAGATCCCATGATATGCCATCGAATCTTATCAGTCCTCCGTTATAAAAACCGCCCGTACCGATCCACTTGACACCATCCTCATCAACGGCGAGGGAATAGATAACACCATGTTGGATACCGGAATTTCCGGGGTCATATATTATCCAACTTGTACCGTCGAATCGCGCCAGACCTCCCCAGAAACCGATCCATTTTATTCCTTCATTATCTATCGCTATTGCACTGACCCTGTTCGCGGTCAATCCCGAGTTTTCGGTATTATATACGCTCCAGTTTCCGTCATCGAACTTTACTAAACCGCTCCAAGTACCTATCCATTTTACCCCGTCTTTATCGATAGCAATATTATGTACCATACTACTCGGCAATTCTGAGTTTGCTTCATCATAGACTATCCAGTTAGCACCGTCATATACTCCAACTCCGCCACCCCATGTACCGACCCAAAGAGTGTTATTATCACCGACAACGATTGAATAAATATTATCATCCGGTATACCTGAATTTTCTGTATTATAAATCATCCACTCTGTTCCGTTAAATTTCGCCAATCCCCCGGTGGTACCTATCCATATATCGCCGTTTTCATCTTCCGCAATAGCGCGGACATCACTCCAGGGTAGACCGGAGTTTTCAGTGTTATACACCGTCCACTCCGATCCGTTATACCTTGCCAGACCTCCGCGTTGGGTGCCGATCCATACTACACCATCTTCATCCACGGTTATAGCTTGAATATAATTAACGGGTAAACCAGAATTCGCTTTGTTATAAAAAACCTTCTCGCCGGTCAACCTGTTCCTTTGAATTAATCCTCCGACTCCGCCGTACCATATATAATCATTATCTACAGCAACTGCGGCAACGTGGACGGAAGATGTGTAATTTATCCAGTCGGAGGTGCCGGGTATTAAAATACCGGTGTATAAAAAAACCAGAAGAATGCCAAAAGTTATTGATTTCATGTTTATTTCTTTCTCAATAATTACCATTACAAATCATTACAATCTCATTCAGACTCCGGCACGTGCACCTTCCCGATAAACAATATCGATCCCGAATGATGCTCCCGTATTGCAAGAATAAACGGACGATCGATACGAACAACCGGAATGCCCGGTGGTTCGGCAGATGTAGTCCCTGTCACAACGGCAGTTACTGCAGCGGCTTCGGTGCCTTCTTCGTTTACTTTCAAATATGTCTTATGTATAACATCGCTTATATGAAGATCGTCATATTGAGTACTTATTCCGGAGAGATCCGCTTCAAACGGATTAAATGCCTTTTTCATCCCGAGCGTATACAATACCTCTACCAGACTATTGGAATATTCAACAGTAAATCGCGGGAGCATAAGTTTTATACCTCGTTTATCCTCCCCAAAAGAATTCATCCATTCGTTCCAGTGATTTTCCGTTACATCATTTGCAATTTCATTAACGGAAACATCCTGACGCGGCAATAAAATTGTCATGCTGAACAACCCGTCGCCGTACGGCAGATCGACCGCTTGAAACAGATCATTTCCGAAATAGCGGAAATTATTCTCCTGCTGCATCATTTTTACGGGTATATTGCCGCCGTTTTCCCTCGTAAAATAATCGTCTTTGGTATCTCTGGGATCGAACTCCGCAGTCCAGGTTCCTTTAAAATATACTGCGTTTATCAGAAACATCATCGTGAGCGGATCGATACTTTCAATAATCTTATTGATTTTCTTATTTGTTTTTTGCGATACCCAATTATTTATTATTTTAACTGCCTGCGGATTGCTAAAATCCAGTCCCGTTACTTCAGATTCGAAGTATGTTTTCAGCCGATCCAGAAAATCTCGTTCAACCTGAAAACCACTTCGATACCACACGGAATTCGCTATATCGAGCGTAACCGTCCGGTCAAGATGCGGGAATAAGGACAGCAACCCCTGATACGCTTTATTAATCTCATCTAGCTCCAATCCGGACTGTTTCAAAACATCACGCATCTCATCGAATGTTTCACCCTTCGCGCCGCTCAAAGCCATACCGAGCGCCATTGAAATGCTGAGCGGAGAAATAAACAGATTTTCATTCTCCTGATTTTTACTCATCTCACGGAACAAGTCGACGCCGAAAGCATTTCCCGCCTGAACGGATTTTTTTTCGGACTTGGTCAGCTCACGCATCGATGAATGGAACACCGGCTCCATCGGAGTCCAGCAGGAGGTAAATAGAAATAAAAAGATTACGAATGTTATAAATAATATATTTTTCATTATAATACCCTCGTTATGATCGGTGTTGTTAGTTTGGCAAATGTCAGGGTAACGTTCCATTTATGTTAAAAAGCAAATCCTGCAAATCGTAAATCATTTCACACGTATAACTTTTATCTCATCCACAAGAATCGCACTCGGTGCAATTCCACCTGCGCCAATAGAGAGCGACCACTTAGTCCGGGCCGGTACAAAGAGTGTATCCGGCGCTTCATAGAGCCGCCATTGGGGATCATCGACAAATATGCTCACATATTCTCCCCTATAATCATCCGAAATGTAGTATCCAATAGATATCCCTCCACCGATACCTAAATTTTTCCCCCACGCTTGCAAAACGATATGTGCGTCCCGACTCAGAGCCGGAAATTCAAATACGGCATGAGGAACAAAACACCCGCCCGAAACATATAACGAGTATTTACCACCATTGGGCGGAGCGTCTTCATCTCGCCTAATTGTCGCATACCCATGCCATCCAACGGTATCCCGGGGCGATTCAAATGAGTTAAAATAAAAAATGTACGGATACTCATGTACCGAAACCGGATCTCCGCAGTGAAAAAAAAGAAAGCTCAGCGGTAGAATAACAACACACTTTATCCATTTCATTATTTAAATTTCCTTTTAATCATTAACGTAACCCAACACCAATTTATAGTTCACAACGCTATAAACTCCAACACTTGTACCTTCACCCTTGCATCGGGTATCCATAACTTTCCTTCGGAGTCATAACCGAAGTGAATGTTTATAAAAACCGGAAAACCGGATCCATTATTTTCCCCATAAACAGTAACGTATCCGAGTGATTTTCCCTAATGACAAAGAAGAACGGTTTATTCACACGCATTGTTGGGTATATCCTGCCACCCACGGAACCGACGCCCATCTCAACCACGGTTACCGCGGCAGCTTCCGTTCCCTCTTCGTTTACTTCAATAAAGGTCACGTGCTGTACATTGCTGATGTGTAAATCAGGTCTATGAGGATTTATATTCGAGAAATCTGCTCTCCCGGGATCAAATGCGATATCCATTCCCAAAGCCGATAATACACTGTTCAAAGATTTATCGTACCGCGTGGTGAATCTCGGAAGAAACAGGTTGACGGTGTCTTTCTCCTCGGGGAAATCAGATATCCACTTATTCCATGTATTCTGATCCAACTTTCCGATAAGATAGTCGATATCCTCATTTTCTTTAGGAAGGAGAATGGTCATCGAAAAACGTTCTTTTCCGTAAGGTAAATCTATCGCTTGAAACAAATCGTTTTCATAGTAATAAAATTCAGCCCGCTGGCTCATCATCTGCACTTTCTCCGAGGCGCCGTCGATGAGATAAAACGATTCTTCCTTTGTCTCTTCCGGATCGAACTCATATACCCAAGTTCCTTTAAAATAAATTGCGTTAATTAAAAACATCATAGTGAGAGGATTAATCGATTCAATAACATCCTCTATCTTCCCGTGAGTTTTCTCGCTAATCCAATCGTTAATGATATCGGGAGCATCGGGACGACTGAAATCCAACTCCCGGACAAGGGCATCGAAATACTCTTTGTTAAGATCGATGAATTTCTGCTCAACGTGAAATCCCTGACGATACCAGATCGAATTGGCAATTTCAAATATCACCTCCGGGTCAAGGGTTGTGAGAAGTTCCATCAGACTTTTATATGATTGATTCACTTCGTCAATTGACATTCCTTGTAATTCAAGAGATTTTGCCATTGCCTCGCGGGTTTCACCTGCAGATCCGTTGTACGTCATCCCCAACGCATACGAAATACTCAGGGGAGAGATAAACACATTTTCTCCAATCTCGTCCTTATTTAATTCCCTGAAAAATTTCAACCCGAACTTATTACCCGAATCGGCAAGCTGTTGTTCACTGACGGACAACTCTCCGAACTCAGACACAATCGGTTCAATCGGCGTCCCGCAGTGAAACATAAACAGGGACAAAACGAAAATTACGATTAAATATTTGATGTTATTCATTTAAATTTTACTCTCCTTCCGGTTCTACCACTTTCCCGATAAACAAAATCGTATCGGATGAATTCTCACGTATAGCAAATATAAACGGCCGGTCCACGCGGAACGCAGGTGGTGCGGAATCGACTCCGATGACGACAGATGTAACCGCAGCCGCCTCTGTTCCCTCTTCGTTCACGTCGACGAATGTTTTGTGCATGACATCGGAGATGTATGCATTTCGCGGCTCAAGGTTTTTATCATACAATCCGGTAAAATCTGCATTGGATAGATCGAACGCCAGATGCATACCAAGCGCTTTAAGTACATCGACGAGCGATTCTTCATACTCAAGTTGAAACCGGGGCAGAAAGAGATTGATTTCCTGCTTATCATCCGGCAGCAGCGATATCCATTCATGCCACTTTTGGCTTGTCATAGAAGCCGTAAAGTCGTGTATCGATTGATCCTCCGGCGGCAGAATAACCGTCATACTGAATAACTCATCCCCGTACGGAAGATCGATGATGCCGATATCCTGCGACTGATAAAACCGGAATAAATTATTCTGCATCATCATCTTAACCGGTACCGTTGCGCCATCGGGGAGCCGGAAATCCGCATCCCTTGTTTTCTGCTTATCAAACTGGTATGTCCAATCCCCCTTAAAATATATAGCATTGATTAAAAACATCATGGTAAGCGGATCGATCACATCGGGGGCTATCTCCTCAATCAGTCCATTGGTTTTCTGCTTTACCCAGTTGTTGATGATTTTCGGCGCTTCAGGACTGTTGAAATCAAGTCCCTGAACTTCGGCGTCGAAGTACTTCTTGTTCGTCTCGATGAATTCCTTGAGTACGGGAAATGTATACCGATACCAAACAGAATTGGCAATTAACATTTCAACGGAAGGATCGACGTATGGCAGCAAATCGAGTAATCCTCGATACGATTCGTTTATGTCATCGATCGAAAGATTATGAAACTCAAGTACCTGTTTCATTTCATCCTGTGTTTCACCCCGTGCCCCGTGGAGAGTCATGCCCAATGCTATCGAGACGCTCAACGGGGAAATGAAAATGTTGTCTCCCTCTTCGTCCAGCTCACTGAGTCCCGCCAGAAGTTTTATGCCGAATATATTCGACGCTCCCATCACCTCTTTTTCCGATGGGGTAAACTCGCGCATCTGAACGGAAGGAGCGTGCGGTTCCATCGGCAACCAGCAGGATGAGAAGATAAATACAAGAAGCAAACTCGATATACATACTATTTTAATCATAATGAACCCTTCTAATCATGGATAAAAAATGTTTGTGACAAAATCCGATGGCTATCGGATTGAATAGCAAAATGTTTTTTTTATTTGATATATTTTGGTTTATCAGTTCTCAGTGAAAAATATATGATCACCCTTCCCCAACGAGTCGGTGAAGCCTGACTTTCCCAACGAAAACTCATTAAAATGCTTCGAGATTTTTACACGCTATTGACGTATCGGTATAGCAACCACAAGTTGATGCGTCATAACAAGGGCATCCTGCAGCGTGAGCGCTCCGGATGGAGCGACAATAAAATCAGCCGCAGCAAATGTCCGGAATCCACCTTCGGGCCAGCCACCGCCTACTCCGGGCCTGCCGGTTCCGGTTACCGCCTTACCCACATACCGCAACTGAAATTCGGTAAATTTAAACAGCATTCCCCAACTCAACGTCCATTCATTCCACCGCTCCCACTGTTCCCGGTCGAACTCTTCCACAAAGTTAGTTTGCTCAAGGTGATAGCCGATCGTTCTCATTTGTAACCCAAGTTGAAATCCGAACGAATCGGTTTCCCGCGAGATTCCCATTCGAACAAGATAATTTAAGAAACGGAAATCGTTCTCGACCGTTTTTCCACCGACAGGTATAATCTTACCCGATTGGGTCTCGATCGGGATATCGGTATCAGCCCAGGTATTGCTCCAGATCGGCTCAAAAATTACATCGAACCCGAAGGTTGTCATATCCACTTGTTTCGACGCTCCTATTCCGATATTATACGCCCACGTATCGCCCGGATCGCGTGGAATATTCATAATTTCATAATTCGGAATTTTCGGATGTGTCTTATAATTGAATGTAAGTATTCCGCCGATATTCCAATCGCTCGCCGGCAGATGCTCGACGTATCCCGCATGGATGCCCCACGTTCTGGTTTCATCGAGATTTTTTTCAATCCGGGGACCCGGTACCCATGTGTTAAAAAACCAGGTTCCGTTGCGATAGTGCACATCGTGCGTCATATTAACGCTGGTATGCAGCAGTAACAGTTCAAAGGATCTCCGGTTTGCGATTCGCGCATTGTATCCGAGCCGGATATCGAACAGATGACCCGATTGTTCTATCTTTTCACTGTTTGCATAGAGGAGATCGACGCCGTCCATTGCAGACAGACCTGCATAAAAAATACTTGCACCGATCGATCCATTGCCGGATAACTTCATACCTCCCATCCCGAAAAGATAATAATTATCCTTTGTCCTGTCGCTCAGCGTCTGGTTATTCGTCCACCACCATACTGCGGACGGTGCGGTTTTAATGCTCTGATATGCAGCAGTCACACCACCGAAAAGATTGTCCGAACGCACCGACACGCCCATTGGCAAAGTAGTTCCCGAGCCGAAGTCATCGGATATACTATAATGCGTAGGAGAACCGTATAACCACATACCGGTGCTATATGCGCCTTTTGCAGGGTTAATGTACGGATCGTACATCTCATCGTCCAGCGCGATGGAAACGCCGCCCATTCCAAGATTGCCGGACGGGAAAAGCAAAAATTGGTCGCCGGTTGCAACCGGTACGGATTTGAGATTGATGAGCTGAGCATAACCGGTAAACCATACACTGAGACATAATATCGAGATCAAAAAACAATATCGATGAATTCGATATATATTCGAAA
>PWTU01000101.1 GCA_003562775.1 Ignavibacteriales bacterium
ATTTGCATTTCTAACGGCGCTTTTTGAATCGTTAAAAGATGTCACGAGCAAACGGGGTTTGCAGCGGTTCGACGAATACATTATCGCCGCTTCATTGATACTGTTTCAGTTGCCGTTTATGATACCGCTCTATTTATTTATCGAAATCCCTGCTCTCGGCGATCGTTTCTGGTACGCATTGATTACGGGTACATCGCTGAATCTCATTGCGATTACTTTTTATATTAAAGCGATTAAGCTATCGGATCTTTCGATAACAGTGCCAATCGTTAACTTCACACCGCTGTTTTTGTTGATTACATCGCCGGTTATTGTAGGCGAATATCCCTCCGCGGCGGGATATTCCGGTATTTTTTTCATCGTTACAGGTTCATATATATTAAACATTCGACATCGGTCTGCCGGTTTTCTCGGACCTATTCGCGCGCTCTTCTCGGAGGCAGGTCCGAGATATATGCTCGTTACGGCTTTTCTGTGGAGTATTACCGCAAATATAGATAAAGTCGGAGTGCAGAACTCGTCGCCGTTTTTCTGGGCAATAACAGTGACCCTGTCTCTCAGTGCGGGTATGGCAATAATTATGATAATTACCTCCCGTGATCGAATAAAAGAAATACCCCGTAATCTTAAAACGCTATTTCCGATCGGGTTTTTCGGCGCAGTAACAATGCTTGCACAAATGACTGCCATCAGTCTGACGCTCGTAGTGTATGTCATATCGATAAAACGATTAAGCACAGCATTGAGTGTTTTCTGGGGGTATTTCATCTTCGGAGAAAAAGGAATAAAGGAACGTCTCGCCGGCGTTGTTTTGATGATAATCGGTGTGTTGTTGATTAGTTTGTCGTAGGGAGGATTTATGCCACACATAAACCATACACGATTCCGGCAAACAACACTGTCTCGCTTTATAACCCCGCTCTCAACAACTGCACACTGAACATCTTATCTTCATCCATCCAAACCCGGTCAACCTCTAATCCTGCATTCTTTGCGAGTTCGGCGAATTCGTTTACTGAGTATTTGTATGAACATTCGGTGTGAATGCTTTCACCCTGTGCGATTGCGAAAGTGGTTCCGTTAATGTGGACCTTCTGATCCTCCAGACTGATAAGGTGCATTTCTACTCTGCCGAGTGTCGGATTGAAAAAAGCGTAATGTTTAAAAAGATCGGTTCTGAAGTTGGCGCCCAATTCACGGTTAGCCCGAACGAGACTATTCAAATTAAACAGCGCCGTTACACCCTGCCGGTCGTTGTACGCCCGGTGAAGTATTACGGGATCCTTTTTCAGGTCGACGCCGATGAGAAGAAATCCGTTATTGTGGATCACCGTGCTGATAGTCCGTAAGAACTCTGCCGCATCTTCCGGATGAAAATTACCGATTGTCGAACCCGGAAAATAAACAACACGCCGTGCATCTGGAGGAACGATTTCCGGTAGATTATACTTACCGGTATAGTCTGCGCAGACAGGATGAACCGGTAAATCCGGATATTGTTTTTTAATTTCAGAAGCGGTATGCAGTAGATGTTCTCCTGATATGTCGATCGGAATATAACCGGAGAGATTTTGCAGGCGATCCAGAAGTACACGTGTTTTTAAACTACTCCCGCTGCCGTACTCGATGAGCAGTACATGATCGCCCAACCGGTGGGCGATGTCGTCGATGTTCGAGTGCATGATGTGCAGTTCGGTACGTGTCGGATAGTACTCATCAAGAGTGCATATCTTATCGAATAGCTTTGATCCCCGTTCATCGTATAAAAATTTACACGGAATTTCTTTTTGTGTTTTTTCTAATCCATTTTCTATAGCATTGAGAAATTCATCATTTTTGGGTTTGTTATCATAGAAAGCGAGTTTTTTCCCCAGACCGGATTTTTTCATTGCGTGTGGACCAATCGATTAAATGAGAATTGCGATTATCGGATTATTGCAGTACAACACCGTTATATTCCATAAAGTTCGATAATTTTGATTAGAAGGGTAAATAATTTGGTGATTTTATAAAAAATATCGTACCTTGAATATTGCTATTTACTGGCAGATTGTGTAAAATATATGATTATTTTGCTTTGATTTATTTTGTCACAACACAAGATATAGTATTATGATGCCGCTAACACTTGCAGAACTTGAAGAGAGACTCCTTACCTTTTTTAAAGATAAATTATCCACTCAGGAAATTTCCTATATACAACCCCCCGTATTGTATAAAGAAGGAAGAAACATTCGTACCTACCGGTTTCGACTTACCGGAGTCCCTAAGGAGTATTCAAGGACGTTTGTTCTCAGATTATATACCGAAAAAGAAAGCACTGTGCGTCCACAGTTTGAAGCCATATTGCAAAATTCGCTGATTGAAGAGGGCATTGCAGCGCCGCGGGTGCATTTCAGTGAAGGTTCTATTGAATATCTTAATGCGCCGTTTCTCATAATGGATGAATGTCCCGGCGAAGTTCTGTTCGATATAAATACCATCAACGAAAAACCGTATATGCAGGCGGCACGTTTTCTTGTATCGGGAGTCGGTTCGATTGCACGCCAATTGGCCGATGTTGCCGTAAAGCTGCATAATGCCGGGGTCGATAAACTGAAAGAGAATTTACAATCGATCGACTTTCCGGTCGATCATCTCAGCTTAAACGGGCGATTGTATCAACTGTACAAGCGAATACAGAATGCAAAACTGGATGGTTTGGAGGAAGGCATTGTTTGGCTTATTGCACACGGGCCGCCGGAACCGGAACGCCCGGTATTGTGTCATGGGCAATTGTACCCGAATAATGTTATTATGCAGGGAGATCAGGTTCGATGCATTATTAACTGGTCTGTGGATTCAATATTGATCGGCGATCCGGCATATGATATCGGAAAAACGAGCGCGGCCTTTAAATGTTTTGTTCCTCAGGTTACTCAATCGTTACGCCGTCTCAGCTACAAAGTCGGAAAACGGTTTGCGAAACAGTTTCCTGCAAGCTATTTGCAAAAACAATCGCTTAACAAGAATCATATCGAATATTTTGAAATGATGTGGTGCATCGATCTTGCCACATCAGCCGCCGAGAGTGTTATCGGTCAATCGCATGTATATAAAAAAGAATTTGAGGAAGAGAGAATCGATTTATACAAATCCGCTGTAAACGCGGTCGAACTTTTTAAAAACACGACGGATGTTTCAATTACACTCCCGCTATTACGCAGATAATCTTAGAGTACCGGACTCGGTAAATTCTCTCATAACAGACTGAGGATTATTAATAACGAAAACGA
>PWTU01000499.1 GCA_003562775.1 Ignavibacteriales bacterium
ATTCGAACGACGGAACGACAAGCACATTAATGTATCTTGTGTTGGTCGGTAATATCGATCCGCTTACGGCCGATGCACCTCACGAAATACCCGGTGAATTTGCACTTTCGCAGAATTATCCGAACCCGTTTAATCCGACAACAGCAATCGACTTCAAAGTACCGTATCGCACACACGTTATAATAAAAGTATATGATGTGATGGGGCGCGAAGTAGATGTTTTAGTCGATGGGTATCGTGAAGCCGGTTGGCATTCGATCAATTGGAATGCGCAATCATTCCCGAGCGGAGTATACTATTACAGGATTACGGCCGGTAATTTTTCGAATGTAAAGAGTTTAATACTTCTCAAATAAATCAATAAATAATTAATGTATGATACAAATGACAACGAATTTTTTAAATCACTTTTCATTAGAAAATAAAACGGCATTAGTAACCGGTGCAAGCCGCGGATTGGGTCAAGCGATTGCAATCGGTCTCGCCTCCGCAGGTGCTGACGTTATTTGTACAAGCGCGAATCCCGGTGGATGCGATGAGACCCTTTCGGCAATCCGCGAATATAAACAAAATACCTGGGCTTACGCTGCGGATCTGACCGAAAGAAAACAGGTTACAGAACTTATCGAGAATGTTAAGATGAATCATTCACAGGTTGATATCCTCGTTAATAATGCAGGTACCATCAGACGACATGCTGCGGCAGAGTTTCCCGAGAAGGACTGGGATGAAGTCATTGCCGTTAATCTCGACTCGATATTTTTTCTCTCTCAGTATATCGGTGCCGACATGATAAAACGTCAGTCGGGAAAAATTATCAATATTGCCTCGCTCCTCTCGTTTTCCGGCGGTATTTTCGTGCCTTCGTATACTGCAAGTAAGCACGCCGTTGCGGGACTCACAAAAGCGTTGGCGAACGAATGGGCGAAGTATAATGTGCAGGTAAACGCAATCGCGCCCGGTTATTTCAATACCGATAATACTCAGAAGTTACGCGACGATCCGGTGCGCTCGAAAGAAATCCTTTCGCGTATCCCTGCACAACGTTGGGGAGAACCGAATGATTTGACGGGCGCTGCAATATTTCTTGCTTCATCCGCAAGCGATTACGTCAACGGCCATATTCTCACCGTCGATGGCGGCTGGATGGCGAGATAATGAAATTACGAATTACGAATTACGAGTTACGAATGTAATACTAAATACAATCGAAGATAAAAGATGAGGTAACAATGGCTACGAATTATCAGGAGCGGTTTGCGACTAATCCGCAGGATTTTAAAAGTTATGATACGGAGCGAATCAGAAAAGATTTTTTACTTGATAACCTTTTCGAGAAGGATTCTATTAATCTGGTATATTCACATTACGACCGGTATATAGTCGGCGGTGCAATGCCCGTTGAAAAAAAACTTGATCTTGAGACCATCGATCCATTAAAGGCTGATTATTTTCTTGAGCGAAGGGAGATGGGGGTAATAAATATCGGTGGTAAGGGAACGATAGATGTTGACGGAAAATCCAATCAACTCGATTATAAAGAAGCGTTATACATCGGAAGAGGCAGTAAGAAAGTTGTTTATTCGAGCGATGATAAAAATAAGCCGGCAAACTTTTATATAAATTCGGCGCCTGCTCATAAAGAATATCCCACTAAAAAAGTAACACTCAAAGATGCAGAGGTCGTTGAGCTCGGTGCTCTGGAAACCTCCAATGCACGCAAGATCAATAAGATGATCGTAAACAGCGTTGTCAAATCATGTCAGCTTCAGATGGGAATGACCGAATTACAGATGGGATGCGTCTGGAATACCATGCCGCCGCACACACATGCTAGGCGAATGGAAGCGTACCTATATTTTGAAGTTCCGGACGATCAGGTCGTCTGTCACTTCATGGGAGAACCGGCCGAGACACGTCATCTCTGGTTAAAAAATAAGCAGGCAATTCTCTCTCCTCCCTGGTCAATCCATACGGGAGCAGGAACAGCGAATTATATCTTTATTTGGGGTATGGCAGGCGAAAACCTCGACTATACCGATATGGATAAATGCGAACCCGGCGAATTACGGTAGACAAATATTGAATATAGTAATATGAAATTTCAGGAAAAGGATTTCATTATGAAATATCTATGGCTTTGTTTAATAATATTTGTGGTTGTCAGTGCCCCTGTAAAAGTTGTTGGCCAATCTTCTAAAACGCAAGGATTATCGCTTGAAGATGCCAAACGGGTTATAGCTGCAGCCGAGCAACGAGCGCGGCAGGATAGGTGGAATGTAGTTATCGTACTTGTCGATGAAGGCGGACATCTAATTCATCTCATACGGATGGACAGTGTACAGACGGCTAGTATCGATATTGCGATTCAAAAAGCCAGAACGGCTACTTTCTATAAAAGATCGACCAAAGTATTTCAAGATAGAGTTGCCGCAGGAGAAAGCGCTCTGTTATCGCTTCCCGATATGCTGCCTTTTGAAGGAGGTTTGCCGATAATAAAGGAAGGCGTAGTTATCGGCGCAATCGGGGTGAGCGGCGTCACCGCTGAACAGGACGGAATCATCGCGCAAGCCGGACTTGATGCCCTGTAAATATCTTATTCCTCCTTCTCCGGAGGTAACAACCGGTATTCCGGAACAAACCTCAACACCGTATCCGGCAAAACATAATGCAGCGTACCTTCCCCGAAATAAAAATACCGCTGTCCGGGACGATGCATCGGCATTGTGATAGACCTGGCGGTGTCAGGTGGAATTATCTTGAGAAAACATATTGTACCGTCCAATTCCACTCCCGTGATTATTCCGGTATCGGATTCATGCATCCTTATTTCGGGAGTTCTCTGCGGTATTTGCGGAAATACGGTCAATAGTACAAAAATAGGGAGAAGGAATATCGTCGTATATTTGAGGCCGTTCATAAAGTCTCCGTAGTGGGATGAGACAGTATTTGAATTATCACTACACCTATTACTAAAAACGGTTAGACGCTGTAACGACCTATAAGTTCCATTACCGCGGTTCAATCGAACAATTTCCTTTTGCTTTTAATTCCCCAATTTTGTAATATTTAAAGTTAAGGTTATATTCACGGAATAGAGGTATAGCCGCCGAAATCTAATATTTCTTATATTTAACTGATTTACCTGCCGCCGGAGGCGCATGGTTGTTTTTACGGGTTAATCTGATTATCCTGACAAATTAATTACTGGGTATCCTGCCGGATTATACGCCGGTGTTGAAAGAATGCGCCTGATTCAAAAAAGTTATATAG
>PWTU01000370.1 GCA_003562775.1 Ignavibacteriales bacterium
AGTGATACCGTCCTTTCAGGTAGAGGGTATATGAATCGATATTTTCGGTTTGATGTTTATCTATTTGTGTTTTCTCTCCGGGCAAAAGCTTTATTTTCAATCCTTCGGCGACCCGGTGTGCTATCTCGCTCTGAATCGCAAAAACATCCTGCAGTGTCCGGTCGTAACTCTCAGACCAGAGCATTTCTTCGGTGTTCGTATCGATCAATTGAATTGAGATGCGTACATTTTTATCACTCTTCCTCACACTCCCCTCAAGCAAGGAACCTACATTTAATTGTTTCGCGATCTCAACGATACTTTTTGTCGTACCTTTATATTGCATAGAAGTTGTGCGGGCAATAACACGAAGGCCGCTTATTTTCGAGAGCATGGAAATCAATTCCTCGGTCATACCGTCGGAAAAATATTCGTCCTGTTTATCGGGACTCATATTCACAACAGGCAGGACAGCAATTCTCTTGGTCAACGCTTCGGAATCGTTGTGTATCACATTCGGTTTCTTAATTGATTCACGAACTTTATTCAAATTGTCTATCATTTCATTCATATTGCCGAATCTCATTGCCGGATCTTTAGCAAGTGATTTCCGGATTATCATCTGAATATCCGGGTTCGGATTCGATGTAATAATGTCTTCCGGATCTTCATTAAGTATCCGATAGGATACGGCATGTTCATATTCTCCCGAAAACGGGACTGTACCGGTTATCATTTCATACAACATAACGCCAAGCGACCAGATATCGGTTCGATGGTCAACCCGTTCTCCGCGAATTTGTTCCGGTGACATATAGAGTATTGTCCCCACGGTGCTACCGGTCTTTGTAAGGTTCATCGATCCTTTGATCTTCGCCAATCCGAAATCCATTACTTTGATACGGTTCTTCGAATCGACCATGATATTCTCCGGCTTGATGTCACGGTGAACGATGCCTTTATCGTGTGCTTCGGCAAGGGCTTCGGCAATTTGTATTGAGTAATCAATAATGGTTGTCAGTCCCGCCTTGCGGGATCCCGCATCAATATTATCATATAATTGTAATGAGCGGGATTGCCGGTTGTCGGTTGCCGGTGTTTCTGATCTCTGATCTCCAACCTCTGACTTCTGGCGAAGGGTTTTCCCATCCACATATTCCATCACGATGAATTGATTTCCATTATATTCATCCACATTGTGAACGGTACAAATGTGCGGATGGTTCAGTGCGGCGGCGGCTTTGGCTTCGCGGATGAAACGCTGTTTGTCTTCTTCCGATTTTGTGAGATGCGGAGGAAGAAACTTCAATGCAACAGTTCGGTCGAGTTTGGTATCGTGCGCTTTATAAACAACCCCCATTCCACCCCGGCCGATCTCTTCAAGAATGCGGTAATGCGATACAACTTTACCTTCAAAAACATCCATAAAAATGCTTTCAGTAGTAGGGATTAAATTCGTTGACCTCAAAGCATAAAAAGTTAGTGAATAAATCGTTGGGAATCAATTATTCAAGATTTAAACCGGTGTGTATAGCTAATCTATCGTTCAGTTTACAGGTCTCCGAAACGCGCATGAAAACGTTCATCCGAGATCAATTCCTGTAACTCGGGTTGATTTACGATTTCAGATTTCGAATAACCGTGCTCAATCGCCCTTCCGATCCAGTGTAAAGCTTTCTCCTTCTCACCGAGTCGCTCATATGTTGTTCCGGCATGAAACATAATCGTGGTATTATCGGGCGCCATCTCGAGGGCTGCCTGAATGTATGCCCGGGCTTTATCTTCTTCACCGATTGTGGCGGTGTACCCCGCTAAGTCAGTTACAATATCGGGATCATTGGGGTTAATTTGCATTTGCTCTTCAGCCATTTCAATAGCGCGTTCATATGCGGGAAACGCCTTCTCCCGCATATCCGGTGTCCAATAATATGCGGATGCCAGATTTCCCCAAACCTGGTAATCTTTGTCGTGAATATCCAGAGCCGTTTCATACGCCCGGGCAGCTTCGCTGTAACGACCTTCGATGAAATAGAGGGTTGCGAGGTTCGATGCCGCATCGTAGGTCTTCTGAAGTTCAAGCGAGCGTTCATACATAGAACGCGCTTCATCGAGCCGGTTCAGGAAATAGTACGTAATTCCGAGATTCATATATCCGATATAATTATCGGGCGTAAGATCTATCACTTTCTCAAATTGTTCGATTGCCAGGTGATACTCTGTTTGTCGTAAATAAAACGCACCCAATACATTATATCCGGCCCAGTAACCGGGTTTTAATTGTATTGATCGTTTTAATGTCGCTTCCGCTTCTGCATCTTCACCCAGCAATTCATGTACTCTTGCCAGTTCGCGGTAGGCATCGGCATTGGTCGGATCGGCGGCAAGTACATCATTGAAATTTTCTATTGCAGCTTGATATTGACCGGTCCCGGTATTGATCATCCCAAGAGTAATATTAACCTGTGCAAGTTTATCATTTATGTCCTGTGCAGTCCGGCTGTGTTCTTTTGCATGGTCTATCCATACCGGCTCTTTTGTAAAATCGTATTTACGCCAGTATGCCTGCCCCAAACCCGCATATGCAAGAGCAAATTGCGGGTCCAGTTCAATAGATTGCTCAAATGCATCAATCGCAGCTTTGATGTTCTCTATATTTTCGTAACGCTGCAAATGACCGACTCCCTGTAAGTACATCTCGAATGACGGTTGCACCGGCGAATAGCCCGCTTTCATTATCTCACGTGACTCTGGTTTCAATTCAAGGTTCAGCATATTCATCATATTTTCAACCGACTTATCGTGCAACGCGAGAACATCGGTAGCGGCGACATCGATCCGCTCCGAGTTAACTACACGCATCTCTACCGGGTCGACGAGGTTAATTGTAAGGCGCATCCTATCTGCAATCGGCTGGAGACTTCCGGTGATGGCATAATTCACCCCGAATATCTGATGAGCTTCCCCCGGAGTTGTAATGCCGCGGCTGCGTGCTTCACCGGCAGGCACGACGGAAAGCTCCCGATGAAATTGCTCGATCTGGCTCAGATTGCTTGTAATAGTCTCGACAAGACCGTCGCAGAATACCTGTCGCTCCGGGTCATCACCTATGTTGTCAAAAGGAAGCACCATTAAGCGTATCGATTCGGTATGGGGGGCGCCGGTGAACCAATTCTGTACAGTTCCCCAATTGTAAAAGATGAGAAACAACAAAAGCAATGCACCGCTTGCAATCGTCGCCGAAGTGAAATACGATCTTTTTTTGTCCATCAAACCATGCA
>PWTU01000522.1 GCA_003562775.1 Ignavibacteriales bacterium
GTCTCGGCGGTAATATTGCAAATTGCAAACGAGGTCTTGCCGCTGCAAACCGCGCCCTGAATGCTTTGCAGATTATGCTCGACGAGGGATTAATAAATCGGGAGGATTATTTGGAGTACTACCGCCGGGGTAAAGAAGTGAGAGACGAGCTTGCATTGTATATTATTGAACTGCGGGACCGGTTTGAGAAAGGAATCGGATAAAAAAAGCGCATAGCCCGTGAGGGCTATGCGCGTGATGTATTTTCAACGAACGTTTGTTTTTAGTTGAATATATATCGTATACCGACCTGAGCGCTCCAGGTATTGTTAATGTTGATGTTTTTCCTGAAGCTTTCCGTCGGAGGCGTATCCGATCCAGGTGCATTCGGTACAATAAATGTCGCATTGCCGTTTGCATCTGCTCCTCTGTATTGCATCAAGCTCGGTTGTACGGGTGCCTGGGAAACACCCCATTCACTGTTGAGGAGGTTGCCCAGATTCAGTACGTCGAAGGTAACTTGCAATTTGTGAGCGCCGAATACATTGACGTCCTGTGCAATCCTGAAATCTACACGGTGTACCCACGGCAATTTCGCACCGTTTCGTTCGGTTATTTTTCCTCTCATATCGCTCAGGTATGGATCCTGTCCGATGAAGGCGTTAAGATAATTCCATTGATCTTGTGCCGTCATACCGTCGGGTCTGTCGACGAGTTGAGCATCTGCAAAACTTTCCGGAACATACATCAGGCGTAAGCTGCCGTCGCCAAAGTTACCGGAATAGGCATAACTGTACCGACCCCATTCACCGCCGATATAGAGAAGTGATATTCGAGTCAGGTAGCTCTGGCTGAATAGTCTTGTATCGTATGCCAGTTGTGCGATGATCTTGTTCGGCTGATCGAACCGTGAGTAACCCAATTCGGGATCATTGCGATTGCTTCGTACAACATCGGGCCACAGCGATTGTGCCTGCGAGCCGCCTATCAGACCGTATTCACGCGAACGGCTCATCGTGTAATTTATACTCGCAAACAAGCCGAAGTCGAACATTTTTTCCAGACCAAGATTCAGAGAAATATAGTGACCTTTATCGATGTTTGTCAGGTAGTACACTTCTCGCAATGATGTTCCCTCTGCCCCCGGCAATTCCTGCCTGTACAGCGGATAGGCATGGCCTGCAACGTTCACACTCTGTCCGGTCGGTACACTGGCGAGATTAACGGCCAACGGGCTGTTGAAATCGACAGAATACATTAATTCGACAGTACCGATAATGTCATATGGAAGCATCTGATCTATAGCGATGTTTGATCTCCAGACATGCGGCAGCCGGAAATCGTTCGCGGTAATGTTGATCTGGTTCGGAATTTCAGCGTCCAGAGTAGCGGGATCCGGCCGATAGAAATTTACATCCGGCTGGAAGCCCTGCCATTCGGGATTGCCGTCCTGTCCCCAATCACCGGGGAAGTAACCACGTTGGCCTCGCATAACGCCGTTTGCGTTGATTTGGTTTGAAATCCATACAAATGGAAGACGCCCGGAGAAAACTCCTGTTCCGCCGCGAAGCTGTGTTGTCCGGTCGCCGCGTACATCCCAGTTAAATCCAACGCGCGGTGACCAGAGCGGATTCATACTCGGGAATTTACTCACATCGGGTGTAATATTGTCGCCGCCTTGCGGATTTGGAATAGAAAGATTCATAGCTTCGACGGCAGGATTTCTCGGTGCATCTAACGGATAAAACGGTAAATCGATTCGCAAACCTGCGGTGAGTCTCAGGTTCGGATTTACCTGGAATTCATTTTGAACATAAAACCCGAGCTGAGCAAAGTTTACTTCATCAAGAGGAAGTCTGGTCGGGTTATCTTCGTCATAGGTAAATCCGATAGCGAAGTGGGACGGCCGTACGTTAATATTTTGATTGATAACAGACTCGACAAAGTCATCATACGACTGATACCGGTACCAGGAGTTCCACACCGGATTGAATGCATTTGCAAATGTCATGTATTCGAAGCTTGCTCCGGCGGTAATGGTGTGTCTCCCTGTAAAGTACGTTAGGGTATTGGAGACGCTGAATACATCGTTCTCGAGCAGGTTGCCGACGGTAAACAACTCATTACCCATCGACATATAGTAAAGAAGGGTGCCGCCTGCATCCGGCTCAAGCACCTCGATCATTGGGAATGTATGATCACCGGGAACACTTCGTTGCGGGTCGGTTATCCATGTGTACCCGATATTGAAACTGTTTGCAAGATTCTCGCTTATAATTGAGTTTATTTCACCTACAATCGATGTGATGACGTTATCAACCGAGTAGTGACCGTTCCTGAATGTGATCGCTTCCGGCCCGAACCGGTTTGTGTGGCGGTATCTTTCGGATGCCGGGAATCCACGAATACTGTTACCGTTAATCGTAACGTCATTGAAGGCATCATAGCGGTTGAAGCGTATCATCGCACGATGGTTATTGTTGATATTCCAGTCGAGCCGCGCGTTTAACCGGAGCGCTTCATCACCAAATGGGATGCTTTCAAATCGTCCGGGATCGTAGCCGTAAATTTCACGCATATTCTCCCGAACAAATTCTGCGTGTTCGATCGGTACCCGTGAAATCTGTGCACCGTCGGGTGTTTGCCCCGGTCTGAGGGCGAGGCGGTTGTCGCCGGGATTATCTGCTTCTTCCTGTTCAACGGAAGCAAAGAAGAATAATTTATCCCGCATAATGGGACCGCCGATCGAAACTCCGCGTACGGAGGTAAACGAATCGGCAATATTCAATTCATTCTCGCCGATTTTATCACCGACCAGATCCTGATTTCTGTAGTACTGATAAAGTGTACCGCGATAGGTATTTGTACCGCTTTTTGTAATGGCGTTGACGCTTGCACCGGTAAAGCCGCCCTGGCGTACATCGTATGGTGCAAGGTTAATCTGAATCTCTTCGATGACATCCAAACTTACCGGATTCCTACCGGCAAACTGTGCCGTACCCAGCCCAAAGTTATTGTTGTATACGTTTCCATCAATGGTATAGTTGTTGAATCGCTGATCTCGTCCGGCAAAACTGGTGCCGCTGCTCTGGGGGGTAAGCCGGGTAAGATCGTTAATCTCCCGGTTAATGGTGGGGAGGAAAATCATTCTATCCGTAGATATATTTGTCGAAGCACCGGTTCTTTCCTGGTTGAAGATCCGGTCTTCGAGCGCTGTGACAACAATGTCGTCAAGCTCGATGGCTTCGGAGCTTAGAGTAGCTCGCTGGTTATA
>PWTU01000133.1 GCA_003562775.1 Ignavibacteriales bacterium
CCCGACGATTCGAACATCGCCGACGGTTTTCCGTCGGTGACCATAAATATTTGCTTGTTAACGTTGCCGCATCGGCGCAGTAGCGATCGTGCCATCTGCAAACCTGCACGTGTGTTTGTATGATATGGTCCGACCGAAAGAAACGGCAGTTCACTTAACGAAACCAGTTTCGCTTCGTCGCCGAATACCACGAGCGCAAGATAATCTTTCGGAAAGCGCTGGCGGATTAATTCCGATAAAGCAAGTGCAACTTGCTTAGCCGGTGTAATGCGGTCCTCTCCGTACAATACCATACTGTGACTGATATCGAGCAAGAGAATGGTTGCACAGGAAGAGGTGTGTTCGGTTTCATAAACTTCTAAATCGTCTTCCTTGATATTAAATTCATCGATGCCGTCGCGTTTCATTGCATTGCGGATCGTGGATGTCAGATCGATATTGGTGGGTTGATCGCCGAATTTATATTTTTTTGTTTCGCTGAGCCGATCGATGCCGCTGCCGGTATGCGATGTTTCGTGCGATCCGTCGGGTCCTTTTTTCAAAGATGAGAAGATTTCCCTGAGCGCATCAAGCCGCATTCGCCGAATTCCCCTGTCGGTAAGCACGTGCATATCTTCAATCTCTTCGATGATGCCTCGATTTTTTAGCTCTTCAATGAGGTCGGCGAGCGTCATGTCTTCATCGAATATGCCATGCTCCTCGGCAATTTGCCTCAGCCATTCGATCGCTTCATCGACGTCACCGTCCGATCGTACGAGCAGGTAACTGAATAACGACATCAATTGTTCGAGCCGCTGCTCGTCGGTCATCGAATCGGGACGCCATTTGGAATATTGAAAACGCATAGTGTTGCCTCTTATCTATAATCGTCACTATCGAACGATCCTCTTCCCGAGAATATCGTACCGATCAGGTCTTTATAGGATGTTTTGTGGTCGACTTCATCTTTTGCAAGACGGGAGTTCTGATGTAATCCGTCAAGCACAAATTCCATCGCCGAAGCAAGTTCATATTTATTATTTCCGTCCAGTTTCATACGCCCTGTCGCAAGTGTACATAGCCCATCGACTTTTTTCAGTTCTTTGAAATATTCATCGGTTGTCATATCGTCGGCTATTTCTATGCTGTTTCCGGATTCAAACCAGTTTATAATTTGTCCGTAAGTTTCGTCTTTTATTTTATTATGCTGTTGTTTTTGTTGCTGTTGTTGCTTCTCTTCATAATAATCTTCCGGATGGCGACGGCGTTTTTGTTTTTCCAACGGATCAGGAAAGTATTTTTTGAACACTGTCCGGACCGCTTTGCCTATCAGCGCTTTACTTACTTTCGTCGGACCTTCCTGTTCTCCTTCGAAGACAAGTTCGATTTTCCCGGTGAGGCCCGGTAATACATGCGGAAGGTCGCAAATACGCGGTACGATACGATCGTCGCCGCTGAGTATTGCCCGTCGCTCGGCATTACTGATAAGATTCTCTATCGCTGCGATAGTCAGGCGCGCACTGACTCCCGACGATTGATCGACATACTCGCTTTTACGTGCTTCGAATGCAATGTGTTCGATTATCTCGCGGAAGTAGTGCGGGATTACAATTTGTTTACCGTCGCGTTGTATCCACGCCTCCTGTTCCGTTATCGCGATCGCATCGTCGATTGAACGCGGATAATGAGTCATGATTTGTGAATCGATGCGGTCTTTGAGCGGGGTGATAATGTTTCCCCGATTTGTATAATCTTCCGGGTTTGCGGTGAAGACTATCATCACGTCGAGCGGGATGCGAATATTAAATCCGCGAATCTGAATATCTTTTTCCTCCATAATGTTGAACAAACCGACCTGTATACGGGGCTGTAAATCTGGCAGTTCGTTAATGGCAAATATACCCCGGTTGGTGCGCGGGATTATACCGAAATGTATCGCGCCCTCGTGCGAATAATGCAATCGTTTCGATGCGGCTTTTATCGGATCGATGTCTCCGATCAGGTCGGCGATGGTTACATCGGGAGTGGCAAGCTTTTCTCCGTACCGCTGTTCACGGTGCAGCCATTCGATTTCAAGGTCGTCGCCGGCTTCCCGGCTTATCTCCACACATAGGCGGCAGACCGGCTGGAACGGATTGTCGTTTATTTCACATCCTTTTACGATCGGAATGTACTCATCGAGAAGATGGGGAAGTATGCGTATTAATCGTGTCTTTGCCTGTCCGCGTAAGCCCAGCAAAATTATATCGTGTTTAGCAAGTATACTGTTAATAATGGCAGGTATGACCGAGTCGTCGTATCCGATAATCCCCGGAAACAGGTTTTTCTTGTTTGTAGTTTTTGTGATCAGGTTATTGCGTACTTCGTCTTTGACCGGTACAACGGTATACCCCGACTCCCGTAATGCTCCGAGCGTGGTAATTGATGAAAGCTTCACAAATCCTCCCTTAATGCTTTTTTAATAGAGTGTTACGTCCGACCTAACGTTCATTAGTTCCGGAATGATGAACGATTTGAAAATGGCGCGAATATATCATATAATAAAATCCATGCGCACATTCATACCAAATAAAACACTCATCATCCGGATGAGTTCCATCGGTGATATAGTATTAACGACGCCGTTGATACGATCGTTCAAACGAACGTTTCCCGATTCTACCCTGGATTTTGTCGTACGCAAGGAGTTTGCCGAACTGCTCCGGCATAATCCCTATATCGATACCCTGTACGAGTTTAATGCGCAAACCGGGTTTGCCGGTTTGCGGCGTTTCACCGAACAGCTTCGACAAAGAAAATACGATCTGATAATAGATGCTCACAACAGCTTGCGAAGCAGATTCATTCGAAAAAAAACAAGACCGCACAAATCGGTGCATATTAACAAACGTGTTGTTCCCCGGTTTTTCCTTATCAATCTAAAATGGAAGTTGTATCGCGACAATGTGCATGTTGTCGACCGGTATATCGAACCGGTCGAGCGGTTCGGTGTCCGTAACGATAACGAAGGACTTGAGCTGTTTGTGCCGGAAAATATTTTAAAACATGTGTCGGAGCAATTCAGTGCACTGAGAACCGATCGTAAGACCATAGTTGCAATATGCCCGGCAGCGAAACATTACACAAAACGGTGGCTAAAGGAATATTTTGTCGAGCTTGCACGAAGATTGATTTCCGACTATAGCGCGTATATCGTGCTGCTCGGAGGCCCCGAAGATCACGCCTATTGCGAAGATATAAAACGATTAATCGGAGACG
>PWTU01000515.1 GCA_003562775.1 Ignavibacteriales bacterium
AATGGATTTCTTCACCCGGCCGTATGCCGTCAATTTCCTGGGTGAAAGTATTATTTCCCCATACCGTGATCCCGACGTTTGTTTCACCGTTCCATACCGTACCACCTACACACAATCCGTCAGGAGTAAATACACCTATTTCATCTCGAGGTTCAAGAGGTTGTCCGTCGACATTCGGATTGGCACTTAACGGGAGACCGATTGTGGCGCTGTTTCCGGTTTGAGACTTATACGTAAAATATGTTGTATTGGACGTCGCCGATAGCGTGAAAAGAACAACAATGAACGTCAATATCAACGGTCTGATTAACATGGAAGCATACTTCCCCGGATAATATAATCCTTTCAATGACAATAAATCCCGGAACACAGGAAATTAAAGATACGGCATTTTATGAAGTAAATAAAGATGTTCCGTAAAGACCTGCAAACGTTCTCCCCATTCGTCTTAGATTACGAAGCTAAAAAATTTGACGAACCATGTTCCTGTCCGGAGGTCAGAGGTCGGAGGTCAGATTTTAACTATCTACTACCCCCCTCCCCTCCACGTCTCCCCTATCACCTCTCACCTAACACCTATCACCTAACACCCCTCACCTATCACCTATCACCTAACACCTCTATAAACCATCAATTAGTTAGATCACTTCGTAAGCAGCATCCGATGCGATTCAACATAATAACCGGCAATGAAACGATAAACATATACGCCACTTGGTAGATCTTTCGCATTAAAGACTACTTCATACGTACCCGCTTTCTTTTCTTCATTTACCAACTCTTCTACCACTTGTCCGAGAATATTGTAAATAACCAAATGAACATGGGAATCAGATGGAATGGCATACCGAATGGTCGTGCTCGGATTAAACGGATTCGGATAATTCTGTGATATTGAATAATTCTTCGGTATGCTAACAACCAAACTATCCACGCTTGTAACATCAACGGTCGTAAAATTCCAGATAGCCGACCAAGAACTCTCGCCGCCCGAATTCATTGCCCGCACACGCCAATAATACGTTGTCATACTATCAAGCGAATTAATTGAAAGCGAATTATTACCGATACCGCTGCTGTCGAAAAACATCTCGGAAAAATTCGAAATTTCGGATATCTGTACCTGATATGATTCCGCACGATCCGCTGCTTCCCACCCAAGCATTGCATCAACAGAGACATTAATCTCACCGTCTTCCGGTGTGACGAGTGAAGGAACTGCTGGTATCTCAACAATAGTAGTAAAATTCCACTCAGCCGACCAATCACTTTCACCACCAATATTCCCGGCACGGACGCGCCAGTAGTAATTTTTGTCATGATTGAAGCCACTTACACTGAGCATAGTACTGGCAATATCACTGCTATCAATTATCATAATTGAAAAATCGGATGCCGTTGCAACCTGCACGTGATATGTTTCAGCCCCTTCTGAAGCTTCCCAAACGAGATTAACATCCACCGGAACATCGGTTTCATTATTCAATGGAGATACGAGAATAGGTTTTTCGGGTGCTTCGATAATCGTCGTGAAACTCCATACTGATGACCAATCACTTGTACCATATTGATTGGTTGCATTTACTCTCCAGTAATACGCTCTTTCATATTCTAAGGATACTTCTAAATAATTATCAATAACTCCACTCGAATCAATATAAATATCAGAAAAATCTGATTGTCTTGAAATTTGGATACGATATGTCTCAGCATAATCAACACTGTCCCACATAAAGATCGGATTTATAGAAATATTGGTAGATTCATTCACAGGAGATACCAATGCAGGTGCCGTGAGAAGATTAACCCCCTCATATTCACCTTCGATACCCATAACTATATCATATAATCCGCTCCCTTCACTCCATAACAAAGAATGATGGTTCCCCTGGCTGCCGCCATCATGAGATGCGCTGAAATGCAAAATATCCGAGGCCGTCCATTTTTGCGTTATCTGAGACCATGTTACTCCATTATCAGCAGTTTCCCGATATCTTATATAACCATTACTATAGTCCCAAAGCCTTACTTTGTTATTGAATGCAGATAATGAATTATAATTCGACCAGTTTACCATATCACCCGGATCAACCCTTGTCCATGATCCATCATTATTTCGTCGGGCGACTTCGGTCTGACTATTGACTAGTGCAACCCCTGGCTCCGGAACAACAACCGAGGTTGCCGCCGTATGCCAGGTCAAACCTGTGTTTTCGATGGGACCGAGAGTACCATCCGACCATAAGCGAGCACGGAAACCTCTATCAGGATGACTCGTGTTGCTTCGATAATTTCCCCATGTAAATAATATATTATTATCATCAATCTCTACAACAGTAGGGGCACGTCCATTTGCCCACCAATCATAGGAGCTTGTAAGATCAACAGGAAAACCCGGGCGGGATATCCAAGTTCCGTCATCAGCAATTGAAGACAGAGCTATTGGTTTAAAGTTGGAATCTGTTGTATTTCCATCACTCACTTTAACTACAATCCAAGGATTATTATATCTATCTACAGCAACAGCAAAGTGACGTGGGGCAATAAATGTCTCCTGGTCGCTTATTGTTCGAACTTTCCAAATCGGATCACTATATGCAATAACTTCGGGATCAAATAATATTGATCCGTTAATTTGTGCCCTTCCACGTTGATATCGTAAATCTCCGTCTACCACGCGTATTATGTGGAAAAATAACCCATCAAATGTAACCGTAAAATTTCTTGCAAGTGGTAATTCAAATAAAGTACCCCCCTCTTCCCATTCTCCGCTTTCACTTATTTGATTTGTATTCCAGACTGCTTGTTCTCCGTCTACATAAAATACCCAGACTCTATTGAGACCTGTAAAAGGCCCAAGTGTTCCATATGCATAGTGGGTAGGAAATTCACTTGTACTCCCCTCTTTCGCTACTATAGTTTTATAATCTATCGCTATTTGGGAACTTGATAGTAGAGGTATAATAACTAATATGTATAGTACAGAAACAACTTTTAACAATAATTTCCTATTTTTATACATTGAATTGAAGTAGAAGGGTGAATAGTTAGCATAATTTATAGAAACAAGACGAGGAAATTTTTCCTCGTCTTGTCTAAATAAAGTATACTTTACCGTTTGTAGAGTAAGACAATAGTGCATTAGTGTACAGGCTCTGTGAGCCTTTACAGTTACTCTCCTTTCGGACGAGTGTCCGGCTCAAGCAAGCCATCACAATGGTAACCTATTGAATCCTC
>PWTU01000196.1 GCA_003562775.1 Ignavibacteriales bacterium
AAGCTTTAACCGGTTTATGTTCTGACTTTAGGAAAGCCGTATGAGGGAAAACCTCACGTACGGTTTGACGAGGATTCAATAGGTTACCATTGTGATGGCTTGCTTGAGCCGGACACTCGTCTGAAAGGAGAGTAACTGTCAAGGCTCACAGAGCCTGTACACTAATGCACTATTGTCTTACTCTACAGCAGTTATTATTAACCACTATAATTAGGAGGACACATCATGAAAACACGGCAATGTTTTTGATAGCGTATTATTTCAGCCGGAACAGCACTTGTTAAAATACAAAAAGGTTAGAGAAAATGCAAAAATATCTATTAACTCTATCAATGTTTGTTTATCTCTTTTCAAGTTATTCTTGTGATATACTGACCAGCAACGGAGAGGGATTAATTTGGCACGATGAAGATCTAAATGACTTTGTTATTTACGCATACGAAATAGGAGGTGTAGATACACTTGCAGTTATCGCTCCTCTTACGAGTGAAGTCCTTAAGATAATTACTGATTTTGAAAATGTACTATCGGTATTGTCAAATGCCGATGGAACCAGGCTGTTTGTTAGTACGGGAAAAGGTCCTGCAGGCACAGATCCCGGTGCAATATATATGATAAATACTCTAAATTGGTCGCACCGCCAAATCTATAACCATGCAACTCATCTACTGTCAAACCGAAACGGCGGCATATATTTTATCACCAAGATTACCTCAAGCCCTCAACGTAAATTCGGTTCGATTAACCCTGATGATGGCTCAATTAATGAATTAGGTACTATTGATGTAAAATGGCGGTCTGTTTATGACGATAACGCTATTGAGATACATCCACATAAACCATTGGTATATGCCATAAACGGTGAAAAGCAGTTGTATCAATTTAATTATGAATCAGGAACGGTAAAGAATATTCGCCCGCTACCCTTTGCAAGAATGACATTGTCATGGGGGGGCGACACACTCTATATCCCCGGCGGTCCTGTGTTTGACCTGGTTACCGAACAAACTGTCGGTTCGATACCGGTATGGCATTTAGGATATTTAGCAGCGCGCCGCGATAATAAAGAGGTATACATCACTGACCCTGGAGGTTACTTGAGAAACCCACTGCCATCCGGTAGAATACAGATATATTCTCCGGAACATAATCGGATTACCGATGAAGTTAACGTACTGATTGACGATATACCCTGGATGACTGATCGTATTTATTTAACTCCCAAGGAAAGATATGCAATTATTAATGATTCAATGTCAAGTTACTTTATTATTGATCTGAAAAGAAGGCAGATGATATATTCGCATCGATTTTTAAAAAACAATGTTAGAACATTCACTATGGAGGGATTTTATGTAGCGCACAGGCCTCCGGGTCTGTAACCAACTAATCAAAAAAAATCTAAGAAAGGAGACACACCATGAAAACACGGCAATGTTTTTGTATCGGAAGAGTGGCATTAATGCTGGTATTGTTGCTGGCTACCGTTACGTTTTATTCGCCAGGACAAACCGATTTCTTTTATTCCTTTGACGGGAAAAAAGTAGAATTGGAAATTATCCCCGGCAGCTTGGTCATGAAGCCGGCAGAACATATCCCGATTGAGTTGATTCCCCAGAAATTGCAGCCTTCATTAACAACTCTTTCAGTAAGCCCTATTATCGGATTGCTTTCCGAAGGTTTTATCGAAATAGAAATAGAGCACCTTGAGCACGATATTGAGAGAACCCTTGAGACCGTTGGAAATTTACGTCTTGATCCGGATTGGTCTATTGTTAATCCGGTTTATTCAATTCAGGGGAGTCCTCTGATCGCTTACGATGTTTTTGTCGTTTATATAGAAGATGAAGCGGTAATGACCGATCTTAAGCGGCTGAATTATAAATATGAAGTTGAATTAATAGATCGTGATATTTTTGTACCTAATATTGTTACGCTTCGCATAAAATCACAGGATCAATACACTGTAACGGAAATGGCAAGGGTGTATTATGAGAACCTACGGTTAGAATGGTCGGTACCCGACTTTAAACAGGAAATTGTACGCCATAACCATATAAACGACCCATATTACCCATATCAGTTTTACCTCAATATGACTTCAACTCATATGGCATGGGATATAACAGGTGGCAGCCAGGATATTGTAGTTGCTGTTATAGACGACGGCGTCATGGAACACGAAGACTTACCTTCATCGAGATTGGTTACAGGTTACGATGCATTTGGTGAGACAGACGGGGCGCCGGGCGGAAATGAAGCACATGGTATGGCGGTTGCGGGAATCATAGCCGCATCGCACAATGATAAAGGTATTGCCGGAACTGCTCCTAATGTGAAAATTATGCCTGTAAGGATATTCGATGAGACGGGAGATTGGCCTGGTCATGCGGGGATAAGAAGTGCCTTCAGTTATGCAGTTAACAATGATGCAGACGTGATTAATAACAGTTGGGGATATAATACTTCTTCTGATGAGAATCCACAATTAACCACAATAATCCAGAATGCAATGCAAGATGGACGCGATGGAAAGGGGACCGTAATCGTATTTGCTGTCGGAAACAATGGAGAAGCAGCCGATCCATCAGTTAGATATCCAGCAAATATTGACGGTGTAATATCGGTAGGCGCAGTTGATCAGAATAACTATGTCTTTAGTTACAGTGCAGAAGGTCAAGAACTCGATATCGTCGCCCCCAGTGGATTAACCGGGGAACTTCTAGCGGTAATACCATGCGGAGTAGGTAGCAGATACAGGATTCGCCTACACGGTGATGTATGGTCGCTCGATCACAACGGTCAATCGGGCTGGAATCCCGGAAATTATAAGATTACCGAACCGGATTGTTTTAATGAATACATATGGGATCCCCATACCGGACAACCTACTCCTAATGAAAAATATACATCTCATTTCGGTGGTACTTCAGCTTCCGCTCCCCAGGTAAGTGGAGTAGCTGCGTTAATGTTATCAGTAAACCCTGAATTAACACTTGACCAGATCCGTACCACCCTCCACCTCTCCGCCGATAAAGTTGGGCAATTTGATTACGATTCCAATGGCTGGAATCAATATATGGGCTACGGCCGTCTCAACGCCTATCACGCGGTGCGCAACCTCTATGTCCCGGAGGTGTACCCCACAATCGCAGAGGCGCTCGCAGCTGCCTTACCGGGACAGGCGATTGTTTTGGATGAGGGGATTTATTCGATTACGAGTAATTTAATAATC
>PWTU01000182.1 GCA_003562775.1 Ignavibacteriales bacterium
AAACGCAGGACTATCCTCTTGTTATTAATGATTTTTACAATATCTACACTGCCTACCCGCTGAGAGAAAATGCTGAGTTTATTTCAGGAGATTCCGATCTTGACCGGATATGGGAGGTATCGTGGCGGACTGCGAGACTCTGCGCTCTGGAAAGTTACTGGGATTGTCCCTACTATGAGCAGGTGCAATATATCGGTGATACGCGGATACAGGCGTTGATTTCCATGTACGTTGACGGTGATGACCGGCTTGCGCGAAATGCCATACATCAGTTCTATGCTTCCATGCAACCCATGGGACTTACGAAGAGCGCACATCCGACGCGCGGCGTACAAATTATACCTCCTTTCTCGCTGCTGTTTATCGGTATGATTCACGACTATTATATGTTGCGGGATGATCCGGAGTTTGTGGATCAATTTATGCCCGGTATCAGATTTATACTTGAGTGGTTTATAAATCGCATTGACGATACGGGCATGTTAGGTCCTTTGCCATATTGGAACCATATCGATGGAGGCACGGATTTTGTCAATGGTTCACCGCCGGGAATAAGCGACGGCGGTTCGGCGCATATGTCGCTGCTTCTGGCATATGCACTTGAGAAAGCTGCAGAGATGCTCGGTGTTTTTGGTTATGAGCACGATGCTGAGCGTTTTATTGAACTGGCCGGAAACCTGAAAACAAAAACAATGGAGCTAAGCTATTGTCCCGAAAAGCAGCTTGTGGCTGAAACGCCTGCAAAGCAGCAGTTTTCTCAGCATACGAATATTTTTGCAGTGCTGACCGATGCGTTTGAACCGAAAGAACAAACCAGAGTTATGCAAAACGTTCTCGAAGATAAATCGTTAATTCAGACGACACTTTACTTTAAGTTCTACCTTTTCCAGGCATTGAAAAAAGCGGGCATGGGAGAGAAGGTAATTGATTTGATGGATGAGTGGAAACAATTTATTGATTATGGATTCACAACATTTCCTGAACATGGCATCTACAGCAGATCCGATTGCCATGCATGGGCGGCACACCCCCTGCTTGCATTTTTAAATATCATATGCGGTATTGAAACGGCATCGCCCGGCTTTAAAACCGTTGAAATACGTCCCCACCCCGGGCATTATAACGAAATAAAAGGTACGGTTCCTCATCCATTGGGTGAGATCAGCATTTTTTACAGAAGCGCAGAATCGGACATGAAAGAGTGGACCATTAAACTACCCGATGGCCTTGATGGAACGTTTGTTTTCGATGGTAAAGTGTACACGCTTACGGAAGGTGAAAATAGATTTGCTTTGTGATAGACTATTCTTTCTACACGATAGAAGACATAAAGTGTTTATGATATTATTGACATTATCACTGTTTAACTATTAATAAAAAAGGTAAATATATGAAAGCTTTCATTAAAAATAATACTTCCAATGTATCATATTTTATCGTATTGTTATGTATTACAGCTTTGTTTCTCTTTGGCTGTAGCGAAAGTCAAAAAAATACAGGACCGGAATTTACACCTCAACCGGTAATTCTCCAAGAACAGGAAATCAGACTGCTGGAAATCGGTGAGAGTGCTCCTTCATTTGTATTGCCGGATATGTACGGTAATTTTGTTTCGATTGACGATTTCCGTGATGCAGATATACTGGTTGTGGCTTTTCTCAGTAATCATTGTCCTACCGCACAGGCGTATGAAGACCGGTTGATTGCATTTACGGCCGAATATGAAAACAAGAATGTTGCCGTCGTTGCTATTAACCCTACAAGTCCGCTCGCATTGCTTCCCGAAGAATGCGGTTATTCAGATCTGGACGATACATTCGAAAACATGTCGGTACGGGCTGAAGCAAAGGGATACAACTTCCCATACCTGTACGACGGCGATGATCAGGCCGTTTCCATTCAATTCGGTCCGGATGCCACACCGCATGTGTTTGTTTTCGATACGGATAGGAAATTGCGTTACACCGGCCGTCTTGACGGAATCGAGCGTCCGGGCACTGCCAACGCGGAAGACCTCCGTCTGGCAGTCGATCAGATACTGGCCGGAGAGGAGGTTACAAACCCTCAGACAAAGTCATTCGGATGTTCCATCAAATGGTCCTGGAAATCCGATTGGACCGAAAGAGTGAACCGGGAATGGAAAAACCGTCCGGTTGAGTTGATAAAAATTGATGCAGCCGGCATCGATACGCTGATTGCCAACAATTCGGAAAAATTACGTCTGATCAATGTATGGGCTTCATGGTGTGCTCCGTGTATAATCGAACTGCCCGATCTGGTTCTGCTGCAAAGGTATTACGGAGGCCGTGCATTTGAATTCATAACAATATCAACGGATGATATAGACAAGTTTGATACCGCACTGAACGTTTTAAAAGATAAACACCTGCCCGTGCAGAATTTTATATTTTATCCCGGTGATTCATATGAGCTGATAGAGGCCGTTGATCCTGCTTGGAGTGGTGCGCTGCCGTATACAATCCTGATCGAGCCGGGCGGCGAAATTGTGTATAAAAGACAGGGCATTGTCAATCTGCTGGAGTTAAAGCGTGTGATAGTCGATCACCCTCTGATGGGGAGATATTATTGATAGTAATAATTATCAGTCTTTATGGAGAAAAAAATGCTGAACAAAATCAAGAAGAGGTTCTTTAATACCTGTCCGAAAACAGGAAGAATTATAAATATCAGAATCGAAAACGAATGGCTTTATTACCTGACATTTCCGATACTCGGCATTCTGGCGACGATCTGGATCCTGGTGAGAGTCATTCCAAAACCGAGCCGCTTAACCTATCCATGCATCAAAATTGCGATGCCCTTTGCAAGCACATTTATAGCTTTTATCATAGGATTAATTCTTTCAGTTTTCTCTTTGAGAAAACTTCGTGAAAGCATACATTCCAAAAGATTCAGGATTATGTATGCAGGTTTTTTGATGGTATGTCTGGTCACCGGATTTGCTTTGATTAAAAGCAGTACTGCCAGCAGGACCTATGCAACCTTTACTACAATATTCCAGACTCCGAATCAACCCATGGGAGAAGCGAAAGGAATTCTTCCCGGTCGTGTGGTCTGGGTACACAATCCCGCTGCTACAAATCCACAGTGTACCAATGATCCGGGTGACGGCTGGTTTCTAAACCATAACAATGACCAGGAGGTCATTGACGAGATGCTGGAAATGGCATTGAAAGAAATTACCAATCAGACCGATATAAATACTGC
>PWTU01000514.1 GCA_003562775.1 Ignavibacteriales bacterium
TAATGGTTACATTTAGGCCATGATCTATAAATTGTTTAACAGGGTGTTCGGTAACTGATTGAACTGATCCGGTCAATACGTTGCTGGTGATACAAACCTCGAGTGGAGTTTGCGACTCTTTTAAAATTTTAATTATCCGTGCATCTTCTATTGCCCGTACTCCATGGCCTATTCTTTCGGCTTTAAGATCGAATAATGCCGATGATACCGATTCCGCACCCGCAGCCTCACCTGCATGGGCTACCCGTCGCAATCCTAATGACCTCGCTGCTCGAAATACTTCGGTAAAAAGAGAGGCCGGGTAGAGAGTTTCGTTTCCTCCTAAGCCGATACCGATAATCCCGCGGTTTTTATATACTGCTATCTTTTCGATGCGTCGAAAAGCGGCTTCTGGGCCATGATCTCTATTAAGATCTGCGATCAATTTCCACCGAATGCCCGAATCCCTTTCGGCACGTTCACACCCATATATCACAGATTCTGTAATTTCTTCCATTGGAATTCCGTTTTTCTCGAAATCCCACGGAGAGAAAAATGCTTCGATATAAACCACTTTTTGTTTTTTCAATCCTAAAAGGGTCTCGTATGTCGATATTTCGAAATCCTCTCCTTTTCTAAAAAAATTGTTCTTCCAGTACCAGGTCTCTATGAAATCATTAAATGATTTATACATAAACTTTTTCTTTATATCGTCCACTGATTTAATTGTGGAATCGCCGCCATATTTCTTAATTAAACGGAATAATGTTTCGACCGTGAATGCACCTTCAAGATGTAGATGAAGCTCGATCTTCGGCATAAATGAAATAAATTCGAACAACTGCTTATTAAACTCATGTTGCTTCATTTGACATTCCTTATTGCCCGAAAAGAATTGAATTTTGTGTGAAGAATATACCCGCCCATGCTGCCGTCAGCAGGCACCCAAGCGTTGCCGCAATCAAAGCCCGAATGCCGACTTCAGACAATTCTTTTGTCCGTGCTGGTGCTACTGCACTTACACCACCGACGAAGATTGCAAGTGAGGCGACGTGAGCAAATCCGCATAATGCATAAACCGCAACGACGGCAGAACGCGGATCAGAGATTGTACCGTCGGCAATCATTTCAGCGAGATGCCGGTACGCAACAACTTCGGTGAGAACAAGTCGCTCCCCAATGACTTGGGCGACTGCCCCGGCGTCGGCCAATGGTATACCAATCATCAGTGCAAAAGGATATGCTAAAATCCCAAGAAGCGATCTAAGCGACCAATCGATATGAGCCCCTGTCCAGGTATTCAGATAACCACCGATAAATCCCAATGCTAAATCGATAAGTGCTACAAGTCCCAATAAAGCTATCAGGGTTGCAGAAATTCCGATTACAAGTTTTACCCCTGTGTTTGCCCCATTTATAATTGCCTCTATAACATTGTTTTCACGTTCATAGAAAGGTTTGATGGTGATACCGAGCGTTTCCGGTTGCTCCGTTTCGGGATATATTATCTTTGCCATGACTACGGCGCCGGGAGCTGCAAGGATCGTTGCAGATACAAGGTGTCCGGCTATGTTCGGGAATTGATCATGCAGCATCATAACATACGTTGCCAACATACTTGAGGCGATTGTTCCCATACCGGCGGCAAGGATCGTACAGAGCTCCGATTTGGTCATTTTTTCCAAATAGGGACGTATCACAAGGCTTGATTCGATTCCTACAAAAATATTCGAAGATGCGCTTAGTGATTCCGCACCGCTGATACGCATGAATTTTGAAAAAATATAACTGAATCCTTTAACCAGTAGCGGCATAATCCCAAGGTAATACAGGATTGCGACAAGACTGGCAAAGAAAATGACGGCAGGGAGTGCCTGTGTTGCTAAAATGAATCCAATTGAAGATTCACCGGTTTCGTTTACGGCGCCGGGTGAAAGCCCGAGTCGCCCAAATAAAAAAACGATTCCTGCCGTGGCACTGTCAAGAATAGCGACGACAACATTGTTAATCACGATAAAGATCGATGTACCGACCGGTATGATAAAAATAAACAAAGCAAAAACGCACTGAATTGTAAGCCCTGCAGCAATAATGCGTGGATTCAACCTGCGCCTGTGTTTTGATAAAAGCCACGCACATCCCATCAGCATAAAAATACCGACAAGACTAACGAAATTATAAATAGTAATCTGCATATGTTTTCATATCAATAAATGTTATTATTATAAGGGTAATCCCAATATAAGTCTCCCGTATTTGTTCCCGTACATATAATTCGTGTAAGGACCGTTCCACATCATACGTGTACGCGTACCGTCTGGATATAGGTTGTCAATACAAACGTCGAAACCGATCATATCACTTGATGGGTTAAATCCGATTAACTGATCGATCGGTATTGCCACTTCGATGGTATATCCATTTTTCGTCCGTTTTGTGGCGAAGTCGATGTTTTCCACTTCCGTTCCAAAAGGATAAATAGTTTGAATATACGGTTCATCACCGGAAATGCACTCGGGAACGAATATAACAGCATACACGTGTTCCATGAACATCCGTTTTTGAAATTCGTCCTCCCCGCGAAGATCAAGATAAAGCGTTACGGCATCACCCTGATATGGTTCATTTTTTCGGGGAGAATGCATTACATAATTATCGACAACCTCTCCGGCGAAGAACAAGTGGGTGTCGGATAGCTTCACGGCGAATCTCCCCGAGACCTCTTCAATTCCTTGCCATCGATCAGGTACCAGTGTAACCTGAGATCGATGATTTAATTCTATTGGCCAATGTGTATCCCAATCATCCAATATTCCGTCAATAGTGAGTTCACCGGAAAATGAGTCTGCCTTCACAGTTCTGACTGTGATGAGTTTTTTATCATCTTTTACCTGAATGAGGGGAATTTCGTCTGCATTTAATTTTGAAACGTTGTATGATATTACTGGTCGTTGAGTGAAGATATCGTCGATCGAATTGGGATCGGCAATCATCAGTTCAAATTGTATATTTTTTTGCTCTCCGGCTTTCAGATCATATTCGTGATCGACGGGTAATATTGTATAAAATGGTGAGGAACCGTTCCATTCGATAGAGCCGGATATTGCGGATTCGTATGGATTGGCTACTTTTACTTCAATTATCCCGTTATGTTCTCCTTGATTATTGAGCATTAGTCGCGGATCACCGATCACATTGTCTCGGATATCGTGCACCATTAGTGAACTTTCCTTTGTGACGATTGA
>PWTU01000079.1 GCA_003562775.1 Ignavibacteriales bacterium
AAATCATCCATAGTCCCGAATTCCGGGTTCACGTCGAAATAATCACGAATGGAATAAGGACTGCCGAGCGTTCCCTTTTTATTTTGTTCACCGACGGGATGGATCGGCATCAGCCAGATAACGGTAACGCCGAGCTCTTTGAGTTCAGGAAGCCGTTTTTCCAGGCCGGCAAAATTTCCCTCCGGTGAAAACGAACGGAGAAACACTTCATAAATAATGGCATCTTTCACCCAATCTTCGCTTTCCCGGGCAGATTGCATAGCAATATCATCGACGATATCATGCCGATTACCATCGCAACTTATAAATAAGACGGTAAACAACACACAAAACAAATAAATAATATGTTTCATAAAATTTTATCCTTTTACACTTCCTAATGTTAACCCCGATACAAGGAATTTGCTGAGCATTAAAAATAAAATAACTACCGGAATACTTACAATCAACGAAGCCGCTGCATATAATCCCCATTCTGTCGACATATTTGCCTGGAATGTTTGCAATCCAACAGGGAGAGTCCACAAATGGGTATCCTGCAATACCTGAGCCGCGACAACATACTCCGCCCACGAAGCCATGAAAGAAAACAATGCCACGATAACAAGCGCCGGCGTGGTAAGCGGGAGTACTACTTTATAGAAAGCGGCGAATTGATTGCACCCGTCAATTCGCGCCGCTTCCTCCAGTGACGGAGATATCGTATCGTAATATCCCTTCATCATCCAAATGCAGAACGGCAGCGCCGTCGATGAATAAATAATTATGACTCCGAGAAAAGTATTTATTAAACCGAGCTTTACCAACATTATGTACATCGGGAGCAATAACATCGTGGCGGGAAACATTTGCGTTACGAGCAAACTCAACAAACCGATATTTCGTCCCCGGAATTTAAACCTCGAAAATGCATATCCGGCCATTGCAGCAAGCGTGACGCCGGTAGCGGTTACAACAAACGATATGAGAATACTGTTGCGCATCCAGAGTAAAAACGGCCGCCCGGTAAAGAGTTCTTTATATGCCGTCAAAGTTGCATCTTCCGGTATAATTGCAAGCGACGTTGATAAAAGCCGGTCGCCGGGGCGCAGTGAAATACTGAGCACCTGTAAAATCGGATAAATTGCGATGACGGTAAAAATAATCAATACAAAATACGCGACGGCATTTGCCAATTTCTTCTTCAATTTTGCATTATTTCTCATTTTATTAATACGCCGATTTGGTTGCTTGTGTTCGTTTCATAAATGTCAGACTGAATATCAAAAGAATAAAGAAGATAACCATAGAAAGCGCCGCGGCATATCCGTACCGGTACAATCCAAACGCCGCGCGGTACACATACGATACAAGTATATGCGTCTGATCGGCAGGTTCACCCCCGCTTGTCACCAGCCAGACAACGTTAATATTGTTGAACGTCCATATAATGCCGAGCGTAATCGCGGGTATCATCACCGGTTTTAACAACGGAACGGTGATATTCCTGAACTTCTGCCACGCAGTTGCACCGTCGATATCGGCTGCCTCATAAAACTCGTTCGAAATCGATTGCAGTCCCCCCAGAGCGATAATCATCATAAACGGAAACCCGAGCCAGATATTGGTAATGATCACTGCAATAAACGCTTCGGTAGGACTACGGAGCCACTCAACGGCAGGTAACCCGAGATACTGCGTAATAATTAAATTGATCGCTCCGTATTCATAGTTAAACATCCCGCGCCATGTTAATGCAACTATGTACTGCGGAATTGCCCAAGGGAGTATGAGTAACGTGCGGAATATCGATTTTCCTTTTATTTGCCGGTTTAACATCATTGCAAGCATGACGCCGATTACGACATGAAACGTAACGTTTACAACGGTCCAAATCATTGTCTTTAAAAATATGACATAAAAACCCGGCTCGGACGGTTCGAAAAATACTTTAAAATATTGATCGAAACCGATGATCTGCCATTCCCTAAAATTGCGTAAGCTCATGTTTGAGAACGACAGAACAACGTTGTAAACGAACGGGTAGAATACCACGCCGAGCATCACAAGCGCCGCTGGAAGGATTAATATAAATGGAAAAAGTTTTCGATTACGTTCTATCATTATTCAAGCATTTCCTTTATTTTTCTCTCTGCCAGCACCTGCATATCCCGCGCAGCATCTTCGGCGCTCTTTCTGCCATTTAAAACCATCTGATAGTGCGGTCGCATTGAATCCCAGATTGCGCGCAACTCGGGTACGATCGGCATCGGTTTACCAACGTCTATCTGACGTTTCGAGTTAATAAGTATCGGATCGTCGGTGACGACGGGATGATCGTATGTCTCGACCCGTGTTGGAAATGTTTTCACTTCCTCCGTCATTTCAAGTTGATTCTCAGGTTCATTAAGAAATTTAATAAGTTCAAGTACGATCGGAAGTTTTTCATCGTCGATATTTTCGTTAATTGAAAAACCTTTCGTAGAAACCATTGGCGATGCCCATAATCCCGTTTCCGAAACACGGGGAATCGGTGCAACACCGATATTCAGCCCCATCGCTATATAGCCCCCCCACGACCAGTCGCCGTTTATAATCATAGCCGCTCGTCCTTCTTTAAACAACGCGTCCGCTATTTCGTAATCGGCTTCCCGCGGAACGATCCGATGAACATCGCGAAGTTCCTGAATGAAATTCAGCGCACGGACATTGGCTTCCGTATCGAGCGTCGGCCGTTCCTGGGCATCATCCATAACCCATCCGCCGTATCCCGCAAGGAACGGTACGTAAAAAAATGGTTCGATATAATTCCACACTAAACCATATTGATCGATTCTACCGTTGCCGGTCAGATCTTTTGTAGCGCGTTTCCCAATTTCAATCAGCTCATCCATTGTTTCAGGCGGTCTCTCGATGAGATCTTTATTATAGACCAGCGCGAGATGGTTGCCGAGCTTATCGGCAAGCTGATATAAATGCCCTTCATACCATACTTTCGCGGTCTCATGGAAATATTCAAGATAATCCTCATCGAAGTATTGTTCAAGCGGGCGGATAACCTCCAGTGTCGCAAGCAACCCTATCATATCCGACGGGCCATATACGATCTCGGGACCCTGACGCGCATACGCCGCGATAATAAAATCGTTTCGAAGCTCTTCGGTTTCTTTGAATAACTGCTCAACCCGATACTCAGGATATCGCTGCATAAATCTTTGTATTTGCCGCTCCATCACCAC
>PWTU01000491.1 GCA_003562775.1 Ignavibacteriales bacterium
GCATTAAGAAATATGATGCCTCTATGCCGGCATACCGCGCACCCTGGGAAGCTATGCGCAACTGTTCAATGCCTTCTTCTTTGTCGCCTCTCGGGAAGAAAATTAAAAACGGTTTTACCCATGGAAACATATCCGGTATAACTGCAGCGTAATAGTTATATATCCCTTTCCCGAGCAGGATGTCGGCATTATCGGGTAAGAGCTGCTCCGCTTTGCGTACAATGGGTAATGCGCGGCGGCCGTCGTTGGCTGCACGAACCCACGCTCCGCGATGCGCACGCAACCTGCCCCGGAATCCGATCGCCCCTCCTTTAAAGAACAATGCGCTTATATCATGAGAGCGTCGCCTTAAAATCTTGTCCGATAGATCGATGACCGTTTCAAGTTGCTCAAAAAATCTGTCGTCAAGCGATTCGTCTTCTATATTAACAAGAATCTTCATCCAATCGACCATTGCGACAAAAAAATGACCGCCCGGATGCTCCGGATACTTATCGACAACTTTTTGAAACGATTCCCTCGCTTCCTCAAGCTCATAGTTATAAACTTGCTCAATTCCTTGCTGTACGTATTCCTCAGTCCGCCAATCGGGCAGCCATTGAGAGCGTACCGGCGTTATCATTATGCCGGATAACAGAATGATTGCCGCTAACCATCCACCGATCCCGAATCTATTTTGAAAAACGTTCCAGCTCTTCACGTATATATCTGTCAACTGTCCACACTCCTTCACCGATTATTATGGATTTCGATTTATAAATGTACATTGTTCCTATAATTAACACAACCGTTGTAATCAGACCTCCTTCCGGGCCGAATTCGCCTCCCGTCAGTAACGGCGGTCCTGAAATTGAGGTATCAAACAGCGATCTGCCGTCCAGGACCTGACCGCTCACCGGATAAGAAAAAATTGTGCCCTGAAAAAAATTCCAGGATATATGTAATCCGGCCGGAAGCCACAGCGTCCGTGTTTTTAAGTATGCGATCGACAGCCACACACCCGCAAGAAAAATATTCAATAGTGCGAGCGTTGAGATATTGGGATTCATTGAATGCGCTGCACTGAAAACAACCGACATTATGACGACCGCCGCCGGAGCTTTGATTGACTCTACTAAAGTTTGAAACGGATAACCACGGAAGAAAAGTTCCTCACCGAATCCCGCAAGAATAAAAAATATCAGCGTCGTGATCATAATTGCAAATATATCAAATGATCCGAGCCCTTTCCATTCAAGTTCAATCCATCCGGCGCCGTACTGAGTTAGAAAAACAATCGACATCATTATTCCGCCGATCACTACCCCTTGACCGATTTCAAGCGGCATCCGCCGGTGCACCGGTATTCCAACCGAATGCAACGGCCGCTTCTCAAACATCTTTACCATTATAATTGTAGCAATAAGGATGCAAATGACAATAAACAGCGGCGAATAATAGGCAAGGTCCGTAATGACCATCGAGGCAAGAAAAAAAACGATCGAGGCAGCGGCAAACAGAATAAGAAGATACAATACTATCCGCCAGCCGGACCTGATGTTACCAAGATTGTCTAAAAATAAGTATTGCATATTGTTATCGTCATATTCCGAGTTTGTCGGATAGATAAGCAGCGATCTGCGCATCGGCAACCCTTACTTGTTCCATGCTGTCGCGGTCGCGGATAGTTACCGATTGATCCTCGAGTGTTTGCGAATCGATCGTGATGCAGAACGGGGTGCCCGCCTCATCCTGCCTTCGATAGCGCCGTCCGACCGCTCCCTTATCATCATAGAAAACGCGGTACCGTTTTTGCAAATCGGTTGCTATAGCACGCGCCTTTTCGGGCATGCCGTCGCGGTTTACCAGCGGAAACACGGCGGCATTAATCGGTGCAATCCGGGGATGAAACCGCATAACGGTTCGTTTCTCCTTTTCAAGTTCTTCTTCTGCAAATGCATTGATCAGAAATGCCATAAACGACCTGCTCGCTCCGGCCGACGTCTCGATCACATACGGAACGTACTTTTCGTTTGCCTCCTGATCGTAATATTTCATAGCTTTGCCCGAGAATTTTTCGTGCTGCTGCAAATCGTAATCCGTCCGGTTGTGAATGCCCTCAATTTCTCCCCATCCAAACGGGAAGAGGAATTGAATGTCAAACGCTACTTTGGCATAGTGAGCAAGCTCGCCGGGTCCGTGCTCGTTATACCGCAAACGATCGGGCGCCATACCCAGATCGATAAACCATTGCATTCTCTGTTCTTTCCAGTAGTCGAACCACTTATCGTCTTCACCGGGCTTCACGAAAAACTGCATTTCCATCTGCTCGAACTCACGGGTACGGAACAAAAAGTTCCTGGTATTGATCTCGTTGCGAAATGCCTTCCCGACCTGTGCAATCCCGAACGGAACTTTCTGACGCGCCGCCGATTGTACGTTGAAGAAATTGACATAAATGCCCTGCGCCGTTTCGGGACGGAGGTATACGGCTGCCGAGCTGTCTTCCACCGGTCCGACGAATGTCCGGAACATAAGATTAAATTTCCGTGCTTCGGTGAATGTATCCTTTCCACCGCAATTCGGACATGCGCCTGATTCCGGCAAGTCATCGGTGCGGTAGCGTGCACGGCACTGTTTACAATCTACCATCGGATCGGTGAAATGCTCAACGTGACCGGACGCTTCCCACACACGTGGATGCATAAGAATACTTGCATCGATTCCTTCGATGTCTTCGCGCAGCGTCATCGATCGCCACCATTGCTCTTTGATATTATTTAAAAGCTCAACGCCCAGCGGACCGTAATCGTAACATCCGTTAAGTCCGCCGTAAATTTCAGACGACTGAAAAACAAAACCGCGTCGTTTTGCGAGCGAAACGATTTTTTCCATTATTTTTGATACGTCTTTATTATTCTTACTCAAATGACATTCCTCATATTATTGAATAATAAACTAATTACCGATCACAAGGATGGTCAACACAATGACATTTTCATCCCGGATATGTATCGACAAATTTCCCGAGCGGCTGTCTTCACGTGCACTTAAGGTGTACCCGAGTGCTCGCACCGTACGGTGTATTTCAAAATTCAACAATGTCATCGACAGATCCGGAGGAGGCGTCACACGAATTTCGGTCCGCACACCCGGTTGAACAACCTGCTGACGGATAGAACGATCCTCGATGTTATGCGAACGGAAAATCCCCATCAATGCACTCTGCAATGAGTCA
>PWTU01000411.1 GCA_003562775.1 Ignavibacteriales bacterium
ACAGGAGCCAGCCCGCAACAGCCGACACAGCCCACCGTCTCCAGGGTCATGGCCAGGTCATCTGTGGTCTCCCCATCCATGATTTTGAACTTGTCTTCCAAGGCATGCAGCACCAGGTTGGAGCCGCGCACATAACATGCAGTACCCAAACAAACCTTGACAATCTTTCTTCCCCTGGGCTTGAAATGAAACATCTTGTAAAAGCTGGCCACGCTGTAAATATCGGCCGGTGAAATGCCGAGGGCACTGGAGAGTTCTCTCAATTCCCCTACAGGCAGATAGCCGCATTCCTGTTGGATTCTCTGCAGGGCATGAACAAGCAAGCTTCTGTTTTTTTCCTGCTTGCCGATCATGGACCCAAGCTCTTCTATCATGTTATCCATTTGAATCTCTTCCAATCTCATTGATCCCCACCCCTTTTTGAGTAGTAAGCAGCAGCAGCACCGCAGGCATGTTAAAAGGTTGTCTCACGCCTGGCGGCCATATCCATAAGCACCCTTTCCACGCCGAACTTGCCGGGCTCGTATTTTTTAAGCTTGAGGCCTTCCCGGGCATAGTCAATAAATTCCAGGGCCATACTGAGTATTTTTTCAGGATCAGGCTCAAAATACAGAGCGCCCTTGAACCTTTCAAACCAGATCACGGTCATGATCCTGGTCACTTCCTTGCTGGCTCCGACAGGCGATTCCCCTCCGAAGATCACCGGCACGCCAGAGGCGGCAAAATAGGACCCAATAGCCAGGGCCTTTTCGGACATCCATTCCGGGGCAATGCCCACACCGGGCATGCCGCCTATTTCCTCGGAAAGGCCGCCCTCAGAGGCCATGGCTGAAAGTATGGTCAGGATCCTGGAGTTGTCGACGCAGGAGCCCAGATGCAAAATGGGCGGGATGCCGATGGCCTCGCAAACCTCCTTAAGGCCTGGACCGGCGTTCTCCAGGGCCATCTCCGGAGTCATGTACCCTGCTGTCTGGCACGCGTGGGATCCACAGCCCGTGGACACTACCAGCACATCGGACATGATCAGCTCCCGGGCCAGGAAGCGGTGCAGGCCCTGGGAGGGAACTCTGGGATTGTCGCACCCGGCCAGGCCTACAACGCCGCGTATCCGGCCGACCATGATGGCGTCGTTGAGTGGCCTGAAAGAAGCCCGCATGCGACCGCCCTGCATATACTCGATATACTCCTGGGAAAACCCGGCCACCAGGGGATTCAAGTCCGAAACATGGCTGCCCTCCTGTTTGCGGTTGGGAAAGTTGTCAATGGCCATCCTGACGATCTCCATGGCTGTCTCCCGGGCACGGTGTTCATCATAGGCAGCGTGCACTGCACCGGGCATCTTGGCCTTGCTGGAGGTGGTAATGACCTTGGTGTGAAATCTATTGGACAATTCGGCCAGGGCGGGCATGATACACTGCACGTCAACGATTATGGCATCCACCAGCCCGGTGAGAATGACCAGTTCCTGGTTGGTAAAGCCCCCGGCCGTGGGTATGCCGTGGCGCATCAGGACTTCATTGGCGGTACAGCACATTCCGCCGAGATTGATGCCGCTGGCGCCTTTGGACCGGGCATACTCCAGGAGCTCCGGATCATCGACAACGTCCACGATCATTTCCGCCAGGGAAGGCTCATGGCCGTGAACCACAAGGTTGACCTCGTCTTCCTTGAGGATGCCGAAGCCAGCCTTGCCCCGGAGCGGCCTGGGAGTGCCAAAGAGGACATCCGAAATGTCTGTGGAGATCATGCTTCCGGCCCAGCCGTCCGCAAGGGCCACCCTGAGGGCGCTCAAAAGAAGATTGTCCGGGTCATGATCCACTCCCATATTGGTCCGGTGTATGGCTTCACAAATCTCCCTGTCCACTCCCCTGGGGATTATTCCCCATTTTTTCCACCTGTCCCGGGTTTTCTGCGGGGCTCTTTTCAGGTAATTGATCTGACCTTTCTGACGTCCGAAATCATCCAGCAACGTGGCGGCCACATCCCTGGCCACATGGTTTACCGGGCGATCTTTTACCTCGATTTCCAGAATTTCGGCCACCATGTGCAGCTTGGCTTCGTCGGCAATGCGAAAATCCCTGGTCTCCCCATTGGCCACTGCCATTAAAGTAAAGGCCATATCCCGGGCATGGTCTGAATGGGCCGCAGCCCCTGAAACCACCATTCTCAGAAAATTTCTCGCAGCCACCGTGGGCAGGGTGGCTCCGCAGACCCCGGTGGCTTCCTCTTCAGCCCTGGACCCGATGAGTCTGCATGGACCCATGTGGCATACCCTGCAGCATGCCCCGGCCGCCCCTATGGGACAGGGCTTCATTTTCCGGGCCTTGTCAAAACAGGTCTGAATATCGTGCCCTTTACTCCATTCTATGATTTTTTCAGCGGCTTCATTGGCGCTTCGAACCACATTATCCATTCTTCTTTCCTCCGGGATTGTGTTGTTTCCTGATCTTCGGCTGCAGACCGGAACTCTCCTAGATCATGGGCTCCATGCCCAGGGCCGGGTGGCCTGTTTTCTCCAGGTGCTCCAAAACCTCCATCTCGGTCTCGGCAACGGTCTCGTCGGCTATCTTTGCCAACAGATCGGGTTCGCCCATCCTGTCGGCCTGGGCCTGCAGCAGGGGGCGCAAGCGCTCCTTGAGCTGCGAAGGCATCCACACCAGTCTTTTGAGTCCTCCTTCAGCGGATATGAACTTGTCGCTCCCCAGGTAGAACTTGCCTACTCCCAAAAAACCCGGGGTCTGTACCCCGCCTCCGACCATACCGGCCATGGTGGAAAAGGTCATCCCGGTGGGCGTCATTCCCGAATATTCCCGATCCACTACCATCACCCCGTTGGCCGCGGGCAAAACAGCCACTATACACTCAAAGCAGCCACACGAGGTCATGGGATCTTCCAGGATGCTGTAAGCCTTGAGCTTCTCCAGATTGCCCCGGGACGCCCGGGCAATATATTCGTTCACCCCCTGCCACTCCCCCTTGACCTCGTCGAGGAGTTCGCCCTTGGCCACGGGCTGATTTGGACCGGAAGGATCGATTTCGTATGCGGCCTGTCCGTCCAGCCAGTTGTAGGCCCCGCACAGACCAAGACGCTCGGGAGTAATGATGCATACGTGGTTGGGGGCAAAAGACTGGCACAAGGTGCAGGAATAAAAAACATCCACAGTCTCGTCCTTGAGGCCGGCCAAACGCTCGTCGCGCTCCTGAAAGGAGGTCCG
>PWTU01000372.1 GCA_003562775.1 Ignavibacteriales bacterium
AGAAATTGCATCGGAGATGTGAGTTCTGTAAGAGCATCCAATGTAACAGCTTGTGATATACGTTTGCTCGAGTTTCTGCCCCAACCCGATGTGCGAATCACATAGTCCGGCAACGTATCACGCTTCGCAACTTCTGCCCGCCATTCAGTGTGATACTCCCTCCAGCGAGCAATTTCATAATCAGGGATTTCAGTAAGCGACTCAAAGAAGCGCTGCAACTCGCTGAAGAATTCATCCGGTTGATCGGCAAACGGACTATGTCCCGCCCGTTCAATTATAACCATTTCGGCATTCGGATGATTATTGTGAATTACTTCAGGTTTATCGGTATTCCAGGTAAGATCCCACTTGCCTTCGAAGAGGAGAGTCGGAACCGGAAAATCGTTAAAGGCACCTTCAAGATCGAGAGGGCGCATGCTGCCGATTATACCCTCCCGGAATCCTCTGTCATGGATCCATTCGTACCGTGCAAGTTCGGCAATGCGTTCCTTTGATGGTCGGTAAAAGTTCTGCCGCTTCCAGTCGCCGTTTAAATATCTGTTGAATATTCTTTGTTCGCGGGTAAGGTCGGACATCTGATTTATTTCCTGCATCCGCTCTCGTTCTTCCTCGCTGATGAAATCATACTGCCGGGTGGGTTCAAGCTCGACGTGTTGACTGATAGCTGAAGAAACAAGAACAAGTCCGGCAAGACTTTCCGGAAACTTTGTGGCATATAATTGTGCCAGCAATCCGCCGTAAGAATATCCAACCACAACCCATTGATCGAGATCAAGTGCTTTTCTGAGATTCTCAAGATCGTTTGCCGCTTGCTGTATCGTGTAGCCGTCACCAGGTTCATAGTCAGAGAGTCCGCATCCCCGCTGGTCGTAATAAATTACCTGTGCAAAATCGGCAGCGCGTGAGAAATACGGATGAAAGTAGTGATGAGTACCTCCGGGACCTCCATTAATAAGTACCATCGGAATGCCGTCACCATCTATTTCGACATACAACTTGCAATCTCCAATATCCACCCGCAGCCCCTCGAAACCAAGTCGATCGCACCATCGCTCGACTTCAGGAATATCATAAATGATCTCCGGCTCAATATGAACAACACCGTCTAAGACTGTTTCATGATCGTTTTCTAAAGTTGATTTGCATACAATATTTACGGCCACTAAAAGGAATAATATTGTTATGGTAATTAGATTTCTCATAACCGACCTCCAAAAATTTTCGTTACAACGTATAGTTGGCAATAAGAATTACCGTATTTACCCGCCAACGCATATTTATACGAAGTATTGTATAAGTGTGTTGCAATAAGTAGTAAAAGGTAATAATATACTTTTTACTCTAATGATCTGTAAACGCAAAAACGAAACGCCACTTACACCCTATTTAAGTCTTTCCATCACAACTACACAATCATTCGTCACATTTACATTGTCTCTTCTTTAAGATGCGATGTATATTTTTGTAGAGTGATAACAAAAGGTTTGTTTTATCATTTTTCAAAGCTGATAACGGGATATTCCAAATTCATTTTGGTATGGTTCATCACTTACAAATAACATCGTATCACAAATGTGTATATGAAAATGATTTAAAATGTATCGTACATGTAGAGGTGTTAAGCTGATATTCACCTAAGACGAAAAACCAATAAGAAACTATTCGGAGGTTATTTTATGATTACCAGAATAAGTGTTTGCTTGGCGCTGTTTGCCATTGTCCTCCCCGTCTTGGCGCTTGCTCAGACAGGATCGTTAAGCGGCCAAATAACAGACGCCGAAGTAGGACATCCAATACCGGGCGCCAATGTGTTTATACCCGAATTGAATCGAGGGGATGTCTCCAACAGAGATGGCAACTACACCATAGCCAATCTTCCACCGGGGACCTACACATTAAGAGTATCTTTTATTGGATACCGTACCTATGTTCAGACCGTTGAAATTTCAGCAGGCATTACAAAAGAAATTAATGTTACATTAAACATCGAAGCCATACACTTCGATGAATTAGTCGTTACAGGATATGCCGCTGTACCGAAGCGGGAAATAACCGGGGCAATTACCACCATTCAGGCGCGGGAAATCCAGGATGTGCCTCTACAAAATGTTGAGGGTCTTCTTCAGGGAAGAGCGGCAGGAGTGCAGGTACAATCGGTTTCGGGAAATCCCGGAGGAGCATTCAGGGTTCAGGTTCGCGGGCAGGGTTCTATCAATGCTGCATCCGAACCTCTCTATATAGTAGACGGCATCCAGATTTCGCAAAGTGAATTGTCCATCTATGCGAGCCAGTCTCCGTTAAATGCAATCGATCCAACAAATATTGAATCTATTGAAGTTTTAAAAGACCAGGCAGCTGCAGCGATCTACGGTTCACAGGCGGCGGCTGGAGTGGTGATTATTAATACCAGGCGCGGTTTCGAAGGTGCAACACGAATTTCTGCCCGGTTAGAACGAGGCGGACGGATACCTTTGAAGAGGGTTAACTACATCAATACCGAGCAGTATCTCGATTACATGGCTGAGGCAAGATATCATCTCGGGCAACATCCCTCGATAGAAGCAGCGCGGGAGTGGCAGGAAAATTGGTTCCGGAGTTATTTCGGTACTCCGATATGGACCTCTGAAGACCTGGCAAAACCATTCGCAGAACGACCCGTGGGTCCGCTTGCAAATACAAATTGGTATGACGATGTTTTAACCCATAGGGGCGCTACACAAAAATATTCGATTTCAGCTACCGGTGGAGATCAAACTACCCGTTTCTTTGTTTCAACCGGTTATGAAAACACCGAATCGCATCTGTTACCCGACAGGTTCGAGCGATTCAACGTGCGGACGAATATTGACCAGCGAATGTCAAACCGCGTAAATTCAACTCTTAATCTCAATCTGACCCGCGGTTATCAGTTTGGCATCTGTCAGGACGGGAATTGGATCAATTGCCAGCCATCGCAGGCGATGTTCGAAGCGCCGATGTCGTTCCCGTATCTTGCAGACGGTGAATACAATCCATTGACACGTTTCGGCTTGACGAACAATCCTGTCGTTATCCAAAATGAAGTAACCCGTGATGTTACATTCATTTCAATAATCGGAAATGCAAATCTTGATTACCGGGCTACCGATTGGTTAAGCATTCGCGGGATGATTGGAGTGGATTACCGCCATACAGAGGATGTACGATTCGACAGTCCTATAACTCGTCCGGCAGAAAGTGGATTGCTTATTACATTCAACCGCAGAGTTCAAAATTTTAATGCAAACCTCGTTGCAAATATGAGAAGAACCTATGCCGGTGTACACACTGTCTCCGGTATAATGGGAGCGGAATATCGGCGTGATTATTCCGATTTTACTTCTTTCCAGGGACAGGGTTTCCCCGGTAATTTCTTCAGGGTACCCGACGCTGCCGCTGAGGCAATGAATATAAGCGGGGCTTTTGGAGAGTTCAGAATTGGAAGCTATTTCGCAAATGCACAATATAATTACGCCGAAAAGTATTTCATCTCGCTGGTAGGTAGATACGACGGTCATTCCCGGTTCGGCGCCGAACAACGCTGGGGTTTCTTTCCATCAATATCCGGCGCGTGGAGAATCTCCGAAGAACGATTTTTTAACATCGGATTATTCAGTGAACTAAAAATACGAGCCGGCTATGGCACCGCCGGAAATGCTAACATCGGTAACTATGCAGCCCGGGGATTGTATTCCGCTGTAGGTTCATATCAGGGGATCACCTCTCTCGCACCAGATCAATTAGAGAATGTGAATTTAACCTGGGAAGAATCGCGGGAGATTAATCTTGGTTTGGATGTTGCATTGTTTGGCGGCAGGATTGCTGCGGAATTCGATCTGTTTCGAAGAAAAAATGTTGAACTCTTATTTGATAGAAATCTCCCGATAGACAGCGGTTTCGAGTCGATAACAGAGAATGTAGGAACTGTCCAGAATGAAGGATTTGAAATTGCACTCAATACGGTAAATTTTCATACCAGAGATTTCACCTGGAGTTCGCGCTTTAATATCGGAATACTCAGAAACGAAGTCCTTGAACTGCCGCGAGATCACGACGGTGAATTTATTACGATTAATCCCAATAATTTTACCCAAACAATTAAAGTTGGCCAGCCGCTCGGAATCATATTCGCCCGACGATGGGCTGGGGTAAACCCGGCAGACGGACGGCCGATGTGGTATGATGCCAACGGAAACATCACCTATACTCCATCCGCCGTAGGTGATGCCGATTTTTACAAAGATGGTGTACAAAATATAACAGGCGGGCTGGGTAATACCATAAATTATAAAGGGTTGTCGATGGATATATTCTTTGAATTTAATTTCGGCCAATGGGGATTCGCAAACACCGATTGGTTTTTCACCAGAACGCCCGACTTCCTCATGAACCTTCATGAGATGGTAGAAGACAGATGGCGGCAACCAGGCGATATTACCTACCTGCCTAAAGCAATAGTCGTTGGTGGAAATTATCCCGAAACAGCAGATTTTCGTGTAACCCATAGCACCAATGCAATCTACAATGCAAGTTATATAAAGCTAAAGAGTATAACGATTAGCTACGATTTACCGCGTTCGTTAACGGATCAACTCAATATTGGAGGGATGCGATTGTTTGTCACGGGTGCAAATTTATACACGTGGACTGCTTGGCCATGGTATGATCCCGAATTGGCGTTTAATCCAACGGATATATTCGGCAATTTTACACAAGCATCATACCCCGGATTTAGGCAGTTCACTACCGGATTAGAAGTACAGTTTTAAATTAATCTTTTCACAAGAAATAGAATAGTTTTATAACGTAAAGGAGTTATCATGAGAAACATAAAAATAGTGAGCTATATAGTCGTAGCAACCATTATGCTGTTCGGTTGCAACGATATCTTGATAGATGTTGACCCACCTACCTCCGTACCCGGTGAGGTGGTGTTGACTTCCACTGAGGGGGTTAATGCTCTACGGGCTTCTATGTATTCGAAAATTCGAGAAAGTTTCGGATATACCACATGTTATTTTATAGGTGCGAGTGCATATGCAGATGAGACGAGAAGCCGTCCCGGCTCGACCCGGTTTCTGGGTCTCAATAACGCAACGGATGGCGACGGATCACTACTGCATCCGGCATTCATATTAACTGGCGGTGCAGCCGGTTCGTCAACGTATAATGCTGCCTACAACATCATTCAGGATGCCAACTTGATGATCGGCGCCGTTGGCGATGGCGTTCTTCCCGATGCGACACTGCGACGGTATCGCGGTGAAGCGTATGCGATACGTGCACTTGCAATGCATCATCTTGTTCGTGCGCTCGGGTACGATCCCAACAACCCGATGATTAATCAATGGGATTTGGGTATTGTCGTCAGGACCGAACCGGTGCTCGATGTTGCCGATGCGGATTTAAGACCTCGATCGACCGTTCAGGAGACATATGCGCAGATATTAAGCGATTTAGCCGAAGCAAAGACTTTACTCTCCGGCATAAATGCGGATAACACCTATCCCACGGAAGCGTTTGTAGACGGTCTTACCGCGCGTGTAAATCTTTACGCCGGTAACTGGGATGCTGCAGTGACGGCGGCGACAAATGCAATAAATAACTTCCCCGCCGCATTGCAAAACACACCGGACGGTGTGGGTGGAATGTTCAATGAAAACCGCGGAAATCATCCTGAAGCATTATTTAAGATCGTACCTCATCCGACTGCCGAACTCATTGCCGGCAGCAATGTGAATAACGGCCCGGCAGCTTTTTCATCCAACCAGTGGGTGCCGCAGCTTCCGACCCAAAAGGTCGTCGATCTGTACGATGAGGACGATTACCGTCTCGGCTGGTACGGCGATGCAATTGAAAACCAGACACACGGCGTCACGGCTACAAATGCTCATGCAGTGAACGACCGTGGATGGTCGATATTAAAGTTCAACGGGAACAAGGGCAATCTTTCCGATAACCTTCCGTATATGCGTGTAGCGGAGATGTATCTTATTCAGGCAGAAGCGGCGGCGCGGACGGGCGGCCCGGCAGCGGGTGCACCGTATCTGAATGCACTTCGGCAAGCACGCGGCGTGGGTCCAGTCGATGATTCGGCGCTTGCAAGTATGCAGGCGTTTGAGGATGAGATTCTCAATGAGCGAATTCGCGAACTGGTGCTCGAAGGTCATCGTTTCTACGATCTGAAGCGTCTTGGACGGGATGTACGGCATCCGGATGGAGCGATAAAGTTCAGAGCGAATTCGCACAGAATCCTCGCGCCGGTCGGACCGACGCATACGGGTGTAAACCCGCATATAGTCGAGAACCCTGGATACTAAAAATAATTTTTCATTACTAAAACAATGAGAGGTTTGAAAATTATGCGAAAGATAATAAACTATAAGATCGTGTTCATCGTAATCCTTCTGTTCACGGCGGTTGGTTGTGATTCGTTGTTCGATACGGGAGATACGGAGAAGGTGTACGATGGTCCGCCGCAGGTAGCGTTTTTCCCGCTTGAGCGTGAAGTGGGCGCCGGCGCCGGTTCGACGTGGATTCAGGTCCAACTGATTGCAACGGGCGCGCGCACCTCCGACCTGTCTATCAATTTCTCGGTAGACGGTTCATCGACGGCACAGGCAGGCACCCATTTTAATTTTGCAGGCAGCTCACCGGTAGTACTGCCGGCGGGTGAATGGACGGTGAATATCAACATCAACCTGATTGCGGGCAGCATCCCCTCGGGTGAGGAAATTGTTCTGATCGTTAATCTCGACGGTACGAATGCCGATGATGTGATAGTAGCCGAGAACCTGAAACAATCGAGAATATATATTGCCGGATAATTCACATCTATAAAGAATAGCTCCGATTAATGAAAGAGCTATAGCGGCATCGACGCTATAGCTCTTTCAAATTTTTTATGTTCGATCGAACGTCGACACTTTCAATATTATCATTGTATAAGGTCTTTTAACCTGATTTTAATGTTGACAATGGTGTACCGAAACTTTATTCTTAATATATATAAGTAGTACACATCGGATAATTGATTATGAAACAGATCATCTTTTCACATTCGAAAACTGTGAAAGCCCTTTTAATAATCGGTGTCTGGCTGCTTTTACCGTTTCTTACCGGTAGTGTTACTTATCTATCATCTGTTTTACGAGATGAGCCGGCATCGTGGGGCAGAATTGTTTGTATCGATGCTCACCTGTGGTACATCTGGATGTTGCTTACACCGCTTGTTTTAAAAATTGCACGTCATTTTCCACTCGATAACCGATATTGGTTTAAGAATGTGCTCTTATTGATTCCTACCAGTATCGCAATAAGTGTTTTACATACATTTATATTTCTTTTCCTGAGATATATATTCGGAGCGTTTTCAGAGAGCGGTCTCCCATCGTTAAGTTTTGTATATATGATGGCATCACGTATGTTCGTTACAAATCTTCTGGTTTTTGGGGGAATTATCGGTGTAAAACATGCAATCGATTATTATCGTAAATATAAAGAAAAAGAAATAAGATCTGCACAACTCGAGACAGAACTAATGAAGGCACACTTACAGGTATTAAAAATGCAGATCCGGCCTCACTTTTTGTTTAACACACTCAACACTATATCCTCTCTCCTGCGTACGGATATCGAAACAGCAGATCGAATGATAGCACAGCTCGGTGACATACTTCGCCTATCAATGGAGATTGACGGAAAACAGGAGGTTCCGTTACACCAGGAAATCGAATTTTTAAAAAAGTATCTGGATATAGAACAAATTCGCTTTCGCGATAGGTTAAATATAATGTACAATATCGACCAAGAGGCACTTAATGCATTTGTTCCTAATCTGATACTACAACCTTTAGTTGAAAACGCAATTCGTCATGGAATTGCACCGCTCCCCAAGGGAGGCGCTATTTCTATCCGGGCACAGCGTATTAACGGGACGTTAACAATTAAAATTCAAGATAATGGAAAAGGATTAAAAAAAGGAAAGAAAAAATTGAAAGGAAACGGTGTTGGATTAGTCAATACCACAGCCCGATTAAAACAATTATACGATTCTGACTACAAACTTATTTTTAAAGAGCAGAAAGAAGGAGGCGTGACTGTAGAATTGACTATTCCATACCGGGCGACTCGCGATTCAAAAACACTTGACGGGAATTTAGACAATGTTCAGGATTAAAACAATTATTATTGACGATGAACCGCTCGCACGTGATAAAATTAAAAATCTTTTGGCCCAAGAAAAAGATATTCGCATTCTCGGCGAATACGGCAATGGCTACGATGCAGTAAAGGCGATTCACGAAAGTAATCCACATTTGTTATTCCTTGATATCCAGATGCCGGGAATGGACGGCTTTGAGACACTGCAAGCAATTCATCCCGATAAAATGCCCACCATAATCTTTGTGACTGCATACGATCAATATGCACTTCGGGCATTTGAGGTGCATGCGCTCGATTATTTACTCAAACCGTTTGATAAAGAAAGGTTTCAACAATCGCTGAACCGGGCAAGAGATTTGATACAAAAAAAAGTTATCGGCGAAGTTAATCTTCAACTTATGGATTTGCTCGAAAATTTGAAAGAGAATAAACAACGCACATCCCGTTTGATGATAAAATCGGGCGGTAAGGTTTTCTTCATACGAACCAATGAAATCGATTGGATTGAAGCGGCGGGAAATTATATCCGTCTGCACGTCGGTGAACAAACCCATCTTATGCGTTCAACAATGAGTGAAATGGAAAAACAACTCGATCCCAAAACATTTGTGCGGATTCATCGAAGTTCAATTGTCAATATCGACCGGGTGCGTGAACTGCAACCCTGGTTCAATAAAGAATACAGAGTCATACTACAGACAGGTGCAAAACTAACCCTCAGCCGGAATTACAGGGGACGGCTTCAAAATCTATTATAGATAAACCTTTGCTTCAGCGGGAAATCGAACGGATTCTTTACCTCAAATAAAACATTCAACAACTACAATGGAAATTTGTAAATAATCCACTTATCCCTTCATTTCGATAGAATAAATCGTATTTTTCACATCCTATCCCAAACATCTTTGAATTTTTTCCATGTCGTATTAATTTAATTGTATGAAAAATATTCGACCATATTTGATTATAATTTCAGTATTTTTATTCCTTCTCCCAATACATAAGTATCCATCTCATATATCCCATAATTGCTGCGAGGGTAAGAATATTGAACTTGAAAAAGTTATTAAGCAGAAATCTGGTATAGATATTCGACTAAAAGATTACGGTTGGAACTGGAGTGAAGACGATGTCTCCGGTACATTGGAAGAAGGAGAAATATCCTTCCATACGACGAAATGGTTTATGTATTTGATCCACTGGGGACCTATTCAACTCCCCGAAATAACCGTCGAATATATCAAACAACGAATGATCGATATGTGGGGAGTCGATTTTGAATTTACCGGAAACAATGGGGCCACACAAATACAGGGACATGACGCCGTCTGGGTGGAGGCATACGGTACGAACAGATCTTTCTATACGCGATTTGTCGTCTGGAACTGTCCGGAAAGCAGAAGAGAATTTATCGGAGATTTAAATTATAATCTCAGGTTAAAAACACCGATACAAGATTTTGAAGATCAGTTTTATTCAATTAAAACAATGGATTGTCATAGAATTGAGCACATCGAAAATCCTCGTAAGGGTTGGGTAGTATACTCGTCGGAAAGATACGATTTGTCTTTTTATCATCCCCTCAGTTGGTTTATAATCGATAGTCCGTACTATGTCCCCTATACCGAATACGACGGGATACGCAACCATCTAACAGGGTCTCTCCTCGGTTTAGGATCGGACCAGAATATTCATATAACATTACGGTGGTTCTCGGAATCCGATACCGAACCTCATTCACCTGTAATGGGTGTCGATCAGAAAATTATAGATAATCTTATAAATATCATTCGCAAAAACACTAAAATTAAAGACTTTCAAAACGGCGGAAGAGAAAGTTACTACATCGGAGAGCGGAAAATACACCGCATATGGGGAATTTGTACCTTTCAACAATTTGATAACGTCGAAGATAACGATTTTTATACAGATGACGGTATTTATCAAGCAGCGCAATGGAGAATTGGGGATAAACAAGCAGTTGCCATTTTATTTACCCGCAGGTACAGATTCGGCGTCGAACTTTCACAACCTACGCGACAGATACATGACATTTTTTTAAAGAATTTCATTCAGGGAATACAATAGCGCTCCATAAATAATTGAAACTACCTGAACCCGCTACCCGTATAATTAAACAGGCGATTTATTAACATTTCATAGCAAATATCAATACAAGGAATGAATAAATGAAATACATATCTACGATTTTATTTTATATCTTTATTGCTATCAATTTTCAAAACTCGTCTATTGCAAATAATAACTCTCTGAATCCAATACCCGTCAAGCCAACGGACTATGTCCTTGATCTGACCGTCGATTACGGGGAAACTAAAATATACGGAACATGCCGCCTCACTGTACACAACGTTACTGGTGAGGAAACAGATCATATTCCCCTTTTACTATACCGTCTTATGCGAGTTACCTCGGTAACCGATGCAAAAGGTAACGATCTTCATTTCGATCAAACTGTGGAAACATTTGCGGACTGGGATAAAATGCAGGTAAATGTAATTACCGTTTATCTTGATGAACCGCTTTCACCCGGCGAAGAAAAAACAATTATAATGGAATATTCAGGTTATTTATTCGGTTATACTGAAACGGGAATGATATATGTAAAGGATAGTGTACAGGAAGGTTTCACTATTATCAGAAAAGATAGCTATGCATATCCTACCGTCGGTTATCCGATGTGGCAGGCGTTGCGAGCTGCCGGACTTCCGTCTCATAAGTATGAAATCAATGTCACGGTTCCTTCGCGGTATACGGTGGCAAATGGCGGCGAATTCATTTCAAAAACAACACACAATGGAACGGTTACGTATTCATACCGGAACATCAAACCTGCCTGGAGAATGGATATTGCAATTGCAGAATATGAGGTACTCGAAAAAAATGATTTACGCATTTTTTATTTTCCCGAAGACGAAGCAGGCGCCCAACGGATTATGACGGAAATGGAATATACAATCGATTTGTTTACCGATTGGTTCGGTCCGGTGTATAATTATAGAGGGTTCACCGTTATACAGGTCCCTGAAACGTACGGCTCACAAGCCGATGTAACAAGCGTCATTCAAACTGCGGATGCATTCCGTGACGAAAGAAATATCGTTGAATTATATCATGAATTATCTCATTTGTGGAATGCACGCGATAACGATGAGTTCCCTCCAAGGTGGAATGAAGGGCTTGCAATGTTCTTACAATATTTAGTTTTGGAGAAACGTCAAGAGAAAGACGACATCGTAAACCGGGCTGCCGAAGCACTGCGCAGGTCGTTCAGGAGACAATATGAGCAATCTTCAACGGCACGCATCACACCAATGATTGATTATGGCAAAGAAAGATTAACCAACCTTTCATACAATAAAGGCATGCTCTTTTTCTATGTGTATTATCATTTGGTCGGTGAAGAGGAGTTTTTAAACACCATCGGAAACCACTATCAAAAATATGCACCGACGGGAATAACGACGGAGGAGTTTTTAGAATATTTAAACAAATCGGCCTCGATAGATATTTCACAATTTGTTCACGATTGGTTTTATACCGTTGAAATCGATCGTATACTTATGGAAGATACACCGTTAGAGAGTCTTGTGGATATGTACCGGCAATAAACTAAAACGGATGCATCATATATTGCACAGAGATCGTACAGTTGTGCTCTTTCAGGATATTCAAAAAGTTCATCGTCCGATTATAGAAAAACATCTATGAAATCCGCAGCACGGACCTGTTTCTTATTTTTAATAGTTCGCTTGCCGTTTGCCAGGTTTGTCACTGCACATTCTGCATTCACCGTGCAGTCACCGTATTCATCGGGAGAATATCCGTTACATACGCGCAATACGTCGGGCGATATTTCGTCGATGATCACAATTTTCCCGTCGCCGTACTTTAATCTTCCTAA
>PWTU01000006.1 GCA_003562775.1 Ignavibacteriales bacterium
ATCCAATCGATATATTCCATCCATTTCGCCGAAACACTCTTGGCGCTTTTAATATGACCACCACGCATTTCATCCCGAAATTTCCAGCCGTTATAGGCATCAACCGGACGCACGTCGATTACTTTTAACTTCGGGTTATCCAATTGTTCATATAGTTCATCTGTTGAAATGCGATGAAGTTTATGGTTCATGTTACTTCTCTACATTGTGGACTTGTCTGCGATTTAAGAATGAGTTAGCAAAAAGTTACATGTATGAATGGTGAATGTCAAGGGGAAACAACGGACTATCTGAAAACAGGAACATCAAACGAACCCTCGGTCAATTGCCTTGCAATATCCGGATTTTCTTGAGATGCCAGCAGTCCCGTAGTAAATTCAAACTTTCCTGTACAACGCAATACAGAATGAAGATTAAGATTGCATGTTTCATAGTATCAATAACTTTTTGATGTTAATCCATTATTCCTGAAAAACCATTTCAAAAACCAGATAATGTTCGATTCCAAACTCTCTTCCCCACGAAAAAATATCGCTGCCGCTTGTCTCAATTGTACAATAATATTTTATTCCATATTCCTCGTATGGTAATATATATGTCAAGAGAAAAAATTTCTCGCCGGGACTTATCGGGGTCTCCGGATTTGTGTATGCGTGTCGCAAGCTATAATCATCCGATTGAACTGCATCATACTCTTGCTCTACGGTTAAACCCGGGAAATTAAAATGCATACGCAGTGTATTATTATCGGTTAATTCGGATACAACTCTGATTTGAAATGTATCGCTTGTAATTCTTCGCAAATGAGGTGCAGGAATTTCAGCAGAATCGAAAATTGTAGCCGTATTTGTTATTTCACCGTCCCAAATTTCAGATACCGTGATACGATAGCTTTTCCCCTCCAATCCTTTGCCGGCAAAGTCAATGAGTAGATAATCAACGTTCAAAAACCGTAAAATATCCCTGATATCCCGGTTTATTTCCGTATGTTGCCGGAGAAGCTTAATCTCACCTGAATTCTCCGTTTCTGCGTACGAAACGATTGGAAAAAAGGAATAACAAAACATGATAATAGCGACAGGTAGCAAAAGAAATACAGATTTCATATGATCTCCTAAGCAACCGGAACAGGTTCACCGGCTAATTTTATTGGTTTCCTGTGCATAAACCGCGAAACGTAATTATTAGTATAATCGATTTTTTAGTTATTTTCAACTTTCAGGAGCTTTTAACATCTGATCTAATTATCTGTTTTTTCAAATAAACGGCATATTACAACGTAAGCAACAGGGACACGGAATCAGAATGGTGAAACATCATCTAATTTCCTATGGCTTTATATAATGTTATAATGTTTCCTATTTCCTATTTTCGCAATATTTCGTATACTATTTAATCTATTTAGCCGTTGCTTCAGTGGGGATGTTCTACATCACTTCCGAGGCAAGGGCTACGTGCGTTTGTTTCAATTATTTATCAATATTAACTTATGCCGTATCAGCAATCGATACATCAACTTATTCATTCTATAGAATCTTCGCCTGTTTTCCCGGAGATACGGAAGTGGTACATCAAATCCGGCAATCAAGAGCTCACTATCAGCGGATGTACCGGATCATTATTCCCTGTTACCATATCGATGCTTTATCACGTACGACCTTCACACCTGCTTGTCATAACCGAAACTCCCGACGAAACCGCCGAGCTGTACGACGATCTCGTCACCCTTGCATCATCCGAGCACGTATACCGGTTTGAAAAGGGAAAGCATCTGTCGGATGAAAATCTCGACGCCGAGGAACACATCGGACAGATCGAGACCCTTGATGCGCTGTCGCGGAAAAGCGGGTGCATTGTCGTTGCAAACGCATCGTCAATAACCGCCGCGTTGCCTGAACCCGATACCGTAAAAAAAGATGTGTTCTCAGTCGCGGTTAATCGTGAATACGATTTTGATACGCTTACCGGTTTGCTTAATGAACTGGGATTTGAAAAGAAGCCGTTCGTCGAAGCATACGGCGATTTTTCCATTCGCGGCGGCATTGTCGATGTATTTCCGTTTACAGGCCACAACCCCGTGCGGCTGGATTTTTCGGGCGATAGGGTTGAATCCATCCGCGAGTTCGAGGTATTGTCACAGCGTTCCGTAAAACAACTTGAAGAGGTTCGCATCACCCCGAATCTTATAAACGGCAAACAAGAACGCGTCAGTTCGATATTCGATTTCCTTAATGAAAATGCGTTTATCATTTGGAACGACCGGGCAATCATATTGAATCGTTCGGAAAAAACCGACGGCGACGTTTCATCCGAAGCTATTGAAAAACGTGCTGCTCAATTCCGGTGCATTAATCATACCGTACTCCGAAGCGGCGGTGCCGTAAATTCTATTACAGTAAACGGCAGGTCACAACCCTCATTTCAGGGAAGCATCGATCAACTCTACCGTGATTTAACCGAAAAACACCGTGAAGGATATAAGATTTATATTACGGCAGACGGACCTGAAGAAACAGAACGCATACGCGAGCTGATCGACGAGGTAGAAGACGATAGAATCAACGGAACTGATGAAGGTGAGCGGCTTCCTATAATCTATATCAGCGAAACATTGCAGCGCGGGTTTGTGCTTGCCGAATCGAGGTTACTCTGCTATACCGAGCACGAAATTTTCGGGCGACTCAAACGCCGCAAATCCAAAAAGCGAAAACGCTTCAAAGGATTCTCGCTGCACGAGATGCAGTCGCTCAAACGGGGTGATTATGTTGTACACATTGATCATGGCATCGGAAGATTCGACGGCCTGCACAAACTTAAGGTCGGCAACACGCAGCAGGAAGTAATCAGAGTAGTGTACGCCGATAAGGACATTTTGTACGTAAACCTCAATTCAATTCACCGCATCCAAAAATATTCATCGAAAGAAGGGCATATACCGGCAATCAACCGGCTCGTCAGCGGTGAATGGGAAAAAGTCAAAGCCAGGACAAAACGCCGCGTCAAAGATATCGCGCGGGAGTTAATTCTTCTCTACGCAAAACGAAAAGCGAGCCGCGGGTTTGCATTTTCTGCCGACACCCACTGGCAGAAAGAACTTGAAGCTTCATTTATGTACGACGACACACCCGATCAGGCAGAAGCGACGCGGGCGGTAAAAACCGATATGGAACTACCCGTACCGATGGATC
>PWTU01000465.1 GCA_003562775.1 Ignavibacteriales bacterium
CATGTATCTTTGAGCGTTACTTCGGGTAATTTATTATCGATGAACAGCCGGACAACACTTTCGACCGAATCGTTATGTTCCGCCCGGTACACTTTCATGCCGGCTGCATGTATCTTGTCGAAGGCGCGTCTCCCGATACCTCCCGTTATCATCGCATCGAGGTTATAGGCCTGAAGCGATGAAAGGGGGTTGCAACGTCCGTGTTCATGATGTTCATTGTTGTTTGCTACTTCCTCTATTTCATTTGATTCGGTATCGTAAATGATGAACCACGGTGCACTTCCAAAATGACCGTATGTGCGCGACTGTACACCATTATTTTCTTTAACCGGAATGCATATTCTCATTGGATTACTCCTTCATATTTTTTATTTCATTCTGTAAATATTCTCACTGTTGCACGATTGACAATACCCCGGTCTGCCCGTACCGAATGGTTCCGACCATTTAGCACCGCAATCATTACACTTGAACAATCGCTCATTTTTCAAAGAAATAGTACCCCCCTTTACCGTTAGCGCCTTACCGTGTACGAGCATCTCGGCAATTTTATTATGCGCTGAGGAAAGTATATTTCCGAAAGTCTGTCGCGAGACGTTCATCTTGCGCGCGGCTTCCACGTGATACAATCCTTCGAGGTCCGCGAGACGGATCGATTCGAATTCATCCAGCGTAAGATCGATTTCCTTTAACTGCCTGGCAGGGACACCGGCAGGGTTGAATATAAGGTAATCGGGTGAATATTGCACCCGTCTGCATTTCGTCGGTCGCGGCATGTGTCAGTGAGTTTTAGTTATTAGCATATGCTAATAATAAAATATAAAACCGGGAAAGTCAACAGGGAGATGCCCTTGTTACGGAAAAATTCCAATATCCAAATCACAAATCTCAATTAAATTTTTCAATCTAAACAACGAATTTCCGCCGCTCGAAGGTGTTTGAAATTTAATGCTTGTAATTTGGTGCTTCTATCCTGTTTTTTATAACTGCCCTTCAAGTTCCCGGAAATCTAACTCAGAACCGAGCAAACTATGCGGAATCAGATAAATTATCAACAGCGAAACGCTGGCTGCAACGGCCCACCACCGTCCGTTTTTAGGACTCATCGGGATTCGCCAGAGTGCAATTAACCAGAATATCAGGCTGAACAATACTTTGTTATCCGTCAGATCATGTCCGAACGGAAAACCCGTCCAGTAAGCGCCGAATGCGAATTTCTGTACGATCGGTCCGAATATAAATCCTCCCAACACAAATAGTATTGTCGTTAAGACCGTTAATCTATAAACCCTTGCACCGTTCACCAACCCTTCGATACCTGTTCGAGTCGAGAACACCATAGCCATGAAAATAAACAGTACATGCGGCACGAGCGCCCAGGCGGGAACGGGATCTTTATATCGCAATATGACCGGATCGTCCGGTGCTCTTACCATAGTTTCTTCATCCGGACCGAGTTTTACATAGTACATCATCTTGCCGGCTGCAGGTAATTGCGGTAAATTATATTGCAGCGTATCATCCGAGCGGGTCATATCGTCAATATGCCATTCATCATAGCTTAAATACCGTTTGTACACTATCTGCCCTTTTATATCACGGTCCGGGACAACGATTTTGACCGGTGCCGGAGCATCGGTATCATACGAACGCAACAGCCGGTAGCTGATTTCTTCCTGTGTTTCTAATTCCACCGTGCCGCGGTACGGATGTGTCGGACCGGTGATTCTTTGATATACGGCTGAAGATGCCATAATAAGCAACGCGATAATCCAGAAGAGAATGTTTTTCCAGAGTGGCATGGTACCTATCCTAAATACATTAATTACGAAATGAGGTGTCGTGAATGAGATTATAGAAATCAATATATGGAATTTTAACTAATATTTCACCAGCACATCGATCTGGCGCCGGATTGTTGTTCTTTTCGGGGGTGGATTTTGCGACGACTAATTGTTTGAATATTCTTATGATATACACAGGGCAAATCTAATACTCGCGCTTGCCTTCGCGCCCTCTCCCCCCAACCCATACAACTCATACACCAGCTCATCAATCTGCCTGTCAGTCGCATCGATCTGGCGCTGGATGGTGTTTTATTCCTCTCTATATTCACTAAAGAAACTCTCATCAATATCATACACAGTGCGAGGTTTTAAACCGAGTTCCAATTGTTCAAACATCTCAACAAGCCGGTCACCGTCAACAAGTTCGATCGGGGGTACACCGTCACGAATAGCTTCCTTTCGTGCTTCTGCTGTGAATGTCCCGGTTGTCATGATAATACCTTTCTCTGTTCTACCACTCATTGCTCCTCGAAAATCCCGTACCTGTGATGGAGAAACTGTCTTGTCATATTTCTTGCACTGAAATAAAACCTGTACACTTACCAACGGATTAATTTGCAACACGCCATGACCATCAATACCACCATCTCCTGTTCTACCGGTAACCACTACATTTTGAAAACCCGATTCACGCAACAATCGTTGGCATATCCGCTCAAAACCAGATGGCGGCAAGGTTTTGAGTAATTCCAGTAATTGTGTTCGATGTTCACCAAACTCACCCATCTCAATACCTGAGTCGTCATCATTGATAACATCGATGTCTTTTTCTTCTTTTTTCTTTTTGTGCCATTCATCCGAGAATGGTTTGTGAATTTCTTTGAACAATTCCACCGCATCATTATGCTTGAGTTTTGTATTTCTACCTTTTTCGGTTAACGTCCATACACCTCGTTGAGATGAATCCAATATTCCAGCACGTGTTAAATAAAACCGCGCCCAGTTTACCTGGTTTTCAAACCGGGACTGACCGCCTTTGAGCAGCGTATTTACATCTTCTTCCGGTATTTTATGCTTTGTTGAGATCAACTCAATGACTTCGGCAGGTCTGGCAGAACCACCGAGTTCTTTTAAAGAGTCTATAATTATTTGAAAATAACGTACAAATGCTGGTCCTTTTTTTGACATATTTATACTCCTAGTGCCGTTTCAATTAAATGTTCTTTTATTTTAATTTGACTTAATTACTTGTATTTTCGATATTTGGAGAAGCCATTTTAAGTAAAACTTTAAAAGGGGCCTCTCATATGTGTATCTATGTCCGCGACCTCACAGAAAAAGAAGGTGAGAAACTACAACAAATACTTAGAAAAAGTACAAATAGGACCTCCATTCG
>PWTU01000177.1 GCA_003562775.1 Ignavibacteriales bacterium
CTGAATAGAAGAGTAAAGGAAAATACAATGGCGTATGAAGAGAAAAGTGATAGATTGCTATTAGTAGGGCTTGTTTTTGCGATCATTTTTATCATGCCGTTAACGGGTCAGCAAGTTGAACGGTATCAAGCCGAGCGGGAGCGCGAACTACGGTCACCCAACAGGTTCCTGACGCAGCAGCCCTTCGACCGTCTCGATGTGCTGGGTAGTTATTATCGTCGTGCGTTTGAGCAGCAGGCGCTGGATCAGGCAACCGCCTTACGCAGAGGTATTCCGGGTTATATGGATCGCACCGAAGATGGATTACGGGCAGCCGCATTGCAGGACGGTGCAATCGATCCCGAACAATATGTTGTGGGACCTTATGATGTATTCACGGTAGGAGTGTGGGGAGAAATTCCGTTAACGTATACCTCACACGTAAACCCCGAGGGGTCGCTTCACATACCGACAGTCGGTGTGATTCCGGTTGCCGGTAAAACACTGAAAGAAGTCAGGACCGAGGTAACTGCCGCCGTGCGTGAACAATATCTTACGGGCGACATATCCGTTTCCCTTGAGCAAACGCGCATGTTTACCGTTCACGTCGGAGGGAATATCCGGAGTCCGGGGCCATATCCTGCATCGGCCGTCCAACGCGTCGATCGTGTATTAGCACTGGCTCATATGCCGGATGAGGGGGAGCTGCAAAGGATACAGCAACGGTATCTTGATGATCCGGAGCGTCCGCATTACTTCAGGCAGGAGGAAATGAATCCCCACAATAGAGAACGCGATCCGTCGTTGAGAAATATCGTCCTCAAACGAAGAAACGGCGATACGCTTCACGTTGATCTTATACGATATTACGCAACCGGGAATACAATCTACAATCCGTATGTACAGGATGGCGACAGGATTATCGTGAGACCTGAGGATCTTCGATCAAACGCAGTAAGCGTCTACGGTGGAGTACGGTTGCCCGGACGTTTCGAGTATCATCCCGGGGACAGCATAAACGTTCTTCTTGAAATAGCGCAGGGGTTCACTGAAAATGCAATCCGGGACTCTATTGAGATAGTGCGTTTTGGCGACGAGGATAACAATTATCAGCGGATAGTTGTAAACGGAAATGATGTTCTCAACGGCAGCAATAATTATGTATTGCAAAAAAACGATCGCGTATTTGTTTGGGAGCGCCCCGAGGTTCGTCGTGAGCATACCGTTTTTGTACGAGGAGAGGTTAACTATGCAGGCGCGTTTCCGATAGTTGATGGAGCAACAAAATTATCGACGGTAATCGAAGCCGCTGGTAGTTTCACACGGGATGCGGCCGTTGCAGAAGCAAAAATATTCAGACAGAATAATAATGTAGAGTGGGATCCATTGTTAAGCAATCCCGATTACCAACGGTTGAGCGATCTCCGTCTCAGTCGTATGAATATGGAGGCGCGTGAGTATTTCAATTTCGAGGCGGCGATCAGGCGCGATTTTGTTTCGGTCAATTTCAGACGTCTCTTTTTTGAAAATGATCCCGACGCGGATATAGTACTTCAGGACGGAGATGTAATCGTTATACCGAGACGAACGAATACGGTATATGTATTCGGGCAGGTCGCATATCCGGGATATATCGACATTCAGCCCGGATGGGATGTTGGTGATTATGTCGACCGGGCGGGAGGTCTATCGGAAGCGGCAAAAAGCAGGGGAATCCGCATAATAAAAGCGGGCACCAGAGAGTGGGTGAAGCCCCGAAATACGAGCTTGGAACCGGGCGATTCGATATGGGTGCCGCGTAAACGTGATCGTGACTCGGGTTACTATCTTGCGTTTGCACGGGATATATTACAGATTACCACCGGTTTGGTAACATTTTACTTTATTATTCAGAATTTAGCGGATTGAGGAGGATTTTCGGTATGAGCGACCAAAAGGAAAATATTAAAAGCTGGCTTGATTATTTATATTTGTTTTTAAAGTGGCGGCGGTTCATTGTTATCAATTTTTTATTCGTGGTTCTGGTTACCTACGGGATAACATTGTTGTTGCCAAAATGGTATCACAGTGAATCGGTTGTGTTACCGCCGCGCGATAAGGGAATGGGCCCATTGATGGGTATGGGAAATATTGCACGAATGGTAGGGCTTGGCGGGCCGGCGGGTATTCTCGGAGGCCAGGAATTATTTAGTTATATGTCGATCCTCAAAAGCCGTTCGGTGCAGGAAACTATTATCCACGAATTTGATTTGTTCGAAGTATATAAAATTGACGACCGGTTGATGGAGGATGCGCTGAAGGAACTCCGGTCGAATGTCAAGTTTGAAATCGATGAGGAAGGCGCCCTTGTGATAGGCGTGTATGACCGCGATCCCGAACGCGCTGCAGCGATGGCAAATCGTTTTGTCGATCTTCTGCATAAACATAACACTGAGTTGAGTGTGAGTGAAGCCCGGGCGCGAAGACAGTTTATAGAACGGCGTCTTGATCAAAACAAAATCGAACTTACCGAACTCGAAGAGAAAGTGAAATCATTTCAATCCGATTATGGTGTTATTATCCTGCCTGAACAATCGGAACAAAGTGTACGAGCGATTGCTGAAATATATGCCGCACGCACAATGAAAGAAATAGAGAGGGACATTGCCCGGGAAGTTGTCGGTCGTGATAATCCAATGTTTCGAAAAGCCCAATTGGAACTTAATGCACTGAACCGAAAACTGGAAGGTGTCCCTGATCAGACTATCGAATCGATAAGAATTGCACGCGACTTGTTGATTCAGCAGAAGATTTTTGAATTGCTGATGCCTCTCCTCGAAGAAGCGCGGCTTGAGGAACTTCGTGATACACCGACCGTGCTTGTACTGGATCGCGCCGTTCCAGCCGAAGAAAAATCCCGACCGAAACGGCTGCTCATAACTCTTGCAATGGGTATAGTGAGTTTGATGTTCAGCATCGGATATGTCGTTTCCTCCGATCGCGTAGAATCCATAAAAGTGTCGGATCCCGAAAAATACAAAACCATCGAAGAAATAGGCAGGATTATTAGAAACCCGTTTAAACGAACATAATGCAGCAATCTGTATTACATATTCTTCACCCCCCCGATAATGCATTCATGCCATGGTGGTATATTGTACCTCTCTATGCAATAATTCTCGGCGGCATTCTTTTTTTACATCATTCGGTATCCCCATTA
>PWTU01000249.1 GCA_003562775.1 Ignavibacteriales bacterium
CATGTTAAAGATAAAGTAAATCAGATAAAGTTCGGTTTTGTTGATTAAACGAACGGGCGGATCGTCCGGCTCGTTGATGTAGCAGGAAGATATAATAGATACAGCCGCAATCAATACCGATATTTTAAATTGCATATTTTTATTTTCATTAAAAGCTCCCTTCCAGTCCGAGCATAAATCGTGTACTTCCGATTATCTTCTTTTGATTATCAACGATCAGTGAACCGGGAACCGGTGTTCCTTGATTATTATTGAGATAACTGATTCCGGTAACACCGGTCAGACGAATCGCTATCTCCGGCGATATAGCATAACCGAAACCGAGCAGTCCGGCGATATTTGATCCTTCTATTTTCTCTCCGAGACTTGAACCGGTACCCCCAACGTGCTGACTTATTTTTTGATCAACATATTGCACCAGGAATCCTCCTTCTACCGAAAATTTTCCGGATACGGCTAAGCGAAACAATACGGGAATGTTGAACGTGGCCATTCTGTCTCTTTCATCTGTGGAAAGGATATCGGTTGTTTCACGGTTGTCAGAAGATGAAATCAATTCACCATCAACCACAATTTCACTTTCGGTATCGGTGACTCTTTCCAGGCGATGCTCTGTTTGAATGATTTTGATGAGACGGTTAAACTGAAAACCGATCAGTAACTCTGTTCTTGGACCGTACAACATCTGGCGGGTAATTCCGATGCGATGACCCCATAGGAAACGCGTACCGGTTGTCTGAATCTCTTCAAGTATATGTGTTTCAACCCTGTTAATATGATGTACTTCGGTAGCACCGAAAGGCCGGTATTCATCGAAAAGAAATGTCGTCCAATTTCCCCTTCCATTCATCTTCACCGGGGAGTAATCCAATGTATAAAAGATCCGAATGCCGCTGCTTTTATTTTGGTCTGCGAAATGCCGCATCTCGACGGTTCCGAAATAACGAACACCATCCCGGTTCCAGCTTTGATCCACCGATAGATTTTCTGCAAAACTCCTCCATCGATTAACAACATACTTCTCCCCTGATTTAAAAGCATAGAAATGATCTATTTCAAAATTCTGTACTACATCACCGTAGAGTATGCCGGCACTGATACCGAAGTTTCTGTTCCCCGAGAGTTTTATGTTTGCTCCCGTAACTGCTTCCCATTGAATATAGGTTTGTTCAACACCACGATCGAGGCTGCCGATTTCATCTCCAAAAAATTGTCCGTCAATTAAATTCCCGTTTCCGGTATAATAAGTCATCGAAAGGCGTAAGCCGGTTGTAAGCGCATCGCTTATCTGCACTGAAGCCAGAACCGATGGAAAATATCCCAGATTTCGAAAACTGTCGCGATCTCCGGGTTTAACGGAATATAATGGAATTATCCTTCCGCTATGTCGTCTTGTCTGGGATTTTATGAATTCATCATAATAAGGATCGGAGGCGTGCAGTTGCCGAAAGACAATTCCGATACTAAGCTTCTCTATTGTTGAAGGACGGTAAAACCAGGCGGCAGTGAAACGGGGCTGGTCGATTTTGGATTTTATTATATTGACCGGTCTGGGAAATCCTAAAGAACCAAAAACATACTCTCCCGTATCCTTCTGAGAGGGTAATCGGAAAACAGTGCGCTCAATCGAGGGAATTGTTCTATAGTCCGCATAGAAATAGTTTCGCGCCGGAATAGTATCGCCCAGACGGGCAGGATTCAACATAGCTTCCTGCAACGGATGATCGGAAAAGCCGGGAGCTGCAATTTCGAACAATCCGGGGCTGTTCGGTGATACGCTAACCGGCTTAAAGAAAAGATCGCGTTCTATAAATCCGCCAAACGGCGTGTAAGACTGACCGAGTAGTGTCACCTGAAATAAAATCTTGCACAACCCGATTATAAAGATTAAATGCAATTTGTTACGCATAGAATCGATTCCTATTATTTGTACTGAAAATTTATACCGCATATGAAAGAGGCGGATCAACCCAAACAACGACATCCAATGCTTCCAGCGGTCCTTTAATATCGAAGAAGGGAATAAAATGATTGAATCGGATGCGAAATACTTTCGACCAGTCGTGTCTTCCATTTCCCTCATGTGTATACTCGGGTAAAAACCGCCTAATCGTCGCGTCGGGATCAAATTGTTCAATTATTATCAGGACACTATCTGCCTCTTCTGTTAGAGCATCCAATGAAACCACGGCATACGGATCGGGCATCTCGACCACATGCTCTGTAAAACAAATAGTAATATACTCAACCGGTGCATATATACCCTCATCAACCTCGCCGGGCTGCGAACACGAGAAGAAAATAAAAAATAGAATAGAAAATACGATTCCCCGGTGGAGAGTATTAATTATATTGGAATTCATCTTTCATCTTCCTTTCTGTAAACTAATATTTTATCCGGCATTCGGATTCATCACCTTCCCCATAAACAATATTGTATCGTTCTGGTTTTCACGAATCACAAAGAAAAACGGACGATCAATCCGCATAACAGGTGGACCTGCAGAAGTTGTCCTTATCATCTCCACAACCGTAACCGCGGCGGCTTCCGTGCCTTCTTCATCGACATTAACGTAGGTGAAGTGAGTTACATCATCGATCCAAATACCACCAAGCTTGTTGATATTCGTAAAATCGGCAGAAGGAGCAAATGCAATGCCCATTCCGAGCGATGTAAGAACTTCTTTCAGTTCTTTTTCATATTCGATGGTAAATCTTGGCATATACAAATTTACTTTCAGCTTCTCTTCCGGAAAACCGTTAATCCACGAACTCCACGATTGATTATTGATTTGTGATATGAGACCGTCTATATTAATGCCCGGCCGGGGAAGAAACACAGTCATACTGAATTTTTCATCTCCGTAGGGTAAATCGATCGCCTGAAATTGTTCGTTTGCATAGTAATGATACTCACTGAGCTGACTCATCATTTTGACCTCTGTTTGCGAACCGTTTGCAAGGTAAAACGGCGCCGGCTTCGTTTTATCCGGATCGAATTCATATAACCAGGTACCTTTGAAGTAAAGAGCATTTATCAGAAACATAATCGTCGCGCCGTCGATTTCATCGATTACTTCCTCAATCAAGCCGTGTGTTTTTTCGCTCGCCCAGTTATTTATAATATCCACCGATTTTGGATCATCAAAGTTTAAGGCACTCACCAGCGCGTCGAAA
>PWTU01000341.1 GCA_003562775.1 Ignavibacteriales bacterium
TCCGGATTAATCTGTCGTAGTCCATGATTCCAGTTCTGCATCTGATTCAGAAACTGTTCATTGTTGTGTATCCGTATTCGCTTATCCTTATTAGCATACTCCTGAGCTATTGCAAGCGTACCGTCGGTACTGCAGTTATTAACAATGACATACTCCCAGTTGGAATATGTCTGTTGAAGTACACTTTCGATGCACTCACGCAGATATTTCTCAGTATTATATACCGGAGTTAGTATGCTTACAAAGGGTTCCTGATTGTTAATTGATTTTTTTTGCGTCATTTACGGTTTTTTCCATTTATTTGCTTCATGATCCCAGGTTTTTATAACTCGTGCAGGGTTGCCGGCAGCTATAGAATTCGACGGGACAGAATCCTTCACCACACTGTTTGCACCGATGATACAATATTCACCTATTGTGACACCGCCTAAAATAACCACGTTTTGTCCGATCCAGCAGCCTTTTTTTATTGTGATCGGCGAGACTAGTTCAATCGGTTGATATTTATACGGAACATTACCTTTTTGATAGCCGTGGGATCCATCATTTATAAATATATTGGATGCAAACATGACGTCATCCTCAATGATCACCTTTTCCTGTGAAAAAATTTGCAAGTGAGCAGTCGCTGTTACTCTGTTCCCTATTGTGATATGAGGATCAAATTGCTGTTGTTTGATTTCCAGCTCGGGATGGGTCATTTTTTTGCTCGGGTATTCAGTTATCGGAATCAACCAGCATCCCGGTCCGAGAGATACATTATCGCCCATAGTAATGCGCTTAGAATTTGTTATTCTCCGGGGCAGTTCTATAGTGCAGTTACCCGGTTTATTTGCAAACACCGGCATCGTTCTCTGTGCAATCGTTCTTGAATGAGCATCGATGTAGGCACCGATCCTGACTACAAAATACTCTATTATTTTTCTTTTTAGCGACATTTTGTTTCCGTGATACTAAAGCTAAATCAATGAAATAAATACTTGCTCAATATCATACCAGTCAGACTTCGACTTCGCTCAGCCTGACATGGGAAGGTGTCATAATGCCAGGACCCTGTATTTTAAACAGCCCTTGAGAATACCGAATCTATAACCGAACTCTTTCAGCCATACTGTGTAGTCATGGCGTGAACGAATCTTTATAAGTCGTCGAATCAAACCATACCACCGGTATAAACCGGCTTTTATACCGTCATACTGCATTCCCTTATCCCGGTATTTTTTGTATATTGGTATGGAATATTCACCGTTGCGAATATATTGACGAAACACACCTTTTACCTCTCCCCGTAACCGTATATGAACAACCGCATCCGGTATATACGATAATTCAACTCCCTGCAATTGTGCTCTCCAGCAATAATCGATATCTTCGCCAGCTATGAGCGCTTCATCAAAACCGCCGATTTTTTCGTGTACCTCTCGTCGTACTCCCAACCCACATGCACCGGCAAACGGTAAAAAATCAGAAAATCGGAATTTATTCAAACCATCGAGTTGCGGACTCTTCATTATTTTCAGGACTTCGGGGCTATTTAGTTCATTTTGTTCAAACCGGGAAGCCACCATTTCATATTTCCGAAGCGCACTTCCCAGCGTATATAACCAGTCACTTCCAACAACATCGTCGGCATCGATAAATATAAACGCGTCTCCCTTTGCCTCCCGGGCACCGGCATTACGGGCGTACGATGGGCCTTTTTTACCTTTTGCATTGACAATATGTAATCCGGGTAATTCGTCCTTATACCGCGAAACTGTATCGACCGTATCATCGGTTGATCCATTATCTGCAATTATAACTTCCCAGGATTCATCCCATTTTTGTTTTTTCAATGCATTCAATTGTTGACCGATTGTTTTACCTGCATTGAAAGCAGGAATGATTATACTAAGTTTCATACGGTGTTAATTGTACCAGTATTCCCCAGCTTATTGGCATCATCACGCATTGAATTGGATTCACGGTTCCAATTTACCAGAACAGGTTTGCCGGATTGTAATAATGTGGGAATCGTTACAAATCTAAATTGTTTTGATGAATTTTCTAAAAATATTTTTAATGCATTTAAACTATTACTTCTTGAGCAATCTCTGCGATCAAAGAGAATATCATGCATCAATATAATATCTCCGGATTGTGTCCGAGATATCAATAGGTCTGCCATCCACTTCGTCTCTTTATTTTCCCAATCATATGCATGCCTGTTTGCTGTAACAACAGTATATCCAAGTTTTTTCAATTCGATTCTGGTTGACCAATTCATTTCTCCAAATGGCGGGCGGAATATTTTATAGCTTGTAAATGGAGCAATTTCTTTTTCGCAAGCTAACACTTCTTGCCTACACTCTTCCCGGCTGATACCGGGAAATGATCGGTGATTCCAAGAATGATTACAGATTGAGTGGCCTGAGTTGTAAATATCTTCAACAATATTTTTATACTTATTAACATAACTTCCAACTACGAAAAAAGTAGCTAATGCATTATATTTTTTTAATACTTGCAGATATTGAGGTGTCCAATATGGATCGGGTCCATCATCAAATGTCAGGGAAATAATTGGTTTATCGGTGACAACATGGGTAACCGTCCCCAGAACAGTTTTACCGATATACCCTATTACCTTTTGTTTAAGTTTAATTGGTATGTTTGATATAGGTAAGATCTTCACTAAATATTACTCGACTAAATTTTGACCTATAAATTTACCTCGCAAAACACAATCGTCCGTCCAGAAATACTTCCACTGTGCGTATCGCCCGGCAAGAATAATACTTGCGTTACCCACTCCATTGGTATCTTTTAATTTCGCATTCCAGTCGGTCATTGGATGCAGATCATCGTCTTCTCTCTGCAATCCATGCTCTTCCAGCCATGTGAAAATTTTATTCTGTGCTTCCTTTCGTTCCAGATCGAAAACAACATTTGCCCACGGCACCCATTTGGTTTGAACATACAGGATATCCTTTTTCGACCGAATAACTCCCATCTCAATTAATTCATCGACAACTTTTCCGGCAATATCATCCTGTGATTCCTGCACCGGTTTGGAATCCGAAAAATACACTTCAACCTGAACACCGGTCATCTCGGGTGGAGCATTATACGGTGATAATTTCTCAGTACAATTTATCCGCGTTGAATATTTATCGGTATCATACACATAAA
>PWTU01000252.1 GCA_003562775.1 Ignavibacteriales bacterium
GCTATATTAAGGAGGATGTCAATTTGAAAATAATCTACTATTTTGGTATATTTAAAGTTCTAAAAGTTCAAGGGCGCTTAGCTCAGTTGGTTTAGAGCGCCTGCCTTACAAGCAGGAGGTCGGCTGTTCAAATCAGCCAGCGCCCACTTGAAAAACCGCTATAACAAACTGTTTTAGCGTTTTTTTATGTCCTGCCTGAAAATCCTCCTAAGTTTTTCATTGCCGGTGTTTACGATGTATATTTTCCCGGAAAAATTTTAAAGTGACAAATCATCTTTTCTAATGATATATGAAATTATAAAGGCGCTTAAGGTGACGGCTACGAAGTAAAGGAACGCCATGGTATATTCACCAAATAATAATTTCCCCATACCGAATAATGCCATATAAACCATGACGATACCAGCGATCCAGCAAATCAGCAGCTCTTTAAAATTAAACGAGGGTTTGACATCGGGCATCTGGTCGGCGATGGGTTTCCAGAGTTTGCCCCCCGGTTTCACCCGCGCATAAAAAGAACGTAAAACATTCATATCGGAAGGTTTGGTGAGATAGGTAACAAGGAGCCACGTCGGTGTAGTTAATGCAACAATATAAAATAATGTATAGGGAAACCGGAGATATTCTTGAATGGGAGCATCGGCAGGGAGCGTTGATGTATACATTATGATCGCTGCATATAATACAAAGGGTGCAATCATTGCTGCAATCTCGCTCCACGCGTTAATCCTCCACCAATACCATCTGAGAATAAGCACAAGCCCCATACCACCGCTCGCGGTTATAATAAATTCCCAGGCAGCGGTAATTCTTTCAAGCCGGGCGGTAACAAACAAAGAGAGGATAAGTAAGAGAATCGTCGCCACTCTGGATATGAGGACATAATGCTTCTCATCCCTCTTTTTGACCAAAAATCTACGGTAGAAATCGTTCACAGCATAAGAAGCTCCCCAGTTGAGATGCGTTCCGAGAGTAGACATATACGCCGCAAAAAATGCTGCTACCAATAAGCCCAGCATTCCGGCAGGTAAAAAATCACGCATGACCATCACGAACCCATCACCCTTTTCACCGTATCCCAAATCCGGATACAGTATCAGGGAACATAATGCAACAATTATCCAGGGCCAGGGACGAACGGCATAGTGAGCTATCGTAAACCATAGAACAGCGAAAAGGGAGTTTTTTTCGTCTTTTGTTGAGAACATCCTCTGAGCCACATATCCGCCACCGCCCGGTTCTGCTCCCGGATACCACGATGCCCACCATTGTACGGCAAGATGTGCAACAAATGCGGCAACTGAGAGGGATAAAACTTCACCCACACCCATTTGAGAACCGATAACGGGAGTAAAGCGGGTTGTTCCTTCGGGAAGCTTCTCGATGAGAGCAGCCATGCCGCCGATTTCCGGTAAGTTCACGGCAACGATAGCGAGAAGAATGGTGCTCACCATTGCAACGGTAAATTGCAGCATATCGGTGATTGCAATTCCCCATAGTCCTGCAAGAGAAGAATATAACCCCACGAATGCCATAACACAGGCGACCCAGAGCAACGCAGCACTAAACTCGAACCCGAGAAATGAAATATGCTCTATTCCGAAAAATGTGAGACCGGGAAAGAGGACGCGAATTATCTTCTCAAGGGCAAGGTTTACCCAACCTATGACAATGATGTTCATGACTAAACCGATATATAAAGCACGGAACCCCCTCAAGAAAGCAGCGGACTTACCCGAATATCGGATTTCGATAAACTCAACATCGGTCAATATTCCTGCACGTCGCCATAGTTTCGCAAAGAAAAACACAGTCAGCATGCTGCCGATAAGCATATTCCACCACAACCAGTTTCCTGCAATACCGTTTCTCGCTACAAGCTCGGTAACGGCAAGAGGTGTATCAGCAGCAAACGTAGTAGCAACCATAGCCGTACCGGCGATCCACCATGGAAAGTTTCTACCGGATATAAAAAATTCTGTTGTACTCTTGCCCGCCCTTTTCGATAAATAAATACCGATTGACAAGAGGATAACGAAATAAATTCCAACAATGAAATAATCAATTCCTGTCAAAGAGTCCTCCGGTTCAATAGTTTGTGATATATGTCCGATGCACAGGTACATTATATTTTGATGAATATTTTCTTTTTATATAGTATCAGCATCAAGAGGTAAAAGAGAATTATGTACATGATAGCATACGTCAGCGAACCATTCATATAACCAAAGAACGGAGCAAGGACAGTTTCAAACAAATATTGCCGTAATCCGGCTTTGGTTCCGTCAGGCATTGTAACCGTAATGATATTGACAATGCGGGCGCCCAACTCCGATAGAACATAAACGGTAATGGCATTCATACCGTACACGAGAAAGGGTTGGGTAAACTTCTTATAGCCCTTTATGTCGATAATGTAATAGAAGAATGCAAGGCAGACAAGCGCCAATCCACCCATAAATACGGCATACGAACTTGTCCAGATATTTTTATTGATGGGGAGCCATCCATCCCAGACTGCCCCGATAAACATCGCTGCATTTCCGATGATTAACAACAACATTGTTTTCTCGATCGGTGTTTTTTCGCTTCGGAGGAGATGTCCGGTTAGTACTCCGAACAACGTTGTGGATATTGCAGGTAACGTGCTGAATAATCCTTCCGGATCCCATGTCTGTGTCACTGTCCACATATGTCCGCTCAGCACGAGACTATCGATGTATGCAGCAAAATTCTTACCGGGCTCGTACAATCCCGCACCGACCCCAGGGACCGGATAAAATTCCATAAACGCCCAATACACAAGCAAAAGAATTACACTCCACATAGCCTGCCATCGTATGCCACCGGTTAAAAATATTATTGATGCAATTAGATAACAAATTGCAATTCTCTGCAACACACCCATTATCCGTATGCTTGATAAGTCGTAATATGGAAAGCCGTTGATAAGGAGTCCAAGGGCGAAGATAATCACTGTACGCCGGATAACTTTTACGTACAAATCTTTTTTCGGTGCACCTGATTCAACTTTTTTTGAAAATGCGTAAACAATTGCAACACCAACTATGAAGAGAAAGAAGGGAAAGATAACATCGGTAAATGTCCAGCCGTGCCATGAAGCATGCCCAAGTTGCTTATAAACATAACTCCAACTTCCCGGATTATTTACCAGTATCATAGCAGCAATTGTCGCACCTCGAAATGCATCAAGTGATGTTAATCGGTTCATTTTATACACCTTAGTTTATATTTGGTTTACAGTTTTTATCAAACAAAGAGTTGCATTAAAATGTATTATTTGTGGATATTTCAGACGTAATGGTATTCTTGGCGAGATGATATCTTCGCTTTATACAACGAATTGTTCATTTTCTATGTATAACAACTAAAGAGCTTCTTTCCCTGACAGGAATCCAAAAATTATTTATATGCAATGGGTAAATTGTTGTCTTGATTTTCACTGAATAATTATTTACCTTCGCTACGAACTCACCTTCTGATTATTAAAAATTGGACAGACAAATGACTTGTAATCAATTGCCTAATATATGTATACTGATTATTAGTATCATTTTTGTTATAACAGGTATTATTGCGTGCGGTAATCATGATGAACAGAATAGAAACTTGATCTTTACAGCAAGTGACTGGTATCCTGCTGTAGATTCGTTTGGAAGTGAATACCGGATCGACGGAGAATTGATTACCGATGGGATCGCTACGGTTTCTTTTACCATTGCACAAAGGAGTGAATCGGATGATTGGATACCCTGGGTTGAATTGATCTGTGATCTGGGATATACTCTTGAAAACTATTCCGAACTGGAAATCGCTTATAAAAATGACACCGACCTTTTAATAAAATTATCTCAATCCGATTTCGGAGAAGATGGAAATCAAACCTATTCACACTATGAATTCCTGTTACCTCCTGCAGGTGATTGGAATACCCATCGTGTTAAATTTGAAACATTTACGCAACCGGATTGGACACCCGGTATATCGAAAGAAATTCCATTAAAGCTGGAAAATGTTGACGCTATATATCTGGTCCCTGATCTTGATCCAGCCATCGGTGAGTCATCGGAATTGAGTGTCCGGCATCTTGAATTGTTCCACTAAAAAATTCGGAGTATCTGATGAAAACAAAGTGGATTATTGCCTTGGTTAGCATGATGGTGTTAGCTTCAGGAAATCTGTATTTCGCTGCCGATCGGACTCTCGCATCAAATTCGAGAGATGAATATACATTGCTTTTGCGTGTCGATGACATTGGAATGAACCATGCTACCAATATGGCACTACGGGATCTGGCTGAAACCGGGATTCCGCTTTCAGCATCGGTCATGTTTACTTGTCCATGGTACCAGGAAGCCGTTGAAATCCTTAAGGAAAATCCCCAGATTGCGGTTGGTGTACATTTGACTCTGAATGCGGAATGGAAGCACTACCGCTGGGGCCCGGTGCTTGGACCGGAAGCAGTACCGAGTCTGGTAAACAAAGAAGGTCATTTTTATCCTTCCACTACGGAGTTCCTTGAACAAGATTACAAGCCGGACGAAGTCCGGCGGGAACTGAAAGCCCAAATTGAACGGGCCCTGGCTACCGGCCTGGATATTGAATATATTGATTTCCATATGCGTACGGCGATAGCGACACCCGAGTTGGAACAATTGGTAATCGATTTGGCGGATGAATACGAGTTGCGTATGTCTATGTATATGGACGAAAATTATAAGACGCTTTTTGATACACCAATTGATGAGAAGAAATCCGATTTCCTTGATTATATAAACAATAACCTGAAAGCGGATAAAATCAACCTTGTGGTGATTCATGCAGCCCGGGCACATCCCGAAATGCAGGTGTTGGTAGATCTGAATAACCCGATTATGAATACCGAAGACGGGCGACCGCTGGTGGCCTCACATCGCCAGGCTGAGTTGGATGTACTTTTATCTCCGCGAATACAAGCCCTTTTCAAAGAGGACAAGGTGAAGCTTGTAACCTACAGGGATATACAAAAGCTATAGGTCATGCAGGTGAATGTATCCCGATTCGCATTTTAAGATATTTTTCTTAAAAATATTTGCTCTTTATCTCCCCTTGACTTTTTGTCGGAAATTAGTTATACAAATTGCATGCCGTTTCTGCTTTATTTGATTCCTTGAATATTAAACGAAGGGTGATGGTATCTTCTTCAGATGGTAAATCCTCTTCCAGGTCTTTTCAAAATGAAGACAGCGAGAAACAACAGGAATGGTTGAAACGGATTGCACATGATGACCATGAAGCATTTAAAGCTGTTTTTCAATTGTATTATCCTCAACTGTGTAGTTTTGCACAACGGTTCGTCAAATCCCGTGAAATTGCCAGAGAACTAGTCCAGAATGTATTTGAAAAACTATGGAAAAAGAGGTATGAACTTAAAATTCACACGTCATTGAAGGCATATCTTTACAGGGGAGTGCGGAATCAGGCATTAGATTTTCTTAAACATCAGGAAGTGGTACGGCGGTGGGAGGAGGAATCTAAATCGGTTGAATTTACGCAGGAATGGATCGATGAAGAGTTCCATCACGAAGAATTGCTGAGGACGGTAGAACGTGCAATTGAATCTCTCCCCGACCGGCGTCGTCTGATCTTTACACTTCACTGGAGTGAAGGGCTTACCTATAGAGAAATCGCAGACGTACTGGAACTCTCCATTAAAACCGTGGAAGCACAGATGGGACACGCATTAAAGACAATTCGATCTATGCTTTACGATTATCTACCTGTGTTTACTTTTCTATTGGTTATTTAGGACTCGATTTTGTAAGAGGAAGGTATCCTCATTTATACACCTCCCAACCGATTATTTCTATCCCGGGGAAAATATACAGTAAGGGAAAACCTTATTTGTGTCGTCTTATTAGTGTATAACAGAAAGAAAGAAAAATATATATATGAACAAGAATGTAAACTGGGAAAAATTAGCAAGATATTTTGCAGATGAACCTCCGCAGGAGGAACGGCAGGAGGTAGAAAAAACACTCCAAAACGATCCTGATTTAGGGAAGTTTATAAAAGACCTCCAATCGCTTCGTTCTCAAGCAAGAATTTGGAAAGATCCATGCGATCTTGAATCCGAATGGGAAGCATTTACAATGAAGGCGAGAATTGGAGAAAAAAAACCTGAAGAAATGCGACATTCCCGGCGATTCCAGTCTTACGCCGAAACCCGGCAATCCCATCGATTATCTTCTCCTTTTAGGACGGTTTTCCGTGTTGCTGCGATGATCCTTCTCATATTGGGGATAGCATTTGTTTCTTATCAGGTCGGTATTGACCAGCAGGATTTGGCAGATGATCCCGATCAACTTACGATGAGGGAGATAGCAACCGATCAAGGACAGCGTGTCAACCTGCGGTTTAGTGATGGGACGAAAGTTTCACTCAATGCTGCAAGTACACTGCGTTTTCCGGAGCGATTTACCGGTGGAGTTCGTGAGGTTCATCTCGAAGGAGAAGCGTATTTCGACGTGGTCAATCATAATGATAACCAGTTTATCGTGCGTGCAGGTGGAATGACAGTTGAAGTGTTGGGAACCCAATTTAATGTCCGGGCATGGGCAGATGATAAGCAGGTTGAAGTTGTAGTAGCGGAAGGAATGGTTGCATTCCGAACGGAAGACGGTGTGCCGGAAGATGCTGTTACTATTACTCGTGGATTTTACAGCTATATACTTCAGGATGGGACAATTGCTTCTCCCGAACCGGTCTCGTTGAATACATATCTTGCGTGGCTGGAAGGTAAGCTTATTTTTGACAGAACGCCGGTACGGGACGTATTTAAACAGCTTGAGCGAAATTACAATATGGAGATCGTCGTTCAAGAACCATCTCTATATGATCGACATATCACTGCTACATTTTCGGACGAATCGATCGACGAAATTATTCGGGCATTATCAATATCGCTTAACGCTCATTTCGAACGTGAAGGAAGAAGAGTGATATTGGTTGGAAAAGAATAAAATTAGACTGTCCCTGAAATTAATCGGGGCGGAGGCACTTATGAAAACCATGATCTATATTATCATAGTTGGATTAGTAATTTATTTATCGGGCTTGATGGGTACAGATCTTTGCGCTCAGGAACAAACAGCAGATAAGGAAGGAAGATATGTATCCAGTTTAAATAATACTTCTAATTTGTTAGTTCCAAGGAATTTGCCGGTCCTTCTGTATGTCGATTTTGTGGATGTCAGTTTACGTGCTGCACTTCAAACTCTCGCAGAGCGGGGGAACATTAATCTTGTGTTCAGTGATGACAATTTTGTTTTTAATCGGAAAGTTACAGTAAACCTGCGGGGAGCGACAGTCCCGGAAGCACTCGAACAATTACTCGCCGGAAGCGATCTCGATTACATTGCACTTGAGAGCGGTGGATATGTGATCGGATCTCAACAAAGGGTCCAGCAGGAATTTGGAGTGATTAAGGGGAAAGTTGTAGATTCGAACACAGGTCAACCGCTTCCCGGTGCGAATGTTCTAATCGCCGGTACCACTATTGGCGCGGCAACAAACATCTCGGGTGATTTTACAATAACCCGGGTTCCGGCGGGTGAATATGTACTCATCGCTTCATATCTCGGCTATCAAAGGAAAGAAGTAGAGGTTACGGTAAGGGGAGGAGAAGAATTGGAGGTAACTATCCGGTTAGAATGGGTGGGTGTGTTGCTTGATGAAATTGCCATTACTGCCCAAGCTGCGGGTCAAATGGAAGCTATTAATCGACAGCTCACATCTTCATCCATAGTAAGTGTAGTATCTTCTGCCCGGATGCAGGAGCTTCCTGATGCTACCGCAGCAGAATCGATAGGAAGACTCCCGGGGGTTTATATAACGAGGGTTGGCGGGGAAGGAACACAGGTGGTTGTCCGAGGTCTTGAACCGAAGCATAATGCTATAACGATCGATGGGATTAGAATGGCCTCATCAAATCGCGATGACCGGGGCGCCGATCTGAGTATGATATCCTCCGATATGCTTGAAACCATTGAAGTCTTTAAAACCGTCACAGCGGATCAGGATGCGAGTGCATTAGGCGGTACGGTAAACTTTAGACTGAGAGAAGCAAGAGGAGGACGAGAGGGATTAGGGTTCCGTTTGCAAGCTCAAGGTGGATATACCGGTCTACCAAACGCATATAATAAATATAATAATTATAAGTTTGTTCCCACAATTGAGAATCGGTTTTTCGATGAGCGATTCGGAGTTCTATTGCAGGCAAATATTGAACGGCGCAATCTCGCTTCAAATGAAATCGGAGCTAATTACAGAAACAGAGGTGCCGATCAGGAGAACTACCTGACACGCTCTATTAATCTTCACAACATAGGTAGAGATAGAGACCGGACAAATGCCGCACTCCTGATGGATTATAGGATACCGGCAGGGAGAGTGAGTTTTTCGAATTTTTACAGTTCCGGTATGACGGAAATTATAGATCGGAATCAAAACCTCATAATAAATGAAGGTCCAGGTGCTCGAAATCAGCATATTTATGCTCTCACATATGCAAATAGTGAGCTGAATATGATGAGCAATGCTCTGCGTATCGAACGGGAAGTGTCTGTTTTCAATGTAGATTTGAGATTATCTCACAACTTTTCCGCAACTAAAAACCCCGATGATTGGCAAATCAATTTTTATCAGTCGCCGGCAGGTCTCGCTCAATTTGATAATGTTGAAAATCTGGATCCAAAGACTGTTACGGAAGCTGTTTTCACCAATCCGGATGCAGCGAGATTGCATACGATCTCGAACACTCGCAGCCGTACAGAAGAGCGTGCGTTGGAGGCATCATTGGATCTTGATATGCCGGTGAGTTTTTCGGATATGATCACCTCTGAAATAAAATTCGGTGGTAAGTATCGGAATACGGATAGATCGTTCAACGCTGATGCGTATACTACGAATGCAACCTTCATCTCCCCGAGTGCACGGGGAGCCGTCGAAATGATTAAAGAGTATTTCGGAATAGAAACCCGCGATATCCCGCTTTCGTTCTTTGTGGATCAAAACTTTAGTTTTGGGAAATTTCTTGACGGAGATTTTGATATGCATAATCCTATACATTTTGGTTTGGCCGAAGAATTGATACGGTTCGCACAGAATAATGTTGAAGGATTTGCCGATGCCGGAGGCAGAGAAGCTTTTGCACCGAATAATTATCTGTCAAGAACGAACGATTATTCGGGAGAGGAGATTCTCACGGCAGGGTATTTGATGGCGACATTAAACATCGGTTCGAAACTTACTGTAATCCCTGGTATTCGATATCAGCATCTTCAAACATCGTATTCCGGAGTTCGTGGACAACAGGCTCCGCTTTCATACCAAACATACGATCATAGGGATACAACCGTAACCGTAAACCATCCATACTGGTTGCCAAATTTGAATATTCGCTATAAACTCACTTCCTGGTTCGACATCCGTCTTGCATATTCACATACAATATCTTATCCGGATTTTAACGCCATCATACCGAGAATTGATGTGACAACGGGAGCTGCGCTTGCATGGAATAATTATAATTTAAAACCCTCGCGTTCAAGAAATTATGATGTGTATTTATCTTTTTATGAAAACAGGATCGGATTGTTTACCATGGGAGGATTCTTGAAGCAAATTGAAGACCTCATATATCCATGGACATTCAATAAGGCGGGGCTCGAAGCCGCACCGTACTATCTGCCATATAGGAACCCTGCCGAACATCTCACTTATAATATCAGCACATTTGTAAATAGCCCTTACGTGATAAATAATTGGGGCATTGAACTCGATTGGCAGACACATTTCTGGTATTTGCCGGATCCATTGAAGGGGTTGGTTTTAAATCTTAACTATACATTTGGATATTCCGAAGCAGAATATCCATTTGTCTATGCCGGGGCTACAAGTGCAACGGATATCGATACCTCCTTTACCGACAGGCTCCTGTTTCAGCCCAACCATATTCTCAATTTTTCGATTGGATACGATTATAGAGATTTCTCCGTTCGTGTGTCGATGCTTTATTATGACGATGTCTTCGCAGCAGTGAATCAATGGCCTCAATTAAGAGCATCCACAGCATCGTATACACGGTGGGATCTTTCGTTCAGACAGAAACTACCATGGTTTGGCCTTCAAATTTTCGGTGATGTGAATAATATCAACGGACAAAAAGATCTCAATGTGCTTCAAATGTATCCATCGACGCCGCGATCTTCTGAGACATATGGTATGACTGCCAATATAGGGATTCGCTGGCAATTATGAGTTAAAATGAGCTATATAATAAAGAAAGGGTAGTTGTAAAACCATTTTCGTTCGATTGGATCTTCGGGCGAAAAGGGAGTAAACTATAATTCTCACTAACCATCAGGAGGCGATTTATATGAAACAATTGATATTTTTAATTACCATGGTGACGTTCGTAAGTGTACCTATGTTGTCGTATGCACAAACCGATACAGTCGATGTATATGCGACACAGGGTAACCTGAACGATCTTATCGACGGGACTCAAGCAGGTACTGTCTATCGACTCGTCTCACTCGATACCACCTATAAATATACCGATGCCATAATAATCACAGAAGATATATCAGTCATCGGAGTTGTAGATCCTGTCACAAACAGACCGCCAACCATCCAGCCGGCAGTTCTTCCCGATGCCAGCATCCCCGAAACGATATTTTCCATATCCGGAGACGGGATCAATGTTCACCTCCAGGATATCTATCTGCTTGCAAAAGCAACGAATAACGTTGCGAATGCCGATGGAATTGCAGTGGTGGTATCGGGAGATTACGTCAGGCTCTCAGCGGATAACTGTGTGTTTGATGGTTGGCAGGCGTTTGCCATCGGGTATAACGGAAACTGGGATAGTTTCTTTATTACCAATTCTCATTTCAGGAATATGGTTCACCCGAACCAATGGTACATAGGAGAGGTCATCAGGAATATGTGGCCCGGTGAGACTTACACTGATACCTTGAGTATGGTCGGGAATACCATGCTCGCAGTAAATGCATATGCCGCCGCGCCAGTCACGAAATTCTATACAAGCTATTTTGAATTTATTGACAATAAGGTGATCTATACGTTCAAAAATCCTTTCTTTATTTTTAACGCGACCGATGCCAAGATCAACAACAATGTCTTCTATGCCAATTACGTCGGCGGCGTGGACCAAGCGGAGCATCCATGGTGGGATAATTTGTGGGAGCCGGACTCAACCTATGGAGTAATCGCTTTCCAACCCCTTGACGATCACAATTCTGAAATGTTTAATCCTGATGATCCTGACGCTGCTGAAGGGCTGAGAAGAATTGAAGTGAAGGATAATAAATATTACTGGCCGAGCGCCGTTACCGATTTCTGGGCTGCCTGGAATGATACGTCATCGAATTGGATATATACTCCAATGTGGATGAATGAACCAACCGTAGAGATGTTCGCCGACGATGATGCGTATCCTTTCTTAGAGGAATCAGGTAATGTGGAGATGAACCCTGGATTTGACCCATTGATTGACGAGAGGATATTATATGGAACGACAGGAAATGATATCGGAATTCTTGCGTATTTCGAACAGATTCGAATGGGTACTGCTGCAACCGATGTGTGGGGGTTTGGGATAACGCAAGTTGACGACGCTGCTGACTGGGTGCCCGAATGGCCGCTTCCGGAAACTGGATATGTAATTGTTGTATCTGTCGACGACATCAAACCAGGAGAAGTGCCGGAAAGGTTTGTATTGGAACAAAACTATCCCAATCCATTTAACCCTTCGACGACCATTCAGTATAATATTCCGCAAACCGAAAAGGTTGTGCTGAAGATATACAATGTTCTGGGTCAAGAGGTTAAAACACTGGTTAATGAAGTACAGAATCCCGGTACACATCAGGTGACGTTCGATGCTGCACAATTGTCGAGCGGGGTGTATCTCTATCGTTTGACGGCGGGAGATTA
>PWTU01000407.1 GCA_003562775.1 Ignavibacteriales bacterium
ATATTCCTCCCCAGTTACTCAATAATTCTTCATACTTATCAAAAACACGAAACATCTTTGCCTGGAAATCGTAATGCTCTCCGGCAGGGTATGGAAACAGATGCGGTCTGTCCCCGTGATGTTTTTGCGGCAAACCGTTTGCATTGTAAACCGCATCGATTGCATGCTGAACTTCGTGAAGAAAGACCCAGCTTAAATCATAATGTGTATCTGCATCGTGCCCGTGATACCGGACTCCCGATCTCGTAGGCCAGACAGAGTGGGAAAAGCCGGTCTGACGGACAGGACCGGGAAGATCAAGATTTAAGACGCCATACGACCAGTATCCCCCCGTCGCCGGTGAAACCCGGTAAACGATGTCATACTGTGTATTCATGACACCCAGTTCTTTTAAATGTTCTGCGGTCTTTTGTACGCTGCCCCAGTAATCGCCCCCATCTCCGAAAATTTTATGATCCCCGATAACATAGTATGTTACCTGAAGATTGAGCTTCATCAGCGAATTCCGCCAGATAAATGAGCGGGCCACCTCAATTGCGTTTTTAATCCGCTGAATTTGGTCGTCTGGTATTTCGCCGGCGTTCGTGTTTATATATATGAGTACTGCGGTTTTTAGATTTGCATAGGTGTATAGATTATCCTGAGTCGGGAGAGTGGTAATTCTAACTTCGTCGGATTGACCCGATTCCTCGTGATCTATTCGTGCGGTGATCATGTAGTAATACGTTGTCCCCATTTCGAGTCGTGAATCAATGTAAAAAGTATCCGTACCAGTGTAAGCAACAGGTGCTTCATACATATCCCCTTCGGTTCTGCGGGAAATAGTATACCCCTGTACAACACCGGGTTCTGCATTCTGTAACGGCTCCCACGATAACACGGCAGTTGTCGCGCGGGGCTCGACGGTAAGGTTTTCTATTGCAGCAGTTGTATTGTCGATATGATCTGAATCCTCAACAACATCGGACATTAGTGTTTGCTCAATTATGAAATCATCAGGAAGTAGCGGTTCATTCATCTCTTGTGATGTCAACAGATTAGATATAAAGAAAGAGAAAAGTAATGGAAGCACAAAGAAAAAGAATAGTTTCGTCTCGGTATAAAAAAAATGACAAGTTCTCATCATAATGTTTTAGTATTCTATCTATAATACCCGGACCAAATTGTGTGCCGGGTATATTTAGTCACGCACACATCGAACCGAAAAACCGCTTGGTTTAGAGAACCGACCCCAAAGAACGTCTGTATTACCATAATCAAGGCGGCGATGGATGGCAACGTACCAGGAGTCATCATATTCGGGTCTCCATTCTTCGGTAGACGTCCACCAGTAACCGTTAAGTCCAAACCGGCTGAAAACACCGGTATGTGAACGAATACCGCCCGGAAGACCTGACCAGCCGCTTTCGTTCGTTGCACCTATATTGGGATCAGCCCATCCGGTGATTGATTTCATTTTGCCTCCGGCATCGTTTCCGAGGAAATTCGTTAAAATTGCCCATTCATCATTTGTCGGCACATGCCAACCCGCGGGACATAAACCACGGGGGTCACCGACTGCATACCAGTTATATAATTTACCATAGGGTTTATTATATGCAACACTGTTTTCATAGTATGCCCAGGCACCAATCATTGAATCCACGACGGTCGAATCCGACCATGCTTCTAACGTGGTTAAATTCTCGATTGTATCACCGTTATTATACCTTGATACTCTCAGATTTTCCGCCGTCCACCATTGAGTACCTATTTTTATTGTCTTATACGCATTTCCGTCGATATCCGTCACAATTCCCGCGGGTTCACCGAAGACAAAGTTTACCCAGGCTACATTATCAGGATGTGTATTTGAAACCAGTACGTGTGCAGTTACTTTATTATCTACCGAAAATGTGTGTGAATTATTATCCCATCTCCCCCGGCAATTAATAGTATTTGCTTCATGTTCAAAATAAAATTTTGCTTTCACGGCATCGCTTTCCGAATGTATTACCACTTCCGTATCATATGAGGCATCGGTTGATTCAAAAGTGATACTGAGAACAGTTGACTCCAAAGAGAATAATATAAAACTAGTGTCGGCATTCTCCCAATCATTCGGAGAATAATAAATAGTGTCCGGAACCGCTGCCTCTTCATAGAGAGCACAGGGAGCACCTCCGGGTACCGGCTCTCCATTAAGATCACCAATTATAATATTTTTCTCGAATGATTGATTCTTAGCCCATTGCCAGTAAGCGTGACCCAGCGAACTGAAGGTCCCTTCTTTACGTAACATATCATCGATTTGAGGTCTGAGGCCACCTTTTTCAAAAACCGGTATAAAGTAATCTGCTTTGCGATTCATAACCTTACCGACATATAGCCAAAAATCCTGAGTCTGGTAATCAGAATGGTCTGCCTCCCCAGGTCTGAACATTCTTGCATTAATTTTCATAAGCCACGCGTCTGAGCACCATGTTAATCCCTTGACTGAGCTTTGTACTGAAGTTGCTGTTCCCTCAATAACTCTGGGTACCCTCAAATCATATTCAAAGGCCAGAAAATTTTCCCGCGTCAAATCATATGCAAACTGCAGAGAATGAAAAAACTCATGTCTGGTTATGTCGTCACGCGGAGAACTTTTACCTCCCGGGAATCCGGTGACCGCATCTTTGTTACCCGGCTTATACCAGCCCTGCTGATAAGTGCGATGTAGCTGATATTCATATTTTTCTGATAATGTATAATCTATTGCCCAGCCGGTTGAATCCTTAAATTGTAAAGATAATAGAGGTTTGCGCAAGTGTGGTTGTTTGTATCCCAATCCAATTACATATGCTTGATACATTTCATTCAAGGCGTCTTTGGTTTGTTGTCGATGATCTTCGGTGCAAGGATACGCGTTTGTGAATCCAATACAATAAATAAGAAAACGAGAATCATCAATATCTGTCGTGTGCTCGTGTATTTTCAATGAATTATCATCATTATGCCCATGAATATCAATATCGTGCGAGTAAACACCTTCGATTAGGACATATATATGAGATTCGGTGCCGACAAATGGAACGACAGCACCAAATCGACCACTCTCCTCATCATAGGAGCCTGTTACTATGGACCAACGCATCCAAGGTTCCAACTCTCCCTGACTAATGATACTTTCAGGTGGAGATA
>PWTU01000416.1 GCA_003562775.1 Ignavibacteriales bacterium
AATAATTTTTTAAACTTACTATGCATACAACAACAAACAGAGCAAAGATTCCCGAGGCGGGCGCTGTTCCCGATTTTACACTTCTCGATGAAACCAAATTAAAAAGAACACGACTATCAACAGGCGCCGATTTATGGCTGTACCGGTATAAAAAACTACCGGTGGTACAGGTGTACCTCATCGTACGCACGGGCGCATATTCAGACCCGGTTGAGAAGGCCGGAATGACGAATCTTTTTTCCGAGATGCTCGACGAAGGAACGAAAAACCGGAGCGCGTTGCAAATTGCAGATGATTTCGATTACTTTGGCACAAAATTCAGTACGTGGGCGTCAATGGACGGCTGCGGCGCTTCGATGCTAACGCTGCGTGAACACCTGACTTCATCGCTCGAAGTTTTCTCCGATGTTATACTGAACCCTCTGTTTCCGGACTATGAACTGGTGCGCGTTCGTAAGAACGTGTTGACGAGAATACTTCAGGAAGAAGATCAACCGAACGTTCTGGCCAATAAGGTGTTTATAAATACCATATACGGTAAGCAACACCCATACGGTTATCCGCTTTTGGGAACCGTCGATTCGGTAGATTCAATAACCGCTTCAGAGTTGCAGAATAAATATAGTTCATTTTTAAAAGCGAATAATACTTCGGTTGTTGTTGTCGGCGATATCGGCTTAGCGGAGATTGTCGACACATTTGAATCGACGTTCCCGAATTGGGAAAGCGGGTCATTACCATCCGTTGAACTTCCGGAAATTTCTGATCGTGGACGCACTGCAATTTATTTAGTGAACAGGGCGGAGGCGGTGCAATCGCAAATACGCATCGGTCATCGCGGAGTTGAACGGACACATAAAGATTACTTTCCACTCGTGGTAATGAACCAGATTCTCGGAGGCCAGTTCACGAGCCGCATTAATCTTAATCTCCGGGAAGACAAGGGGTTCACATACGGCGCCTCTTCACTCTGGGATATGCGAAAGTTCGGAGGTCATTTTGTCACAAACGGCGGTTTTCAGGGTGAATATACGGATAGATCGGTTGAGGAAATTTTGAAGGAAATCCGGAGTATAAAGGATGAGGGGGTATCCGGGGAAGAATTGGATGCAGCGAAAGACGGATTGATCCGGTCGCTGCCGCGGCAATTTGAAACGCCATCGCAAATTGCTACCCAGCTTTCAAGTGCTGCTCTCTATAATTTACCGGAGAATTATTTCGACACATATGTGGACAATATCCAACGGATTTCTGTAGAAGAAGTGAAAGGTGTCGCAAACGAATATTTACACCCCGATAAAGCAGCGATTGTCGTCGTCGGTGATGCCCGGAAAATTAAATCGCCGCTCGAGAAACTCGGCATCGGCGAGGTCATTGAAGTAGATCATAAAGGATAATACTACTGTGGCGAAAACTGTTACTCAGTTTGTTTGCCAGGAATGTGGCTATAACGTCCCCCGGTGGACGGGCAAGTGTCCGGGTTGTGGTGAATGGAATACGCTCTCCGAGGAGATTGTCACACGCGGAGATCGAAAGAAAAACCTATCCGGTGCGATGGAAAAATCCGCCGTTGCCCCGCTGAGTAGTGTCGATTTGCAACACGATCAGCGGATACAGAGCGGTTTGCAGGAATTCGATCGCGTTGTCGGTGGTGGATTGGTGCCCGGTGCGGTTGTTATTCTCGGCGGCGACCCGGGAATAGGCAAGTCTACGTTGATGTTGCAAATAGCCGACCTGTTATATAAAAAATCCGTACTGTACGTTGCAGGCGAAGAATCGCCCAAGCAAATCAAGCTGCGTTCAGACCGGTTGTCGTTGGAGCATCCGGATACAATTTTCATTTATCCCGAAACGGATCTGTTTCTCGTGCAGAGAGCAATCGAAGTTGAAACTCCCGGCGTTGTAATAATTGATTCGATTCAAACGATGCAGCACCCCGAATTGCAAAGTGTGCCGGGCACGGTCGGGCAGTTACGTGAAACAACCGCCGGCCTGATGAAAATCGCAAAGAAGCTGTCGATTCCGGTTATTCTAATAGGCCACGTGACGAAAGAAGGTATGCTTGCCGGTCCGAAAGCCGTCGAGCATATGGTCGATGCGGTATTGCAATTTGAGGGAGATCGTCATTACGCATACCGTATTTTGCGCGCTTTGAAAAACAGATACGGATCGACCAACGAGATAGGAATATTCGAGATGCACGAGAAGGGATTAGTTGAAGTAAAAAATCCGTCCCGTGTATTTTTATCCGAGCGAAAAAGCGAAGCTGCCGGATCTGCCGTTGTCCCGACAATTGAAGGCACCCGTCCGATATTGATTGAAGTGCAATCGCTGGTTTCTTCGACAAATTACGGCATGCCGCAGCGTACCACCTCCGGATTCGATCAGAAACGGCTGGCGTTATTGCTTGCCGTTCTTGAGAAGCGAATGGGATACCGGCTCGGTACGCAGGATGTATTTGTGAACATTGCAGGCGGAATCCGGATAGATGAGCCGGCGGTCGATCTTGCCGTGTCGATTGCAGTGGTATCAAGTTTCCGCGATGCGGCGATCGATGCGAGAACCGTCGTTATCGGGGAAATCGGCTTAGGCGGAGAGATACGCGGTGTGAATCAAATTGAACAACGCTTGTATGAAGCACAAAAGTTGGGATTCACTCACGCAGTCGTACCCCGGTCGAACGTACGCGAACATAACTTCACCGGAACGGTTGAGCTTATTCCAGTGGAACGAATAGATGAGGCGATTGATTCGGTAGTGAGATAATTTGATAGAAAGAACCATTAAACAAAAACAATTAACAAATAAACAAAACCAAATGCCGACATTAGTCCTTGCAACAGCGAACGTACACAAAGTTAGAGAAATAAAAGAAATATTAAACGATCCGTCGATTGAAATTAAAACAGCGAAGGATCTTGGTGTAGAAGATAAACTTCGCGAGGACGGCAAGACGTTTGAAGAAAATGCACTGCAAAAAGCACGTGCAATTCATGAAGCGACAGGTCTGCCGGTTCTGGCGGACGATTCCGGGCTTGAGGTGTATTTTCTTAACCATCGTCCGGGTGTTTTGTCCGCGCGGTATGCCGGTGAAAATGCGACCGATGAGCAAAACAACAAGAAATTATTAAACGAGCTTGGACCGTTATCGTTTCG
>PWTU01000051.1 GCA_003562775.1 Ignavibacteriales bacterium
CCATCATCGTATTGATGTAATCGTAATGACGCGAAAACCGAAGCTGGTTCCGTTCAAGGTAATCCAGAAGTTCCAGGTAATGAGCATTGGAACCCTCCTTCGGGAACCGGTTACCGGTCAGGAGATCGACCTGTTCGCGGTCGACGCCGTAATGTGTTTCGAGGTAGTGTTTGTCATAACGTTCGCGGATATTATAAATCCCCCAGTATTCACCGTTGATGAAAACAACGGCAGGACGTGCAGCCATTGTGGCAAAATTCATGTGCTTGACCGTTTCCTGGATATATGCATCGCGAAACATTGTCATCGCCACATCCTGGCCGGAGTTGCGGAGAATCAAACGGTTGAAGTCGTTTAATCTCATCTCCGGAAAAATTTGATAACTGAATCTGCCGGTTCCGTATATGCTTCGGGAATAGAGCCGGAAGCTTTTCTGGGGGAACGCGCGCGAGGCACCACCGTGGATACGAACACCGATTTTTTGTGAGATGCCGCGCGTACCGTCCGGTTTATACAATTCCAGATGCATAATCCGTTCCCATTCCTCGCCCCGTTGATGATAATTTGCCGGAGCGCCGCTCCGGTGATCGTTGCCGCCTGCGTCATACCAGATTTTTCCGAGGACGTAAATTCCTTTTTCATGATCGAACAAGCTATCGCGATGCGCACTCAATGAAATAACGGGCAGTGAATAGCGGGTGGCTCCCGGTTCGGTAACAAAGTAAGTGTTGATTGTTATCGGACTTCTTAAAGTATCCTTATGAAATGCAGCCGCGCGAACCACCGTTCCTTTAAAAACATTTTCTGCAGGAGGCGCGGCGTTTGCATAGTTGTGTGAGATATCTAAAATAGTCGACAGGTCGTTCGGTTCATCGGATCGATCGTGAATCGTAATCGGACCTTCATAGAGAAGTGAATTTTCAGTCGGTTCCGATCCGTCGAGGGTGTATCGGATAACAACGTCATCGTGCGGTGAGCTGAGTTCGAGCGCAACCGGTTCGGTGTAAAATCCGCCTTCAATAGAAAATTGCACCGGTTGTAGTAAATCCGATCCATAAACACCGTACGATAACGGCAGCAACATCAACAACAACAAAACGGGATACTTACGCAAACAACTCAACATTACCTCCGGTATGAATAAAAACTATATCATCCTTTCTGTTGATATGATCCGAAGAAATGCAATCCCTCACTGCTGCCGCTGCTTTCCCGGAGTAGACCCGGTCGAGAAATATACCTTCCTTTTGTGCAAAGTATTGAATTGCTTCTTCGCACTCTTTCGTCGGGATGCCGTATCCTTCCCCGATGTATGCATCATTAACGATGATATCCCCGGGGTTTATTCCGATGCCGAATAATGCCGCTGTTTCATTTGCAATATTTTTAATTTCTTCCGAGAGTGTTCCTCCCGACTTTGCCGCACCGATCCCGATTATTTTACCTTTCCATCCCGTCAGCCATTTTCCGATAAGTAATCCGGCGTGTGTACCGCCCGATGACGATGCAAACAGGATGTGTGTTGGGGAGGCATCGATTTGTTCAAAGTCATCGAGTAATTCATAAAATGCAGCGACATAGCTGAGCGCACCCAACGGCACGGAACCGCCGATAGGAATTTCGTATACGGTTCTTCCTTGCGCGCGTAGTTTTTCCGCAAGCGATTTTCGTTCGTTTTCCCAGTCGCGCCATTCATCGGATTTTACTTTATGAATGGAAGCACCGAGGTGATTTGTGAGCAGGAAATTGCCGGTCAATTGCGGTTCTTTGTTGCCGCCGAGGATAAGGTGAACGTCAAGTCCTGTATATGCGCCGGCGGCCGCAGCGATCCGGCAGAAGTTCGATTGATAAGCACCGGATGTAATGATCGTATCCGCCTGCTTATCGATTGCGTCGGCGATTAGATATTCCATCTTCCGAACCTTATTCCCTCCGAAAGCAAAACCGGTAAGATCGTCCCGTTTGCAGTAGAGAGTACATTGCAGATCCCGGGATATGTTTTCCAGTTTCTGAAAGGGGGTAGGTGTGAAAGCAAGATTACACCGGGGAGTATTTTCTAATAGTTTTGGTTTCATAGTCGTCTTATATATTAGGTTGTTTGTTTAGTATATATAGAGTTTTATCACGTGTTGCAAATAACAGCACTTTTAATTTATCGATTAAACGGGGCGATTGCAATTCGGACTTCCACGTTGAATAATATCCGCGCGATTTCTTTTTGATTATTGTAAATCCGTTTCGCCGGACTAACTGCTCCAGATATGATTTAAGAAATGTATGCGGGTGACCTTTATCGACTTGTACAAGCTCAAGAAGTTCGCGGACTATTTTGCCCCAGAGATGATACGTGTGTTGACGGAAGTAAACATGGCCGCCGGGTTTTAACACGCGATACATTTCTTTTACAACATCTTCCGGTGAATTACAATGATCGAGCACGTTGTCGATAATAATGAAATCAAAATACCTATCCTGATAAGGCAGATGCTCGCCCACCCCCGTTTGATACTGTACTTGCTTATCGCGAAAAGAAGAATACCGTTCGATTGATGAAAAGTAATCCTCAAGCGGATCGATTGCATGTTTATCGTTGGACGGTAAAAATGTGAGTATCCCCGCCGCGCCGCTGCCGATTTCAAGTATGCTGGTATCGGAATTGAACTCGACATACCCATTCACTTCCTGCATTAATTCGTTTGCATAGTGTTTCAGATATGTTAAATCTATGGAATTTTCCCGCTCCGACCACCAGTTTTTTTCGTATGATTGTGCGAGCTTCCAGCGTGGGCTTGAATCATTCATTAAGTGGACCCCGTGGATAATACTAACATTACCATAATATAATAAATTTTGAGCATTCTTTGTTACTTTTCAGAGGCCAAATTTTTATCACCAAATCTCTAAAACACCCCTGCCGCGGCGGGCACTAAATTATTTTACGTAGATATAAACATTAATTATTCAGTGTTTACAGATAAATGGCTTTTTATAGTGCTTAATATAAAAATTTGTTAAACACCCATTTGTGAAATTTGGTGTCTTAGTTTGTGCCGTGAAGATAAAGAATCGCTGAAGTTCTTTAACATGCTATATCGAAGATGATACAATCCCGAAAGTGCTATTCGGGACGGCGTATCGGCAAGGTTGTGCAG
>PWTU01000544.1 GCA_003562775.1 Ignavibacteriales bacterium
ATACGAAGCCCACCGCTCTATCAGTCCGTACTCTATTGCCGGTTCTTTGGAATCTTTTCAGTTAACTACAAAAACCCCAATTTTCACTCTTTTTTTAAAAAATGCTACCAGGGACGAGATTGTCATAATTTCGGTCGGACATCGGTCGATGTCTAAAAACTCGCCGGTCAAGCTCTGGTAAAAAATAGGGCAATTCCCAACGGAAATCATAAAAGAATCTTGACTCTTATCTGAAAAATCGACAATTTTACGGTACAGAAATTCGATCTCGTCCCAAAGCTGAGCTTTCCGATGTACCAACCGAATACGACGGGCCAGTTAAATAGCTGGACCAATAGCGACGGTGACTATCCGACACACCGATTATTTTGATTGATATCAACTAACCATACACGGAGGTCGCCATGCTATTACTATTTGATCTGCACTACAAACAGATGAACGGGGAAGATCCTGAGGAAGAACTTAAGAAATACCTGCCGTACCCTTATGGTGGATTTGATTTTTGGTTAATTCGCAGTTGCATCAAACGAATCCCGAGAGAAAAATGGTAACAATTTAGTGTTACGTTGTGGAAGCCTGGTGATTTGCAAGCAGATGGAAGTTATGCAGAGAAGGTTTATACGTGGGAAATCGAGAGTTTCTACAAGACATTCAGGAATGACCGGCAGTTACGGGCTTTTGTGCATAAAGAGTTGAAGGTCGATGAAGAGTGGGTGTGGGTGGAGCTTCGTTGTTGCTGTAAAGTGTGGAGTAGTTTCGTATCTGTGGGCTGTGTGATTTGTTATTAAATCATATTTTTATATATAATAGTATGGGCCAATATGGATAATAAATATTCAGGATGGCTTTGGCAAGACGGTGAGGTTAATCTGCAAAAAGAATACATTGAGCTTACATACGAAGAGGATCCCGATAGTAATGGTGACGATACGATACCCCTTGCCCTTATCGGCAGACCGGAAAACGGAGCTTAATTTCTATCTGGTTGAAAAAGGAGAACCCGACCCCTGGGCTTATGCGAAGTATCACTGTACCACGGCATCAAATCTGTATTCCAGCGTTCACTGGTCTTATTATCCGGAGGGTGACAAAGATGGTGAACATTCGTGAATAAATTTTGGTGTGGGTTAATCATCGGGCGATGCATCTTGCGGCTGTTAAGGTTGACGCAATGATCCCTTGCACATTACGGGAAACGTCGTAGCCATGAAGTAGTTGCTATTAAAGCCGTAACGCAGAGAAATATCCTTCTCATTAACCAAACGGAGGTTTACCGTGCCACGATACTGGCAAATAAAAGATTACAAGAAGTCTGAACGTATTCGCACAATCGACCGTCTTCTAGACCTCAGGAAAGCGCTTGATGTGCATGTTGAGCCATCTCGACCAGATTCATTACTCCTTGCAACGTGGAATATTCGGGACTTCGATTCAAATAAGTTTAAACACGGTCCCCGCCTCACGGAATCATTCCATTACATTGCTGAAATCATATCTCGCTTCGATATGGTGGCAGTACAGGAGGTTAACCGCGATTTGGCACCATTACGCAAACTCATGTACCTGCTTGGATCCGATTGGGATTATATGGTAACGGGGGTGACTGAAGGTATATCAGGAAATGAGGAGCGAATGGCTTTCATATTTAATACTAAGCGAGTGCGCTTTACCAATCTTGCGGGTCAGGTAGTTCTACCTCGAACCAGACTTGTGTTAACACCCAGTGACAAACCGGAGAGTGGTTATCAGTTTGCACGCGCCCCGTATATTGCAAGTTTCCAGGGAGGATGGTTTAAATTCAACCTTTGCACAGTTCATATTTATTATGGTAAAGAATCCGGTGATGCTCTCAAAAGACGCATTAATGAAATAAAACGAATTGCAGAGCATTTCAAAGACCTTCAGGAAAACAAGGAACCGGGAGATTATATTTTGCTCGGAGATTTTAACATCGTTAGTCCGGAGCATCAAACAATGGAAGCACTTACTGCAAATGGATTCATCGTTCCAAAAGCATTACAGGACTTCAAAACCAATCTAGGTAAGGACAGGTACTATGATCAGATTGCTTTCAAACAGCACGATAAGCGGTTGGAATTTGGAAAGGCTGGCGTGTTTGATTTCAGGACAGCAGTTTACCGGGATGAGGATTACGAAGAGTACTATGACTATATGCCTCCTGACAAGAGAGATTTTTCCGGAAACAATGCGAGGACCGAATTAGGGAAGCGTAGATATTACAACAGACAATGGATCACGTGGCAGATGTCGGATCATATACTCCTCTGGGTTGAACTCAAGGTTGATTTTACCGATGATTATCTCGCCAGCTTAAAACCAGGGATAGAACCATTGGCAGATTTTCCACCAGACGAGTGATTTAGAAAAGGTCTATGGACTAATAGGTTTGATTTATTGAGAAGTGAACTGTTTAGGAACAGAATACAAATTAACTGGTAAGGGAACCCAATCGCTTATAGCATAATATAGTTATTCGGGAGGGAATAAATGATTAATCGATACCCGCTTACCCTTGTCCCTGGCTTGGTAGGAATCCTCGCAGGAATCATTGTAACAGGAGTTGAATTAGGAGATACAAAAGAAGCCTGTAAGTATGTAGAACTCGCTGAATATCGGTTATGGCAAATAATAATAATAATACAATTTAGTGTTTACTTGATGGCTTTTGGTTATCTTTTACTACAATTTTTGTATTATTTCTGTTCTTTACCCCTGTTTTTGTAGCGGACCATAGAGGGGCAGTTAAATTAAAAGAGGCCATTAAACTCGAAAAGGAAACAGAAGATTTACCAAATAGATTAGCCGGATTGAATGCCAGTCTCATGGAACGTATAGTATCAGTCTTGGGTGTATTAGCACCATTATTAGGTGCATTAGTAGCTCAACTTTTACCATAATTTAAACCAAACGGCGGCGGGGCTTCGTCGTGGCCGGGAACGTTATGTAGAATGTTTATTCTCCAGTTAACAAAACATTAAGACTAAATATGGTCGTCCACGTGACCAACGATGACGAAAAAGTGAACCTGATAAAAACGAGTCGGGAGGATCACCGTGAGTACGCTATCTCCGAAAACTCCAACATCCTCCCAAAACGCTCTCGGGGGACTTTAAATTGAAAAATCAA
>PWTU01000110.1 GCA_003562775.1 Ignavibacteriales bacterium
CCGAGTTCAAACGTCGCTGCTCATCCACAGTGAAGGTTTAGCAGATCGCGTCAGAAGTGTCCAGTCCTGTCTCTACTTTCTTGCCATGCCGTCGGTTAGCCTGACTTTGACGGAGCCCTGCTGGTATACCAGAAAGAAGTTTGCTCCCTGAGGTTCTGCAAGATTACCGTGGATATCCAGCATCAGAGCCATCGCTCCGGAATTCACCAGCTTCGCTTCCTGCAACGCCAGAACTCGATTCAGTCGGCTGTAGGTCTTGATCTTGGGATCGCGAACATGGGGCGGAGTCTACCGGTTGGAAGGCGAGACCGGGTCAACCCCCGTTTGGTACAGGGGAGGGACGAACGTAGGTGTAGGAGGGTACGGTTTTGACGATCACCGTGGGCCGACCCTTTCCTTCCGGAGCAGGAAGCGGACGCCCGTGTTCGTACCGGTACTCCCCGGGGGTGATTTCCGGACGAGATCAGGTAATCGTCACCTTTGCCCGTATCGAGGAGAGGCTTGGCCATTCTCCTTTCGGGTCACCAGGTCGTCACGATGGCCGGGGCGTTCTCCTTCGGCCTCGTGTCGATTGCGCTGGTCTTTCTCCTAAGCAGAACCGGAAGGCGCTCTCCAATTCTCATGCTCGTGCTCGCTGGCGTCATCGTGAGCTCGTGCTTCACTGCGCTGACGTCCTTCGTAACCTGTGTTGCGGATCCGTACGACAAGCTTCCCTCCATCCTCGTGTGGCTCATGGGGAGCGTCGTGTCGGCTTCGTTCGAGAAGCTGCTCGTGGCCGCGATTGCCATCTTCGTGGGATCGATCGTTCTCTCTGCGCTCAGCTTCCGCATCAACGTGGTCAGCCTGGGAGATGAGGAAGCCCCGAGGCCATCGGTGTCAACGTCGTCTGGACCCGGTGGATCGTGCTCGCAGCGGTTCTGGGAGGAACCTACACGGTCTGGCTGGACAACGTCGCCCGCGCGGCCATCCTGGCCTACTGGGACCGAACGGACGGGAAAGACAACCCTGCTGAAGTGCCTGGTGGGCATTCTCAAGCTGACGGAGGGAGAGAGATCCTGGTAGACGAGGCATGCGGATACGTGCCCGGGCACGCCAGTGCCGTGTTCTCCACCCACTCGCCGCACCGCGCCGCTCGTAGAGGAGCCGCAGCGCTGGCGCCGCTACATTGCCGATAGCCTGATCGAGACGTCGATCTCCCGCGACGTGCTGCTGCTCACCCGCGTCGACAAGCCGGCTCTGCTGCGCCGCCTGTTCGACCTGGCCTGCCGCTACTCCGGCCGGATCCTCTCCTACACCAAGATGCTCGGACAGCTCCAGGACGCCGGCAACACCACCACGCTTGCCCACTACCTCGAGCTGCTCGCCGGCGCGGGGATGGTGAGCGGCCTGCAGAAGTTTGCCGGTGACGCGGCGCGCAGCCGGGGCTCAAGCCCGAAGCTGCAGGTGCTCAACACGGCCTTGATGAGTGCGACGCTCGGAGCCTCGCCCGCCGACGCACGGAGCGACCCGGAGTACCGGGGCCGGCTCGTCGAGTCCGCCGTGGGCGCGCACCTGGCGAACGCTGCCGCATGCGGCGAGTGTGAGCTCTTCTACTGGCGGGAGCGCGGCGCCGAACTGGATTTCGTGGTGCGCGAGGGGCGCCGCGTCATCGCGATCGAGGTCAAGAGCACAGCCACCGGCAGGTTGAAGTCCGGGGCCGCCGCGTTCGCGGCCGCGTTCAGACCGCAACGCACGCTGCTGGTTGGGGGTGACGGCATCGCGCTCGAAGAGTTCCTCGCGCGACCTGTATCGCACTGGATTCAGCCATGAGTGCATTCGCCGACCGAGCGTCTCCGGGCCGAGCGCATCGCCGGAGGCCGGCTCCGAACGGCTGCGCCATGAACGGTCCGGTCGCGGGCGGCCCGCAGAAACCTCGGCTCCTCTAACGGTGGAGTCGTCGTGCGCCAACCATGCCACAAGGGCCGCTTCGGGCTTGCCGCCGCCCGACAGGGGGCGTATGATCAGAGACGAGGAGTCACGACTATGTCTTTCGGCACCGGTAAAACCGGTCAGACAACCAGGCTCACCTATGACGACTACGTGCATTTCCCCGATGACGGCAACCGTCATGAGATCATAGACGGAGAACACTACATGTCGCCTCCGCCGACAACGGCGCATCAGGCTGCCTCGCGGCACATCCAGTTTCAGCTCTACGCGCAGATCGAGGAGCGGGGCCTCGGACGTGTTTATAATGCACCGACCGACCTGCAGCTCTCCGACGTGGACGTGGTGCAACCGGACCTGATGGTCGTGCTGGCGGAGCACCGCCACTACGTCTCTCCGTCGCGCATCATCGGAGCGCCTGACCTCGTTGTCGAGATCCTCTCGCCCGCCACCGCAGAGCGGGACCGCTCGCTCAAGCTGAAGCTCTACAGCGGGCGAGGCGTTCCGGAGTACTGGCTCGTCGATCCGGATGCGCACGCCGTCCTCCGCTATCGCGCCTCGTCGGGCGGCTACCGGCTCACAGAGACGTGCACCGATGAGATCATCTACACCGCCGCTCCGGCCGAAGGCCGCACCGAAGCGGTCGAAGCCCGGGTGGATCTGCGGAAGGTCTGGTAGGAGGGCTTCAGGGGGCCCCGGCTTCGCCGTCGGGTCTGCTCCGGGGTCCCGTCCGGACGCCCGCGGGCGCCCGGACCCCTGCGGGCCCTCCGCGCCCCTGGCCCCGCGAGCGATCACGCACAGCCCGGGCGGCGCCGGCTGTCGGCGGCTGAGCGCCGCGTCGTGAGGGGAGTCGGGATGACTCATCTTGGGTCCGGTCAGATTGGGGTACATCTCGGCGAGATTCTGCGCCGCGACGTATCGACGGCCCCAGGATTCGTCCGGTCCGAGTATGACCTTCCGGGCCGGCTGATAGCGCGGATCGGCGCCGAAGGCGGCACAGATAAGTATGTTCGTGTCGATGAGGGAGCCGATCATCTCGGTGGAACGCTTCCTCTCACCCACCTCTCACCCCTGATTCAACCCGTCTTCGTCCCGTTGGACCGCCCCGATAGCGCGAGACGTCCGCCGGCGCTTGCGCGCCGGCCTGCGGAAAGCTTGAGCGGAGCGAGGGAGTGCTCCCGTCTCGCCGGTTTCAGATGATGGAGGGCTACAGCCCCTTCC
>PWTU01000455.1 GCA_003562775.1 Ignavibacteriales bacterium
CGGTTTTCCTCACTTCATGCCGCTTGACGCGATAGTTCCCATCCTGCAGACCGACACTCTGAGCGCCGTAGATAGCCATTGTATACATACTGCTTGCTCCCTGACTTGTGCCCCCGAGAGAGAATGCATGGGTTAGACTATTGCGGGCATCTAAGCGATCGAGTGATTTATGAGCATTTACACGACCGTAACCCAGCCTATTATTCCATCCGTTTACATACGAATGAGAGCCAACTTTATCTGTAGATAACCTGATTATCCACCTAATGTCATCATTGAAAAGTGTTCTGCCTAATACTTCCTGCGCATAGCCACGTAGTAAAGAAGAGAGAGCTGTAACTTGAGGTGCCGCCATGGATGTACCACGCTCGTATTGGTAGTTGGGCGAACCCCATGTTGACCAAATATTTCTATTATCAACTTGCGGATTCCCCCATCCACCGGGAGCAGCGACGTCGATGTGATTACCCATTGTTGAGAATTCGGATTTTTCGTTTGTATGGTTAGTTGAACCAATTGCAATCACATGCGGCCATGCACCGGGATATCTTGTTTGGGTTACCCCTGTATTTCCCATCGTAGCTACGGCTGTAACGTTCATCTTATATGCCGTAACAAACGCAAGCCGGCTAAGGAAATCGGCGGGATTACTACCCTGTACTCCGCTCCAACTGTTGTTCAGAACGTGCACACCGCTGTTTAATGCGGATATGATCTTATCATATATTACTTCCGGTTCCCAATTCCCTAAATTTCTTGATACAATAGTAGCATGCCAATCCAAACCAGCTATGCCTTCGGTATTATTGCTTCTGGCTCCAGCAATACCGGCAACATGTGTTCCATGAGAATTTCCTGTCCAGTTATCACCTACAACTTTACCGCTCAGGTCCGGGTGGTTAAGCCGAACACCGGTATCCATAATGCCGATTTTCATTGAGGATGAACCTTTATATATACTCCATGCCTCCACCGCGCGAATATCTGCCCTTCCCGATGCCGTAACCGGCGGTTGATCGAATTGTCCGGTATGTCTGAAATACCATTGCCTTCTTGGAAACCAATAATCGTTTGGCGTTGTATCCAATTCATACAACGGAGGACTATAAGCGAATATGATTCCCGGTAACTTGTTAAGCTCGTCTACAAGTTCTTCAAGGTGAGTTCCAAGTGGAAATCTGAGACGAAAGACCCTTGTTCTATCTATTAGGGTTATTCTATGACCGAACTCATTTACAATTATCGTATCTGCTGCATCTGCATGCGGAAAAGAACGCAAAATTGTCTGTGCATTTCGCTGAGAGATAAACTGGGCGAGTTCAGGTACGTTAATTACTGCTTGTTGAGGCAATACCTCAGATTGCATTTCAGGTAACTGTAATACCGTGGGCTTGACATAGACTATGATGTCGGTAAGACGCGAGTCGGAGTCAAACCTCGGTTGAGAGAACGCCAATACGTGAAACAGGCTTGCGAAGAGCCATCCGATAAAAAATAAACGTGATTTCATGATACAATCTCCTTTACGAAGTTTACTTTTGGTTAATTAATATGTATCTTACTCACGGTATAATTAAAAAGGGTCCCGCGCAGGCATAATAAACCCGCGTGTTAAATAGTCTGGCAGGACTCAATCACAGGGTAACGTGCAGCAAGGGATCCTTTTATATTGCATTCAAATTCTCATAGTTTATCACCTCCTCATCGGTCTTCTGTTAGTTCCTTTCGGATTCATTAAATAGATTTGCCCGTCACCATCGAAGTAGTCGATGTTGACATACGCAATCGTATTTCCATCCGGCGACCAGGCAGGAAATGCCCCGCCGTTTCTCGTTAAACGACGCAACCCTCTTCCATCCGAATTTATAACCCAGATATTAACATCTCGCTCATAGTTATATGAAGAATAGAAAACAATTCGATTCCCATCTGTTGAATAGTGAGGTGCCATGTTTATTGCATCATCCCGGACAATCAGTGTATCTTTAGCAGGATTCGTTGGACTCCAAAATAGGAATCTATCATCAACATAAGCACCTATTGACGTTATGCTTAATATTTGTGATGGGTGCGCCGGATTCCAGGTGTTGTGATGAGCATATCGTAAATACCATTTTTTGTTTGTGCCGTCTGAATTCATTACCCATGGTCCACGCTTCAAATAAGAGTCCGGATAATTCGCCTCATCATGAGGAATTGGTGTACGGTCTTCATAGACAATCCAATTTCCAACCGGACTCCATGCGGGGAAAAAATATTCTCGTTCCGGATTGTTGGTTAAATTCGTAATCCCGCTCCCATCAGTCCTTATTTTGTATATCTGTTTACCCATACCGAAGGTGATCCACTTTCCATCCGGACTCCATGCCTGAGAGGTCATGTTGTCCGGCCAGTCAAGAACGAGACTCTCGTTATTTCTCTGCAAGTCATAAATATAAAGACTAACCATACCTTCCCGATTTTGGTCAGACCTGATATAGGCAATATACCTCCCACACGGGGACCAGGAAGGATAGCTATGCCAGAAGGTATAGCAAACCTCAGGCGGATCAGGATCGATGCCAATATTATAGGGACATTCATCGGCAGGAGTGAGCTTGGTATTTAACTCTATTACTTCATCCTCATTTATTTTAACTTTACCGGTTATTTCTCTGTTCAGAAAATAGTAGCCTTCCTTTTCATACCGAACCATAGCAATCAATTCGCTGCGTTTAATGGAAAAAGAGTAAAATCCTTCTTCGTTTGTGTATGTATATGGAGGTTCGTTTTTTTCGGGAGAATAGGATATTGCCTGTACGAACACACCTTCGATGATTTTGTCTGTTTCCGAGTCTGTAACAATACCCTTAATACCTGTAAAGAATGTATCTGTCGGCGGTTCATTGATGCAATGGAAATTTAGAAGGAGTGTCAATAACATAACTCCCGATATTAATACGACATTTGTTTTCATTATTTATTATCCTTTATCTTATGCTTCAATGCTTTCCATCTCTACGCCGATATTAGCGAACAATCTTCTCAAAGTCAAAACCAAAAGGGAACTTTTAATGCAAAAAGGGAAAGATGGAGAAGAAAAATTTTTGGGGTAAATGGATGGGTTTTGCCACGGATTACACGGATTGCATGGA
>PWTU01000578.1 GCA_003562775.1 Ignavibacteriales bacterium
ATGCGGTTTAACGAAAGCAACCGGCAATCTCTACAAATACGTCGCTGATGCTGAAACCGATGAGCCGACTGAATTTATTCATACCGGAGATAACAGGCATTCCGATTGCTTGATGGCTATTCAATCTGGTTGGAAAGCAGTTTCATCGGTTGAGTGTGAACTCAACCGGTATGAGAAGATATTGGAATCTTACTCGGATAAATCAAAGGGTTTTTCATCATTACTTGCAGGTGCATCTCGTTCTACAAGAATAAACATTACGGCAGAAGATGAGTATCACGGTGCGCTGCGGGATGTCGTCGCCGGTGTAGCGGCGCCCATTTTGACCAGTTATGTACTATGGGTACTTCTTGAGGCAGCCGGAAGAGATTTGAAACGATTATATTTTGTGTCGCGGGATGGATGGATACTTCTAAAAATTGCAAAAAAACTGCTCCCTCGAATAGGACCTGATTTGGAATTACGGTACCTGCATGGTAGTCGCCAGGCATGGCACTTTCCCGCTGTAAAAGATTTCGGAAGTCATGAATATAGCTGGATACTGGATACAAATAACAGTAATACCACAATACATACGATTCTTTCAAGACTACATCTGGAACCGAAGGAAATAGGTAAACATCTAAAAGCGGTGGGAATATCACCGTCAATGTTGCAGCAAAAGATGGATGAAGTCGCAATCGAAGCTGTAAAAAATCTTCTGTCTATAAATGAAGTCAGGGAATCCATTCTGTCGAAAGCGACCGAAAAGAGAAAGCTGTTATTACGTTATCTCAAACAGGAAGGATTGCTTCAAAACAATAATTATGGAATTGTAGATACCGGTTGGTCGGGAAGGTGTTTGATATCGCTTTCTCGTGTGTTGTCTGAATCGACCGGGGTTAAGCCAATTGGTTTTTATCTCGGTTTATTTCGAAAAAATAATCATAGTTCAAACGGGGAAATGATAGGGTATCTAAAGAATGGCGTTACTGATAAGAAACAGGAAAGAATTTCTGCGGAAATGGTGAGATTACTTGAGGTGTTTTGTCAGGCAAGTCATGGAAAAGTTACCGGCTATGCGGTGAATAAGTACGGTAAAATTATCCCCGTGTTAACGCCGCACAGAAATAGGGAGCCGATAAAATGGGGACTATTGTATTACCAAAAAGCAATTTATGAATATGTCAATATGTTAGTGCACAGCCCCTTCAATATATTTGGACAGGTTTATAATCTTAAAGAAGTGTTAATTAATTTACTCCGGATTTTAGCTGAAAAACCGACAAAACAAGAGGTGTTATGCTGGGGTAAATTTCAATATGAAGACGATCAGATAGATTTGAAAACTTCACCTCTCGCCGAACAATATGGTATTCGCCATGTTCCGGCTACATTATATAGCGGTAAACTGCCCGATATTTCGCTCTGGAATGCAGGAGGATGGGTCATTACTCCCGGATATTTTAAATACATATTGAATTACAGCATCTCTCTCAATCGATTAGTGCTTAATCCGCGGCGAATAGGAAGTTTGTTAAAACAAAAATTCCCGACCATTTTTAAACATAAAAATAACCCATAAAAGTATTCATGCATTCAAAGATATTGTTGCCTTTATGAATAAAGAAAACCCGCTTCTCGGATTTTTACGCTGTCCGTTCTGTGGCGATCGTCTTAGCTATAAATACCTGGGAACAGATCGATTCGATAATAGATATGGATTATTGATCTCGGGTTGTGGGGAATTTCCCGTTATCGCGGATATTCCAATATTACATATGGGAGTTATAGGCAATCGAGGTGAATCGGTGCAGGATGTGGTCGCTAAAATTAAATCTGGTGAATTTGAGCAAGCATTGATTTCAATGATGGTCCCCACTCCGAATATTCCGATCCGGAAAACCGGAAAGTATAAAAGAGCTGCAAATGTATTGATCAATTTAGTAAGTAGAAATAAAGGGGTAAATTCGAAGCAGGAGATTATCGATAGAAGTATAAACAGATTTATCGAGATTTGTAATGAACCGACAGTCGAGGAACTATTAAGGTTCTTTTTTCTGGAAAATGGCTTCGGCAAAGACACACATTTCATATTCTTTTTTTACAGATATGGTCTTCCTCGTCACATTACAACTCTTGGTGCGTTGCCGGTAATCAATAATACTGAGATGCCCATTTTAGAATTGGGATGCGGGTGCGGACATATAACCCGTGAAATATTAAAACGGGTGAATAATTCCCCGGTTGTCGGTATTGACAAATCTTTTTTTGCACTCTTTATTGCAAAAAAAATGATGGCAACGGAAGCCGACTTTATTTGTTATGACGTCAATAATGGAATTCCATTCGATAATAATGCTTTTTATGCAACAATTATTGTTGATGGGATTCATTACATAGGACAAAAATTTAATGCAATACGTGAAATGAAAAGAGTTGTATCGGAGCGGGGTGTCATATTCCTTATTTCTTCAAGGAATGCAAAAATTCAATTCAAGGATGCAGGTTTTCCTCTGATTCCGGAAGGATATAGTAATCTTATCGGTACTCTTCCGCACAGAATCATTTCCGACAAGGATATAGTCCAGTCATATTTGAAGAACGAAGGTTTGAATCTGGAGGAACAAATTCCATTTGAGGATTTGTATAATGAACCGTTGTTGACTATCGTTGCATCACAAGATGAATCGGTTTTTCGTTCGTATAAATTGGCAGACAACTATACTTTTTTAAGTAATAATCCATCTTTGAACCCGATCTACCGACCGACTGAAACGGAGGATAAAGATCGTTTATTATTACTGCGTACAATGCCCCCTGCATATTATGAAAATGATAGTATCGATTGTAGTCTATACTTACCCGAGAAATTATATATAGATAAAAAATATTATTCGGGGATAAAAATAAATCATAATTACCCACTGTATCGGGAATTGCTCGATAAATTTGTACTCCTGGACTTACCTGATAATTATTATAAGCAGCAGCTTTATTAAACCCAATGAATACTGGTATATCTATTGTCATTCCATGTTATAATGGATCACATAGAATTTTTAAGACTTTATCTCATATTGCCGGTCAGTGTGTTCCCGATTCAATTAATTGGGAGGTGATTGTTATAGATAATGCCTCGACCGATAA
>PWTU01000454.1 GCA_003562775.1 Ignavibacteriales bacterium
TACTTGCGGCGGTTCCCGACGGTATTGTTGCTCAGGTCGTTAATGAGACGGGAGCCGGCATTGTGACCGACCCCGAAAACGTTGACGAAATAGCAAACGGCATACTTCATTTTTTTGAAAAATTTCGCCGGCGTGAATTAAAGCCGGCGCCCGAGTCGGCGGTTCAACAGTACGACCGGATAAAACTAACCGGCGATCTTGCCGGAATATTTAATAAAATAACCGAGTACAAATACGTATGAGAATAGCAATTATCGGGTCGGGCGGCAGAGAGCACGCCCTCCTGTGGAAATTAAAGCAAAGCCCTTCAGTGGAGGATTTGATTTGTGTACCCGGCAATCCGGGAACGGAACGACTGGCTACGAATGTAGCAATCTCGATCTCGAATCATCAGGCGATCGTCGATATACTCAGGCAATATAATATCGACCTCGTTGTGATAGGACCTGAAGCTCCGCTTGTTGATGGTCTGGCCGACCGCATCAGGGAAGCGGGTATTCGGTGTTTCGGTCCGGGAAAACAGGCGGCACGGATTGAGGGAAGCAAGGCATTTGCAAAAGAATTTATGAGACGCCACAACATCCCTACGGCTGATTTCAACATCTTTACACGGGGAGATTTTTATGAGGCAGTAAGGTATCTTGATGAGCTCCCGATGCCGGTTGTCATTAAAGCGAGCGGGTTGGCGGCAGGGAAAGGAGTTTTAATCTGTAATGAAAGGGAGGAAGCGCGCGATGTCGTCCGGGCAATGCTGCAAGGGGATACATTTAAAGAGGCGGGTTCAACCATTGTTATAGAAGAGTTTCTTATCGGTGAAGAGGTCAGTATATTTGCATTGTGCGACGGAAACCGGTTTGTTACGCTGCCTCCTGCGCAGGATCATAAAAAATTACTCGACGGAGACAAAGGGAAAAACACAGGAGGTATGGGAGCGTATGCACCGGCCCCGATTGCAACAAATGAAATAATAAAGTATGTTAAAGAAAAGGTGCTGACGCCGACTGTTAAGGGATTGAAAGAAAGGGGCGAACCATTCATCGGCTGCCTGTATGCGGGATTGATACTAACGGAATCCGGCATGAAATTGCTTGAATATAATTGTCGTTTCGGCGACCCGGAGGCGCAGGTTGTGCTTCCGTTGATTGACGATGACCTCGCGGAGATACTTTACGAATGTGCGGATGGCAGGATATCACGGGATGAGGTCAACTTTCACGATGCATCAGCCGTTTGTGTGGTTATGGCCTCGGGCGGTTATCCTGGTGAATATAAGACAGGTAAAAAGATTGATGGACTCCATAGTATCAAAGAAGACGACGGGGTGGTTGTATTCCACGCCGGCACGAAACGCGAGGGCGATTCCATAGTGACTGCCGGCGGTCGTGTGCTCGGTGTTACGGCTATCGGTTATAAAGACGATCTGGAAGGAACAATCCGGACGGCATATCGCGCAGTTGAGAAGATAACATTTGACGGAGCGTATTATAGAAGCGATATCGGGGCGAAGGCAGTGAGGAGTTGGAAGTAGGAAGTAGACAGTTGGCGGTTGGCAGTAGACAGTTTAAGGGAGTGAGTCTCAAGAATAGAACTTCATTTATTCACAATCTATGTCGAAAGGGTCAATCACTCATGAGCTTTAGGGATTTAATTGTTTACAAAAAATCATTTGCTCAAGCGATGGAGATTTTTGAACTGTCAAAAGAATTTCCACCCGAAGAAAAATATCAAAGAAAATCAGAATCATCAAACTCACGCAGTGCGCCATAAGTCACAAACTGTCAACTGTCAACTGCACACTGTCTACTTGTAATAAAATTCTGACAGAAGGTCGATTTGACTGTGTTAATATGAAAAGGAGAACAACCCATTGAAAATACTCGTCACCGGCGGCGCAGGGTTTATCGGATCACATATTGTCGATTCGCTCATCGAAAAAGGACACGACGTTGTCGTACTCGACGACCTATCCTCGGGTTCGGTTAAAAATTTGCCGAGAAAGATTCGATTTATCAAGCTCGACGTACGAAGCAATAATGTTTGTACGTTATTTCTCGAAGAACAGTTTGACGCGGTATTTCATCTGGCTGCTCAGATGGACGTACGCAAATCCGTCGACGATCCGAAATTCGATGCTTCGGTAAATATAATCGGCGGTTTGAACATACTCGAGTGTTGTGTACGGCACAACGTGAAGAAAGTAATTTTTGCCTCTACCGGAGGCGCTATTTACGGTGAACAGGATTACTTTCCTGCGGATGAAAAACATCCGCTTCGTCCGTTGTCCCCGTACGGTGTTGCAAAACTTTCTTACGAGCAGTATTTGTTCTACTACAAGGAAGTGTACGGTATCGACTATGTATCGCTGCGGTTTGCAAATATCTACGGACCGCGTCAGAATCCGCACGGAGAAGCAGGCGTCGTTGCGATTTTTACAACAAAATTCTTAAACGGTGATCAACCGGTTATAAACGGAGACGGAAAACAAACAAGAGATTATGTGTATGTCGGTGATATTGTCGATGCAAACCTGTTAGCCCTCGAATATCCGGAGACGGGTATCTTTAATCTCGGAACAGGGGTGGAGGCAGATGTGAATACACTCTACCGGACGCTTCGTGATTTGACGGGAGTGGAATGCGAAGAAATACATGGACCGGCCAAAAAGGGAGAACAGCAGCGGAGTGTGCTCGATTATTCTCATGCGAAGAAAGTACTCGGTTGGGCGCCAAAGGTCGATCTTGAACAAGGATTGAAAAAAACCGTGGAATACTTTAAAAGTCAACAATGAAGCAGGTTGCAGAAGAAACACTTAATGGATTAGTCAAGAAGTTAGTCGAAGGCGACCGCCGGTCAATTGCGCGTTGCATTTCGTTGGTGGAAAACGATTCGATCAACGCCGACCCGCTGCTGAGACAATTATTCCCGAAAACCGGCAAAGCATACCGCATTGGTATTACGGGACCGCTCGGCTCCGGGAAGAGTACCCTGACAAACAAGCTTACTGCATATTATCTCGGAAAAGGTATGAAAGTAGGGATTATTGCCGTCGATCCCACAAGTCCCTTTACGGGGGGCGCAGTTCTCGGCGACCGGATACGGATGGCGGATGTCGAAATGAATCAAAATGTTTTTATACGCAGTATGGCCTCGCGGGGTAGTCTCGGAGGTTTGAGTAAAAAAGCACGCGAAGCTGCGGATGTGCTTGATGCCGCCGATAAAGATATAATTTTTCTCGAAACAGTCGGCGTCGGGCAATCGGAAATCGATATTGTACGGGCGTCGGATGCAACAATAGTCGTGCTTGTGCCCGAATCCGGCGATTCGATCCAGGCCATGAAAGCCGGGTTGATGGAGATTGCCGATGTTTTCGCGCTGAATAAATCCGACCGGAGCGGTGCAGATCAGGCGGTTGCCGCAATCGATTCGATATTGAACCTGCGTAGTGATAAATCGTGGCGACCGCCGGTTGTAAAGACGATCGCAAGCCGGAATACGGGTATCGAAGAAGTAGACGAAAAACTTACCGAATTTAAAAGCTTTATGTCCGCTAACGACGGCTTTCAAAAGCGGCGCATGGAATCGCTCGCGGAGCGAGTGGATCAGCTCATTACAAAAAAGCTGTACCGCGAGTTCTGGACCGAAGAAAGACGCTCATTCTTCAAAAAAAATCTCGATGCCGTAACGGATTATAGAACTTCGCCGTACGATCTTGCCGATCGGTTGATCGGACATTTTAAAGAAGAAAAATAAGGAAGGAGAAAATATGTCAAATAATGATGAAGATGTTTTGGGATTCAACCTGGAACTGACCGAGAACCAGCGAATGGTTCGGGATTTGGCGCGCGATTTTACGGAGAAAGAAATAAAACCGTATGTAATGAAGTACGACGAGTCGCAGGAGTTTCCGGAGGATATTTTTAAGAAGTTGGGTGAGGTTGGATTTCTCGGTGCGGTGTTTCCGGAAGAATACGGCGGCGCCGGTATGAGCACTCTCGATTTTGTCGTGTTGATGGAAGAAATATCGAAAGTCGATCCTTCGGTCGGTTTGGGAGTCGGTGCACACAATGGCTTATGTACTTCCCATATTTTTCAATTCGGAAACGATGAACAAAAACAAAAATTTCTACCCGGTCTCTGCAGCGGTACGAAGCTCGGCGGATGGGGATTGACCGAACCCGGATCGGGAAGCGATGCAGGCGGAATGCAATCGGTGGCGGAACCTAACGGCGACCATTATGTACTTAACGGCAGTAAAACGTTTTGTACTCACGGTTCGGTAGGTGAGATCTTTGTTCTGATGGCAAAAACCGATTCGAGCAAAGGAAGAGAAAGCATTGCCGCATTCATTCTCGAAAAAGGAATGGAGGGATTCTCCGTCGGGAAGAAAGAGGAAAAACTCGGCATGCGTGCAAGCGATACGGCCTCGTTGTTGTTTGAAAATGTAAAAATTCCCGTGGAATACCGCCTCGGTGAGGAAGGTGAGGGGTATAAACAGGCGCTCAAAGTATTGGACGGCGGCAGAATCGGAATTGCGGCGCTGTCGGTCGGTATTGCTCAGGGCGCGCTCGATCATAGTTTAAAATATGCGAGGGAACGTAAACAATTCGGTAAATCGCTCGGAGAGTTTCAGGCGATTCAGTTTAAAATTGCCGATATGCAAACCGAAATCGAAGCGGCACGGTTGCTCACGTACGAAGCGGCCTATAGAAAAGATAACAGACTCGATTATACGCTTGCAGCGGCAAAAGCAAAATATTTCGCAAGCGAAGTTGCGACACGAGCCGCGAATGAAGCCGTGCAAATCCATGGCGGCTACGGTTTTATTAAAGAATACCCTGTTGAAAAATTATATCGGGATGTAAAACTGATGACTATCGGTGAAGGAACATCGGAAGTACAAAAGATGGTCATTGCCCGTCAGCTTTTAAAATAACAGAACGGATACACAATGCCACAAATCGGTCGGGAAATTAAAAAAGATATTGCATTTAACCGCAACGAAGACGTCACGAAAAATTTAATCCGTGTACTCGAGGCGAAGGCAAAAATGATTATGCTTGGCGGGGGCGAGAAAGCGATCGAGCGGTTACATGCGAGGAACAAACTCACCGCACGCGAGCGAATCGATAAGCTCATCGATCCCGGCTCTGCTTTTTTTGAGATTGGACTTTTCACCGCCTACGATATGTACAAGGAATACGGCGGAGCGCCGTCGTCGGGTACGGTGTTCGGCATCGGTAAGATACACAACCGCGATGTTGTAATAGTTGCAAACGATGCTACCGTGAAAGCAGGCGCATGGTTTCCAATTACCTGTAAAAAGAATCTCCGGGCGCAGGAGATTTCGATAGAGAACCGGTTGCCCATAGTATATCTTGTCGATTCAGCAGGCGTTTTTCTTCCGCTGCAAAGTGAAATCTTCCCCGATAAAGAACATTTCGGCAGAATATTCCGTAACAACGCGATTATGTCGTCGCTCGGCATAACACAGATAGCAGCGATTATGGGACCGTGCGTTGCAGGCGGCGCCTATCTTCCGATAATGAGCGATGAAGCGCTCATCGTCGATAAAACCGGCTATGTATTTCTGGCGGGTTCGCATCTTGTAAAAGCAGCTATCGGCGAGGAAATCGATAATGAAGATCTCGGCGGTGCAACGGTGCACTGTGAAATCAGCGGAGTGACCGATTATAAAATGAAGGATGACGAGACCTGTTTGAATCAGATACAAAACATTATCGGGAAACTCGGCGACCGGCATAAAACCGGCTTTGACCGCATCGCACCGCAGCCGCCGAAATTCGATGAAAAGGAAATATACGGTATTATTCCCGAAGAGCGGACAAAGCCGTACGATATGCACCAGGTTCTTGCGCGCATTGTTGATAACAGCGAGCTTGATGAATACAAGCGCGACTACGGAAAGACCGTCATAACCGGTTACGCCCGCATCGACGGCTGGGCGGTGGGCATTGTCGCAAACCAGCGCTTGATTGTGAAAAATGCAGAGGGAGAGATGCAGGTCGGCGGTGTTATTTATTCCGACAGCGCCGATAAAGCCGCCCGGTTTATTATGAACTGCAATCAGAAAAAAATACCCCTTGTATTCTTTCAGGACGTTACCGGATTTATGGTCGGCAGCAGGGCCGAGCACGGCGGCATCATTAAAGATGGTGCGAAAATGGTGAATACCGTTGCCAACAGCGTCGTCCCGAAATTAACAATCATAGTAGGGAATAGTTACGGTGCGGGAAACTATGCAATGTGCGGGAAGGCGTACGACCCGCGATTTATAGTCGGCTGGCCGTCTGCAAAAATAGCCGTAATGGGCGGCGATCAGGCGAGCAAAACCCTGCTCGGCATACGTTTGCAGGCGATGAAAAAAAGAGGAGAGGAATTGAGCGAAGAGGAAAAAGCAAAACAGCTCAAGGAAATTAAAGACCGCTACGACGCCGAAACCGATCCGCTGTTCGCCGCCGCTCGTATATGGATAGACGATATTATAGATCCGTTGCATACAAGAACATTCATAAGCCGCGGAATCGAAATTGCAAACTATCAGGGAGAACTACCGGAGTTTAATTCCGGCGTTATACAAACATAATAAAACGCATGGATGCATGAATGCATGCCTGCCCGCCGGAGCTTCAGCGTAGATGGGATTGAACGATTGCATGGATGTATGGATGCTTGGTTGTTTGATATTAATTTTGTGAAAGGAGATCTCAGATGGGCGATGTCTATAAGAAGTATATCGAAAAAAATCGTAATATTAACCGTGGATATCGGAAACTTGAGGTTTGGCAAGAAGCTATCGCTCTCTTTGCCTTTGTGAAACAGAGAATCGATTCTCTTAGTAATATCTCTTTGAAAACTAAAGGACAAATTGAAGCATCTGCACTCTCAGTGCCTTCCAACATATTGATGATAACAGAATACTTACAATGACCAAAATCTTAATAGTCGACGACGAAAAATCAATCCGCGAATCTCTCCGGATGATCCTTGAGTACGAAGGATACGAACCGCTTTTTGCTGGTGAAGGGAAAAAAGGGATACAGACAATCGAGGAAGAACCGATCGATCTTGTGCTGCTCGATATTAAAATGCCGGGGATGGATGGGATCGAAGTATTACAGAAAATTCGTGAAATGGATGCGGACCTTCCCGTTATTATGATATCGGGGCACGGCACGATAGAGACCGCGGTGGAAGCAACGAAGAAAGGTGCGTACGATTTTCTGGAAAAACCGCTCGATCGGGATAAAGTTCTGGTAACGATCAGGAATGCACTCCGGCAGCGCAAGCTTTCGCAGGATTACCGTGAGATAAAAGAGAAAGTTGAGACCGACGAAGAGATACTCGGAACAAGCGAGGCAATAAAGAACATCCTCGAACTGATTAAACGGGTCGGTCCGACCGATGCCCGGATTCTTATCACGGGCGAAAACGGCACCGGGAAAGAGCTTGTTGCGAAAGCATTGCACAGATACAGTAAACGCAGTACAATGCCGTTTGTCGAAGTAAACTGCGCCGCCATTCCGAATGAGCTTCTTGAATCGGAATTATTCGGCCATGAAAAGGGAGCGTTTACAGGCGCCGCATCACGCCGCATCGGGAAATTCGAGTTCGCTCACAAAGGAACATTATTCCTGGATGAGATCGGTGATATGAGCACTACTGCACAGGCAAAGGTACTGCGTGCTATCGAGGAAGGCAAGATCGAACGCCTCGGATCGAACAAAATTGTGGAGGTGGATGTTCGCGTCATTGCTGCAACGAATCAGGATCTACACAAGCTGATTGACGACGGAAAATTCCGCGAAGACCTGCTTCACCGCTTGAACGTTATACCGGTTCACATACCGCCCTTGCGTGAACGAACCGACGATATCCCCGAGCTTGCACAGGCATTTGCAGATGCCGTTTGTAAGCGCAACGGTTTTCCGAAAAAGACATTTGACAAAGACACAATCAGGTTGCTCCAAAGTTACGATTGGAGGGGGAATGTACGTGAGTTGCGGAATATTGTCGAGCGGCTGGTGATTATGTCCCGCGGAAACAGGATAACCGCCGACGATCTATCGCTGTTAGCGCCGAAGAAAAAGGGGGCGGTCGACTCCATCATCGATTCTGCCGATACCTTTCAGGAGTTTAAGAATAGCGCCGAGAGAGAATTCCTGCGGCATCAACTCGAAAAGCGCGGCTGGAATGTGAGTCAAACGGCGGAGGATCTTCAAATTCAACGGAGTCATCTGTATAATAAGATAAAGAAATATGGATTGGAACGGTGAGCGGTTTAATATTATTTTAAATCCTCCCGATCTCTTCGGGATAGTTTGTTGATTACCAGATTGTACGATTTTTCGGTTAATTCATATATCAGCTTTACGGGGACCGAGCCGTCCGATTTCACCGTTATCCAGTGCCGTTTGTTCATATGGTATCCCGGCGTAATACCCGCATACCTCTCACGTAATTCTATTGCTTCTTCAGGATCGCATTTTAGGTTAATGCTGTCGAACAAATCGATATCCGTCAAGGCGAAAATTTTTCCTTTGACTTTAAAGACGAGGGTGTTTTCGTCGAACGGCAAATCTTCGATGACGCCTTTGAATGAAAGACAATATTCGCGGTATACATCGATAGTCATGGGGTTATTCTATTATTCATTTACCATAATTTTTCGATTTTTATAAAGATACCAAAGTCCCCAGAGGCCATACAGGGTAATAAGTGTGAGCATTATCGAATAAGAAGCAAAGTTAGTAAAATGGAACCCGGGTGTGCCCCTGGCATACAGTAATAAAAATATCCAAACCATTGGCCAGTAAGCTGTGATTGCCAGAGCACTCGCCATTGCAAATACTCCCCACATTCTTCTTAAACCCAAGCCAAATAGACCCAAAACCAGAAGAGGGATATAAATAATTGTATCGCCGACACCAAATCCCTTGTTCACTGCAACTCCCATCTCACCAATTACATCCTTTGACTCTTGTAATCCGATTGATACTGCAAAGTCGTAATTGATGAAAGACATTGTTTGTCCCAGGATAATAATGAGCAATAATAGTATTCCTGCAATCATTATAACCCAATATCCGATAGTTCTTTTATTATTCATAGTAGGTTTCCTTACGTTAGTGATAAAGCAATTGCGTGTAACATTTCAGGCAATCCCGAACCCCGCCGCGGCAGGTTACGCAAAATTATACGTTGTGCCTGCCCCGTGTTTTTTGCGGAGGCTGCCCACGTGGGGTTCTTGACAAAGGTTAACAAATATGTCAACTTATTTAGTAGAGAGACTGGTATTCGTTCCAATACAATATTAAAAAAATTAGTAGATACAGAAGACCTTTGTGAAATACGTGTAATAAGCGGCGGTAATAATGACCGTTTTCTAGGGTTCAATGATGGCACAAAGTTATTAATTCTAACAAACGGATTTTCGAAAAAGAAACAAAATATTCCCGATAGAGAAATTGAATTAGCCCAAAGACGGCGTAAGGAATATATACAAAGGAGAATGGAAAAATGAGTGACATAGAACGATATATCAAAAAACGTAAAAACGAAGCCCCGTCCCGCCGTTTCTATCAATAATAGAATTGACAAGGCGGGACCGGGTTTGGGCGAACACAACAATTAAAAACTATAATAAACATGTGAGCCGTTACGCCAGAGGCGTACAGGTGTTGCCAGAAGTTATACGGCGTTTGGCCTCCGTGGATTACCAAGTAATTAATTTAAGATTGTCTGCTTCATTAAATTGAGTATCTCTTTCTGATAGTGTTAAATCGTACTGAAGAGCAATCGTTGATATCCAAATATCGTTTTCAGGTATCGGTTTACCTTTGACTTTCAAATCACTTTTTATTTGACCATACATACGGGCTGTCTCGGAATCACACGGTAATATGGTATTACTATTTACAAAATTAGTTGCTCTGGATACATTCTCATCGGAATGACTTGATTTATATGCCCCATAGTATAACTCCCCGATCACTATACCCGGAATGAAGATTTCAGATAGTTCGTCAAGGACTTTCTTATTTTTTGCAAATAATGCAATAACTATATTTGTATCAAGAAGGTATCTACCATTCATCGGTATTTACCTTTTCACAATCCTGTTCTATTGCCTGTGCCATTTCGGTTAAATCTGATTCTGAGATCCAACCCGCAAATGATAATCGATCCTTACCGGGTGTACCACGTGGAGGACGTTCTTGAATGGACCGAATAAGTTGGAGAACCCGGCGTTGTTACGCCAAGTTAGGTAAAATGGAAACTCTAAATTTATTACTATCCCTCTCTCACTTGACATTTACACTTATGATATATATCTTAGTATATATCATTATTATTAGGAGGTATTTATGAAAACAGCAAAACTTTTTAAAAACGGCCGTAGTCAAGCAGTACGATTACCTCAAGAATATCGATTCAAGGGCAAAGAAATATTCGTCAAACAATACGGTGATATTGTACTATTATTTCCCAAAAAGTCTCCTTGGAAATCACTGATCGAGAGCGTCGATGAGTTCTCTGATGACTATATGGATTCTCGCAACCAGCCAGATCAACAACAAAGAGAGCCCATTAAATGAAATATCTTCTTGATACGAATATTTGCATTTATATCATTAAAAGAAAACCGTCTAAAATATTCAAAAAGTTCGAGTCATTACGAGTAAGTGATGTAGCCATTTCATCGATTACTCTGGCAGAATTAGAGTACGGTGTCTATAAAAGCACACAACCGGAAAAAAACACGATTGCACTCACAAAATTTCTGGCTCCCATTTCTATCCTACCGTTTGAGGATACTTCCGCAAAGGCCTTTGGTATTATTCGTACAAATCTTGAATTAAAAGGGCAACCAATTGGGCCATATGACATGTTGATAGCTGCTCATGCCCACTCTCTTGGTCTAACACTTGTTACAAACAATATTAAAGAATTCAAGAGAATCAAAGATTTAAAGCTCGAAAACTGGGTGTAGTATGATTATAATATTCTATCCATTTCGCCTAATGTTCGACCGTAACAACGCCTGTCCGCCTCTGGCGGGAAATTGTGGCGCCGTGTAAATTAGTTTATACTTTGATTACAGCACTAAACTCACTCAACTGCTTCGCACTGTGACTTACAGATGCGCCACAATTTGGGTGAGCCCGCCTACTCTCGACAAGTCGGGATTCGGCGCGTAAACACAACAAATAAAGAGTGTCTGCCCGCCGAAACTGTTTTTTAGTGAAGGCGGGCGAACCGTTGTTACGCATAGTTATGTGAAGTGGGGTGCAGTTCTCAGCTATATTCAAGCGTCCGCACCCGACGTTCCGACGCCAAGGTGTTTTGATGTGTCTTCAGTCTCTCGATCTCATGAAGGGGCTCAGCGGTCAAGTAACTCTCTCCGCAATTAGGGCATGAGATAACGGGTACATTCTCAATGACCAATAGATTCTTTCCTTTCCCATAAGAACGAGAAACTCGTCTCACTTTTGCGCCTTCTTTACCGCAAATGTCACATTTCATAGTATTTTTCTTTAGGTTATTATTCTAATGAATATACAGTGATTATCACCAATTTTCCAGTTGGACTAATTTTGCCGATTAATTCCATTGGGCGACCAGAAAGATTCTCACCAGTAATCCGATATTTCCATTCTGCTGTCAATTTATCTTTCTGACGTTCAACAATTTCTCCAGCTAAAATGCAATGTTCAACATCGAAAATATAAATTTCTCAATTGCTTGTTGTAAATAAAAACCAGCAGCTTCCGGATCATTTACATTCAGTAATTGGTGAACTCGAACTAAATCCTTTTCTGCTATTTTTAACCAGTCTGCTGGATAAAGAGATTCTTTAGGCGGCATAGAGA
>PWTU01000124.1 GCA_003562775.1 Ignavibacteriales bacterium
GTTCCCGTGTTCTCAAAAACCGCTCTGTATTTCTCTTCGCTCTTTCGAAGTTCTTCTTCTATTTGCTTGCGGTCGGTTATATCGGTGAGGACACCCTGGATACCGATGATTTTGTCCTCCTTAACTGTAGGTCTGGCGGCAGTTCTCACCCATTTGATCTGGCCGTCTTTTGTGAGAAAACGATACTCGGTCGCTTCATTCATTCCCGCTATTGCTTTACGGAATTGATCGATACGGCCGTTCCTGTCATCAGGATGAACAAAGTCGATAAAACTTCTCCCCGTTATTTCAGAAATGGTATAACCGCTGAGTGTCTCAATATTCGGGGTAACGTACGTGATCCGGGCGTTTGTATCAAGTGTGTATACTATTTCGTTTAGATTTTCAACGAGTGACCGGTATTTTTCTTCACTTTCACTCAGTTCACGGGTTTTTATCTCAAGCTGGTCTTGCGCGTGCAGGAGGGCATGTTCGTGTCCCGCTTGCTTATAGTGCGAAGATTTAGCCCTTGTTTCATTATGCATGATTTTTTACCTCATTGAAACGGAAATCCCAAATAAATTCAGGATATTTATTTAAGAAGTCACAGACTTCTCCATCACAATATTTTTCCCATACCTGGAGTGTATATGTTGCAGAGAAGCCGTAGAGACGATCAGCGAGGTGCCGCATCCCGCCTTATGATGGGTAAATATAAAAAACCCCTGAACCGGTATGCGAACCGAATTCATTTTTTTCTGCGATTGTAATTCACGCGATCTATGAGGTTGGCTCTGAAAACCGTTAAGCTGTAGTGAATTGTCGTTAAAAAATGATTCTCCTGTCTCCCATACCTCCCCGCACAGCGGACATTGTTTGAATAGTATGGCTGTGTCTACATAATCGTATTGCATATAAGCTCCAGGTATTGAACGAAAGTTTACACTACGGGTAATATCAAATGGCGTGCCATAATTTGTTCCGGAAATCCGTTGAAATTGGCCATATTCAACGGATAGGATTACTACATTACAGCTCTACGGAACTGTGTGGTTATTATTGTACAGTTGGTGAAGAAACGACAATACGTGTGTATTATCTGTTTACCGCTACTTTGTGAGGGCGATCGGGTGTGTTTTTCTTAGCTAACAATCGAGCGACCGTTTCTTCATAGTCACGCATTAATTTTGGTAGTCTTGCCGAAAAAGCATTCTCCGGAAAATCAAGAATATCCCATACTTTATAATTCGGCTGCGGGATTACGGTATCACCGGAGCATCCCATATTAAAAAGTTTGGCGCAGATGTTTGCAACATGAACCGATGCTACGAGTTGATTATTATCATGATCATCGTCAACGATGCCTGCATGATGAAAATGGATGACATTTTTTATTGATTCCGGAATTTTCCATTTATCGGCGAGCAATCCTCCTGCAAAGGTATGATCTATTCCCAGCACCATCATCTCCGCATCCTTTATGGGAATTCCCTTGTCCCCGGCGAGCGTGAGCGCTTCAATATATTCATTTTTTGCATATTCAATGAAGATCAATTTTCCCACGTCATGAAGGACACCTGCTAAAAAGAAATTTTCCACCTGCTCGCGGCCCGTGGCCTGACCTATATACCTTGTTATTACACCGACTCCGATTGAATGAGCCCAGAAATCAACAGGATCGAATTTGCCCGGTGTAGTATTCTTAGAGAATATATTAATAATCGAAATCGCAGCGACAAGATTCTTTACTTCGTTGAATCCAAGGTGTATTATCGCCTGTGAAATGGTGTCTATGCGACCGTGCAGCCCGTAAAATGCCGAGTTGGCCGACCGGAGCACCTTAAACGCCGATGCCTGATCGTTTGCGATCACGCTGGCGGCATCTTCCGGTGTGGTTCTCGGGTTTTCGACCAACTCCGAAAGCGTTGCATATACAGTCGGTAAAGTAGGTAAAGAGTAAATCCGTTCACAAATCCGATCGACTAAATTCACCGGCCACCTTCTTCGTTATTTGTAATCTGCATCGCTGCCAGATCAACGGCAGCATTAAAAATATCTTTTTCTATCTTGTTTCTTGGCTTCCAGTTTATCCGGTCCGCTACCTGCTCTCTGGCTTGCTCATAATATTGTTGATTATATTCCGAAACTTCATTGCTTTCGGCAATGACCGGGACAAGCGTGACCCCCCACGTTTTCAATCCTCCGATATGTTGCGGTCGCAGCTCAATCCCCGCAGCAAGTATTACCTGACCATAACGATTAGTAACCGGATCGGCCAGTTTCATTCCGGGAACTATTTCATCTACCGATACATAATTTACCATTAAGATTTATCCTGAACTATTTCTTGTCACTCTATTTTCAATAAGAAAACAAACTTTATGCCAGAAATATTCTACATTGTGATATAAATATTGTAGAAAACCTATATTAAATCGCAAGTTTTATCTTGTTTTTAAAACTATATAGATATTATTCGATTCGATGGCTAATATTAAACAATCGGACAATTTGAAGGAAGGTAGAATCTACAAAGGTAAATAAAAAAGTAAACAGGGTCTTTAATCCGATTAATATTATGAGCCGGCGCGAATACAATTACCTGATTCGAACCGGCCCGTTTCATTGAGTCGGATACACTTATTTTAATAGTTCGTGTTACATAAGTAAAGCGAGTATCAATCCTGCCATGCCGACGAGGGCAATGGTTAACGCTGCTATCTTCGGCATTTCCCCGTTAAAGGTCATCGCTTTGCCGAACATAAAGAAAACTATCGGATGCACCAAAAAGGGCATTGCAAAGATAAACGGAATTAAGGTTGCCGCTTCATCGCCGAACATACCGCCCTGCACGGCGGCAAACAATCCAAAGTGTGATAACGCCGATGAGGTTGCCATCGCCGAATACTCGATTGACATCGATGTTATACTGAGCAATAGTAATCCTCCGAACACCGCACACAACTGCCATCCCAGTGAAAATTGCATTAATCCTTTCACTTCCACGCCGTCTTTCCCGTCGGCTTTTCGTAAGTTAGTAACCGCAAAATAAGTCAACAATAAACCGGCACTGAAGACAACAAGGGAAGGAAGAAGCCAGAGTTTGCCCATCTCGGCGCTTACTGCAAGTATCGAGAAAAC
>PWTU01000527.1 GCA_003562775.1 Ignavibacteriales bacterium
CCTCCTGCACCTGACGGCCGTCGACGACAACGATCAGGCCCACCTCCACGATCGAGCCGGCCCATTCGTTCGTGCCTGTCGTTTCCAAATCGATCCATACCTCGTTCATCCGTTTTCCTTTCCGTCGATCGTGGCGGCCTGGCGTAGTTCGAGCTCGGCAATCCGATCGTGCAGACGCTCTTCCCGTTCGAGCGCGCCCGTCAGCTCGACGAGCAGCACCCCGGCCACCCCCACGAGCCAGCAGGTCTCTGTGGTGATCGGATGCTGACGGATCGCATTCCACAGCTGACGGCGGTCACCAACATCAACCCGGGTGGTCACAGTGTCGCCTTCCGTTGCAATACGTAGTCGGGGCCGGAGGACTGCCATCCGAATGTGAACGGGCGGAAGCCCTGACCACGGCGGGTCATATGCGGCGACAGGCGGGTCAGCTTGGCGTCGTCGTCCCGTTCCACCAGCATCGCCGCTTCCACCGCGGCAGGTAGTACAGACGACCCGCGTGCCGACACCTCCGCAGCCTTGCTGCGATGATGGACGACGACGGTCGATATACCGTCCTGCGCCAGATCCTCGAGGACGGACAGCGCCGACGTGGTCTGCCCGGCGTCGTTCTCGTCCTTCACGCCGGCGAACCGTTGCCAGGTGTCCACCACCAGCAGGCCGGCGCCGACCCGGGCCACCTCAAGCCTCAACCTGGCCTGATCCCGCTCGTCGGACAGCCGCAGCGACGTCGGCCACCAGTGCAGCATGTCGTCCGGATGTTCGCCGTCAACCTGACGTAGCGCTTCGGACCGCAAGCGGATGTCTCCGAGGCCTTCACCGACCAGATACAGCACCGGCACGCACATGGTCGGGATGCCGTACCAGGCGGCGCCGGACGCGACCGCCCACGCCAGACTGACGGCCAGATACGACTTGCCCGACTTCGGACTGCCGAACAGCAGGCTGACGCCCTGCGGGATCACACCGTCAACCAGCCACGTCGGCGGATCCATCGTCAGCAGCTGCCCCGTCGGGATCGGCGGCCGGTCCTGCCACGCCTGCCGCTGATGCAGCCGTGCGAGCAGACCGGCCTGGACGTCGTCCGGATCCGACGTCGGATCGACCACGTCACGCATCGTCTGGACGGCAGCCTGATACAGCAGCCGCCGTCGGTCGAGGACGTCGAGGGTGCGCAGCGGACCGTCCGGCCGCGGTTCGGCAGCGGCAGCAAGGTCGGTGAGGCCGGTCGGGCCGACCTCGTCTGCCGTCCCCGCCGACACCAGGGCGTCGGTGACGTGGCCGACGTCGACCGTGCCATGACGGCGCCAGCAGTCCCAGATGGCGTCTGCAACGGCACGATGCGCCGACCGCTCAAACCGTGACGGGGCCAGCGTGGCCACGATCTGCTCGGCGGTGCGTGGGAACATCAGCATGCTGCCGAGCAGGCACGCCTCAACCTCGTCGCGCCGTTCACGCTGCCTTTGCAGCCACTCAGCCGGGATCATCCGCTCAGCCGTCCCGCTGCTGCCGCAACCACTCGACGCTGTCGGGCCCGTCGAACGATCCGGCCATCTCAGCGACCGCAACGTTCGCAGCGATCGCCTCGTCGCGGGTCAGCCGATGGTCCCGCAGCATCGCCGCTTCTAGCTCAGCCCGGCGCCGATGGAAACGCCCCAGAGCCTCATGGCGTCGGGCTTCAGCTTCGTGATCCGACGCCAGATACCGATGACGGCCCGCCAGGCTCTGCGCAGACCGACGCTCCCAATCCCACTCGCTCATCATCGCCAGTTACCTCCCGACCCGCCCGCCGGCTGCTTGGCGGCGATTCCGAAGTCGCGGGCCTGCCTCAGCCACGTCCGAAACGCAGCATCCCAATCACGCATCCGACGGTCCTTCGCCGCAGCATGATCCGCAAACTTCGCAGCCTCATGCAGACAGTCCACACCCAGACTGGCAGCCAGGTCGTGGTGCGCAGACGTAGGCTGCCAACCTTCGGGTAGCGGCACCTCGGGCTTGCGTTTCCGATTACGTTGTGGACGCGTGTTCTCTTTTAACGGTTCTACTGACGGTTCTAAGGACGGTTCGGGTGACATAGCTATGTCACCCCGTAAAGCCCTGGGTGTCACCCCGTGGCGACCCTGGGTGTCACCCCGTGGCGTGTCCTGACGTTCACGGGGTGACAATATGTCACCCCGTAGCACGTCCAGATTCAGGTCGTACGCGACAGGTCGCCGGTCGCTGCGGATGTGGTCCGGCTGCCAGTCCGACCGGGAGATCAGCCCTTCGTCTTCCAGGCGGCGCAGCGCCCTCTGCACGGTCCGTTCGGATGCGCAGCAGTAGACAGCTAGCGTCTTCACGGCCGGGTAGGCGACCGTGCCGTCTGCCTTGGCATGGTTGGCTAGGCCGATGAGCACGAGCTTGTCGGTTGCGGGTAGGCCTTGTACGGCCAGTGCGGGGCCCAGCACCTCGACAGCCATCAGCGGTCCGGTTCTAGGATCAGCTTGCACAACGCTGCGACGGTCTGCCGGACGGCCTGGTCCGACAGGCCATGGCCTGCCTCATGAGCCAGCCAGAATGCCAGCACCAAAGCTTCGGCGTCACCGGGCGAAAGGGTAGACTCGTTCAAAGCACCTCTCCTGTCGTTCTCAGGGATGGTGTTAGGGACCGGTTGGCAGCCGGTCCCGCTCTATTTAGATGGTCCGAGCATACCAAAAGACCGGCCGACCATAGGGCGATCTGGCTCATAATGGGATCCGTCGGACGAGGTCGAGCAGCTGGTCGATGCGCATCAGCGCATAGCCATGTTCGGCAGGCTTCTGGCGGCGCTTGATCAGCACGACAGCAGGGTCGCATCCGGCCTGTTCGAGCGCCTGGTCGAGCCAGCCGGCCAGGTCCATCCGCTGCTGGTTCTTCGCTTCGACCACCAGCGGACAGTCCGTGATCACGTCTTCGCCTTGCTGGCTGCCGCCACGCGCATTCCGGCTGGTGATTGCCGACCAGCCGTACGATTCGAGGAGCCGGCATACGTCCTGCTCCCACCTCTTGCCTTTGCGCTGTGACGCAGCACCGCTCACGGCTGGACTCCGTTTCTGCGGCGCATCCAGCCGCGACTGAACGACTCGATCA
>PWTU01000173.1 GCA_003562775.1 Ignavibacteriales bacterium
GAAAATATTCCCGGCACTGCTGTGCGGAAATACGGTCGTGTTCAAACCCGCTTCCGATACGCCTGCCACAGCGACGGAGTTCATAAAGATACTGCTCGAAGCGGGCGTTCCCCCGGGTGCGGTGAATATTGTTCACGGCGGCGGCGGAGTGGTCGGGAATGCAATCGTGGAACATCCAGAGGTCGATATGATCGGATTTACCGGATCGACGGATATAGGGAAGAAGATATCTGCTTCGGCGGCGCAAACGCTGAAACGCGTTTCGCTCGAACTGGGCGGAAAGAACGCGCAGATCGTTATGGACGATGCCGATCTGAAACTCGCACTCGACGGCGTTCTCTGGGGTGCATTCGGTACGACCGGCCAGCGTTGTACCGCCACAAGCCGGCTGCTCGTCCACGAAAAAGTATATGATACATTTATCGCTGATCTGATAGATAGGACAAAGAAACTAAAACTCGGTGACGGATTGAAGGAAGGCGTCGAGGTGGGACCGTTGGTCAACGAGGGTCAGCAGAAGAGCGTACATGGATACGTCGAGATCGGTCAGGAAGAAGGAGCGAAGCTGGTTGCCGGCGGCGATAAAGCAACAGGTGACGGATTGAACGACGGTTGGTTCTATCAGCCCACGATCTTTACCGATGTGATGCCCGAAATGCGCATCGCGAAGGAAGAAATATTCGGACCTGTATTATCAATCATTAAAATCAAGTCGCTCGAAGACGGCATTAAAACGTTGAATAATACGATTTACGGATTATCTTCATCGATATATACGCAGGATGTTAACAATGCGTTCAAAGCAATGCGGGATATCGAGGCAGGTATTACGTATATTAACGGTCCGACGATCGGTGCCGAGTGCCATATGCCCTTCGGCGGCGTGAAAGAGACCGGCAACGGTCATCGCGAAGGCGGCTGGGGTGCGTATGAGTTCTATTCCGAATGGAAAACCCTGTACGTCGATTTCAGCGGTAAACTGCAGAGAGCGCAGATAGATAATTACTGAGTGCTGTGATTGTAAAAACCGGGGCTAATAAGTTCAATAAAAACAATTTATTAGCCCCAACTAAGTAGATGAAATAAACGTGTAATTGTTTATTGGATTGAATTACTATTGTGAGGGGTGACAATATGAAGGAGTTTCAAATTGCGTTAACCAGAACTTATATTGTATCGATACAAGCTACAACAGTCGATGAGGCAAAAATATTTTCTGAATACTATTTGGGTGATTTGATCGATTTATCGACAGAAAATGAAAGGAACCAGAAACAATTTACTTTCGGTGAAATTGAGATGGTACATAATCATGCAATCGAGGTAGCAAAGAATTAATAACGGTTATCTTCTATATTTCTTAATAAAATTTATTGTAAAATCGAGAGGATGAGTAATATGGTGGCTCAGACTGAATTGCATCTTGGTGATGCAAAAGATGTTCTAAAGAATATCCCTGATAATTCCGTCGATTTGATCTTTACATCGCCTCCTTACGCAGATCAAAGAAAGAAATCATATGGAGGTATTAATCCAGATCAATATGTTGAATGGTTTTTACCAATTTCTGAGCAACTTTTGAGAGTGTTGAAAACAACTGGTACCTTTGTATTGAATATAAAAGAAAAAGCTGCAAATGGGGAGCGTAGTATATATGTTATCGAGCTCATTCTAGAAATGAGGAAGCAAGGATGGATATGGACTGAAGAATTTATATGGCATAAAAAAAATTCTTATCCGGGGAAATGGCCAAATAGATTTAGGGATGCTTGGGAAAGATTGATACAATTTAATAAAAATAAGAAGTTCCATATGTATCAAGAGGCTGTTATGGTTCCCACTGGTAGTTGGGCCAGGGGGAGATTAAAGAATTTAAGTGAGACCGATAAAATAAGAGATGAATCTAAAGTTGGGAGTGGGTTTGGTAAGAATATTTCAAATTGGGTAAATAGAGAAATGGCTTACCCAACGAATGTTTTGCATTTATCAACAGAGTGTGCAAATAAAAACCATAGTGCTGCTTTTCCCGAATCATTACCTGAATGGTTTATAAAGCTTTTTACAAAAAAGGGCGATACGGTTTTGGATCCATTTATGGGGTCCGGTACCACGAATTTAGTTGCACAACGAATGATGAGAAACTCAATCGGAATTGAAATCATTCCCGAATATTATAAGATTGTGAAAAAGAAACTTAATCCAGTACAAACATATTTATTTGAACCGAATAACAAATATGGGAAAAATAACAAAAAAAAACGTTTACCAATACGTTGAACGTAATATCGAAAGGTTCCATACCCAACGAATTGAGAATTTAAGTAAACTAAAACTAAAAAATGTACTAAAGAAAAAGAATCCATACCTCTTTCGTGCTAAACATATGATGACCTCATCTCAAATTGTTCATTCAGTCACGGATGCATTTTTATCATCAAGTGAAGAGGGTATATTCGGGGGATGGTTGGAAGAATTAGCGATTTATATTAACAGGAAGGTTTTCAACGGATGGAAATCAGGTATAACTGGTATTGATCTGGAATTCGATAAAGACTCTACACGATATATTATAGCAATTAAATCAGGGCCAAACTGGGGCAATAGCAGTCAAGTAAAAAAGATGAGATCCGATTTTTTGTCAGCGAAAAAAACACTCCGGACGAGTAATTCCAGATTAAATGTCGTAGCGATCAATGGTTGTTGTTATGGAAGACTTAAGAATGTCGATAAAGGTGATTATTATAAATATTGCGGACAGATGTTTTGGGAATTTATTTCCGGTGATGAAAACCTTTATATTGATATAATAGAACCACTCGGACATAGAGCAAAAGAAAAAAACGAAGAATTTATAGATATATATTCACGTATGATCAATAAATTCGTGAGAGACTTCACTGATGAATTTTGTAATAATGATGGAAGCATTAATTGGGAATCTTTGGTTGTTTTTAATTCAACAAGATGAGTTTTAAATAAGGAATAGATATGACACTCAACACACTATCACCAACAAACATTCACATCGATCCGTCCGAGGTGCACAGTACGCTCAAAAAGTACATGGTCGCGGATGGAATGCCGATCGTGGTCGACCTTGATAAA
>PWTU01000529.1 GCA_003562775.1 Ignavibacteriales bacterium
ATGAGCCGGAACTTGCTATAGAATCGGTAACATTTGATGACGCCGGAGAGTACCGGGTTATAGTATCGAACGGCGCGGGTGCGGATACGAGCGATACGGTAATTCTCGCGGTAACGCCGCTTACTTCCGTTCGGTACCAGTCTGGTATACCTGAAGTATTTGCACTGCATCAAAATTACCCGAATCCGTTTAATCCGTCGACACAGATAAGATTCGATATCCCGCATGAAGCAAACATACGGCTTGAGATATACAATGTACTCGGCCAACGGGTGGCTGTGCTTGTTGATGAGTACCGCTTCGCCGGATATTATACCGAACACTTCGACGCGGGGCATCTAGCAAGCGGAATGTACTTCTTTCGTATTCAGGCAGGGGATTTTACGCAAGTAAGAAAATTCATGTTGGTCCGATAGTATTAGGTAAAATGGAAAGAAAAAGACAAATGAAAACAATATGCGTTGCGGCAGTAAGTAGTATGATTTTAGTTATGCTCAGCACCTCACTCACCGCTCAGTATAAAATAACAAGCAGTACATTCGGCGGTGGCGGGGGATCCATCTCGAGCGGAGCACATACACTTTCAAGTACGATCGGCCAGCCGTTGATCGGTGCGACCGGAAACAACAACAACTTTGTTTTATTCGGCTTCTGGTATACGGTACAAGTCGAATTTGTCACGTCGATGGAACGGGTGGACAATAGTCTCCCGGGTGAATTCCGGCTTGAGCAGAACTACCCCAACCCGTTCAATCCATCGACACAAATACGGTATGATATACCCGAACAGACACATGTAACAATAACGGTATATGATGTACTTGGAAGAGAAATAACCACGCTTGTAAACGAAACACAGTCGCCCGGAGGGTATGAAGTAACGTTTAACGCGGGATTGCTTCCATCGGGATTGTACCTGTATCGTATCCAAGCGGGGAATTTTAGCAAGGTGATGAGAATGATGTATGTGCGGTAAGGAGTAAATAACAAATTGTATAGGATAGTTTGTAAAAAAAAGAACATAAAATGGTGATTAACTCTCAAAATGTAGAGGGTTTTAAGTAAATCACATCAATAATAATATATTCGGGAGGAGATAGCTATGAGAAGATTTTCGCTGTATACGGCCATTTGTGTGACTGTATTGACGTTTCTTGCGCCGATAACCGGCTGCAGTGATTCCAGTACAGAACCTACGACTCGCGATCTCATCGGTTCATTTACTACCACATTTGATTTTATTCCGATTGAATTTACCGATGAAGGAGAAATTGCCGTTGCCCAAACACCGATTCAGGCGACCGGTTCATTCGATGAATTTGGCAATGTAAATGCGACACTCGATCAGATTGTGAATTTCACCGTTATTCCGACAGAAATGACTTCGACTGCTGTTTATACTATGGAGAATGGGGACGAGTTGTGGACCGAAGCGGTTGCACACAGCAGTTTTCCGGATTCGGAAAACAATATAACATTCAGTGGTACACATACCATTACCGGTGGTACCGGTAGGTTCGAGAATGCAACCGGAGAAGCTGATGTAACCGGAGGTGCAAATCTTAACAATATGACCGGTTACTTCCAATTAGAGGGCAGTATTACATATTGATCTTACTAATACATCACCTTCTTCAAGGTTGTCCTCGTTGTCTATGATCTGATGGGGAGATATGAGGTAACGTTTGAAGCGGGAGATTTTAATAAGGTGAGGAGGATGATGTATGTGCGATAATAGGAAAAATAAAAAAATCTGTTGCTTTTATTATCTTATTGAGCTATTTTGTATCAACTTTTCGCGTAATTCTATGATAGCTGTTTAAGACGATCCTGAGTCGATACGGTAGATTGCAGCAGTGGTAATTGTGCGAATACTATCCCTTAGGCATCCTCTTTAATTTTTTCTTTGTAATTAATTGATCGATACACCCCATATTTATAAATGGAGGATGTTATATGTACCTGCACACTTACTATTTTCGTTATATATACAAACTTATTTACGTAATTCTATTCATTGTTATTGCTGTACCGGCCGATGGGCAAAATAAAAAACAGGACCGCATCGAAGCGTTAAAAAATGCTGTCCCTCCGGCCGCTCTGCAATTGAATGATAATATAATATCTGCCGATAAAACGGTATCCGGGCAATGGCGTCACAAACTTGATCCGAGTTTGAGAACCGTCGTCCGTCAATCCGGTTACCTTGAAAAACGCACTTCATTGACCCGGGGCGAGTTTTCATCGTTACCGTTATCAACCGGAGTGACGCCGGGGGGGGAACAGTCGGTGAGCGTATTTATTCAAACGGACGGAACGAGTACCCCGAGTGCACCCGGACTTGAAATTATTACTCAAGTCGGAGACATAGTAGTTGCACGCCTGCCGGTTAATTCGCTTGAATCGCTTGCCCGCGATCCGGGTGTGCGTTTCATCGATGCAAGTCTGAAACGCGCTCCGTTGAACAATGCCGGAAGAACCGATATCGGGGCGAATAAGGTTCATCAGGGAGAAAATCTGCCTGCTCAGTACCGGGGAGAAGGCGTCGTTGTCGGGGTTATCGACAGCGGCATAGATTTTACACATCCCGACTTCAGCGACAATAACGGGACGCGCATTCAATATCTTGTTGAATACACTAAGAACGGTGTTCTGGAGTGGCCAAAGGCACAGATCGATGCAAATCCCGGCGCCGTGACCCAGCGCGACCTTGATGACGGGCACGGACACGGTACACATGTAACGGGCAGCGCAGCGGGCGGCGGAAGGGTAAATGCAGATATGATGGGCGTCGCGCCGGCGTCGGATATTATTTTTATTAAAGGATTTATTGATGGGGGCTTCTCCGATGAGGTTGTAGTGTCGGGAACGCAATATATTTTCAATAAAGCTAACCAGCTTGGAAAACCCGCTGTGATTAATTTAAGTCTCGGCAGTAACTTTGGCCCCCTTGACGGGACGAGTTTATATGAACAGGCGCTCTCCAATCTTACCGGACCCGGGAAAATTATAGTTGCCGCTGCTGGCAACGAGGGGTTTGATTTGATTCACGCAGGGGGTCAACTCCCGGCATCGTCGCAAAACCTTACTCTTTTGCTGC
>PWTU01000136.1 GCA_003562775.1 Ignavibacteriales bacterium
AAATATTTTTTATCTGAAAATAGATGTTGCATAATTTAAATTACCCGCTCATATTCGGATATGTCGTACCGCCATACTTTCTCGCCGCAGAAGCGTGTGCCTTCCGGGCATATAGGTCGTTGATTTCCCAGATCGCGGATTGTGCAGGGGGGAAGCAGGTATTTACCGATTCCCGGATTGACCTCACGGATCTGCTGCGCCTCATCGAGCGAAGCGCGCCAAATCTCTTCCTGTGCGTTATAACATAACCGCATTGCATGTTTGTGATGGAGATTAAGAAGATCTGCTGATTCGGTGAACCGGATATTGACCGCGTTCGGCAGGAGATACGCCGCATCATCTTCGGGTACGCCGAGCTGCAATAGTTTGTTGATGTTTTCCCAGGTACGATTCATTGTTTCCTTGTATAAGGTATGTGCATTGCCGTTCTCGGTAATCAATGCCGGCGTGATGTAATCGGGTTCATCGGTAAGCTGTTTCGAGAGAACGGGCCGTGATCCCGGCGTCATCCGATGCCGCTGATCCTGAGAGTCGGCGGTATGGCTCAGCTTTTTCCGGAACGTATAGTGTACGTGATACATTGCGCGTGAAAGTTTTGAATGAGTCGTCAGCACAAGTGATTCACCGAGCAATGTATTCTCTCCGGGATGCAGTACCATGTCGATGGCATCGTCGTCCGGAAGCATCGATTCGGGCAGACCGTACACCTCGCGTACTGCCGCTGCGAGTACTTTTTCCCCGTTATTTTTGTAATCGATAAGCTTTGAAACACGCCCCTCCAGGGAGTCGTCGAATTCTTTGATGAATTCTTTACGGTAATCCGTTCCGTTCAATCTGTCGCTTGAAAATTCGAGGAAGAACTTTCCTTCGGGTGTTTGTTCCAGTGGAATCGGTTCTTCAAGAATGGTTTTATATAACGGATCGTGTTCGAGCAGTGCGTCGACCATTTTCCGGATAACGACCCGCTGTTCTTCCGGTGCATCGTACTGGTTGACGAGCCGGTAATAGCGAAGCAGTGTGACCGCGCTTATGGTGTGATACAAGTACGCGAAGGTAGCAACCGGCATAACATAGCGGGCAAATTCCTGACATTTTTTCGTAATATCTTTACCGTACTTATCCGGATAATTCTGTCGTGCGGGAAAACGGGAAAAGTAATGCGCTGCAGTCGGTTCATGCAGTAACTTGATTAATTTAAAATATGCCTCGGTCTGCATTTGTATCGTTTCCGTGTAGAGCGACAACGCCTCACCCGACAATTTCGGTACACAATATCCGTCTTTTTTAATTTTTACGTAACGCTGACTCACCTGCTCCGAGTTATAAAACGGATGGCTGTGCAGAAATGACCATATAAACTGGCGTGAAACATTCGAAAGTGTAAATTGCAGGTAAGCGTGTTGAAATGTTGTGTGATGTCCCGCTTCATAAATACTTTTTGCAAGGGGCTGCCACCGCTCCAACGGCACAATTTCTTCGTCTTTAATAATTCCTTTGCTCGAATAGCATGTCCGCGCCGTTGCGATCACGTTTGAAAACGGTGTTGAAAATGCTTTTTCGATCTTTACCTGCGGTTCGAGGGAGACGGTTGATGCCATACGTATAGCTTGTTATTTATCGCGATTATTATTGCTTGAAGCCGATTCGATTTCAGTATAATCGGAAAAAGGAATTTCATTTAATTGCGTTGACCGCTTCGTCCGGATACGAATACTTTGGTGACGGCTCCGTTTTTGTTCGCGTTTTGATCCAAAAAGTGAACGGTAAATTGCAGAACCGATGCCGATCGCAACAAGCGCCGCAAGCACAATCCCGAATAACAATAAACCGACCGAAACCACCACCGCGAGAAGCAGCATCCCCAGTATTCCCGGCAGAATTAATCCCGGAGGAAACCTGTACTGATAATGTCTCATATTACTTAACCCTTTTTACTACTACTAAAGTTTTATCGTCGTTATATTTACCGTTTGCCGAAAACGATATTACATCATCGATAATAGTTTGTACAATATCTTTCGGCGAGCGGTCTTTGTTGTCTCTGATGAGTTTTTCAAGCCGGTCCTCGCCGTAGAAATCGCCTGCCATCGTAGTCGCTTCGACAATCCCGTCGCTGTAACAAATCAACAAATCATCCTTTTTGATATTAATATTCTCGGCGACATAATTCTGTTCCGGCGTCAAACCGAGAACACCGCCGGTGGACTCCAGGTACCGGACTTTGTTGCTTGCAGCATTAAAGAAAATCGGATTATTGTGCCCGGCGTTTACATAGAGGCACGAACCGCTCTGGTTATCAAACAATTCTGCATAGAATAGAGTTGCAAACCGCTCGTCGGGAAATGTCCGGGTAATCATTTTGTTAAGCGTCGAAATGATAGCCGATGTTTTGATTTGATGTGAAGCACCGAGCCGCAATGCCCCGGAGATATATAATGCCTGGACTGCGGCGGAAATTCCTTTCCCTGCGGCATCGCCGACGAGTACGCCGAGCTGACGCGCTTCCCGCCCGATTTCTACGTAATCGAAAAAGTCGCCGCACACGTGAGCTTCAGGAATAGTTGTTCCGTAAATCTGGTAATTGCCGAATTCGTACTCATGCTGCGGCAGAATGCTTGTCTGGATCTCCCGGGCTCGTTTTAGTTCAAGCTGTATTGCCTCGCTTTCCCGCTGCATACGGCGGCTTTTCAGGAAAGAGGTAACTGCTGCGCTGATGATATTGAGCGTGTCCAATAACTCTTCGTCTAATTTTTCCGAATTAAATGCGAGAATGTACGGGTACAACATAAAACCGTTTAAGTTGAATTTTTCCCCGACGCCGGTGGCTGCGTAATGCTTGATGCCGATTGCCCGTAAGCGATCATGTGTTTCAACACCCATCACAGAACGATGGTTGGAAATATCATGAAAAAGAGGGTGTTCACTTACCTTAAGCATAAAATCGTCTTCTATGCGCTCGATGTTTCCCATCTGATGAATCAATTTATACGAATAATTACGGGGATCAAGCTGCCAGATCCGTGCGCCGGTGATATCGATCTGTTCGTTATTGATAATCTCGGTTATAATTTTTGTGAACAGTTCTTCCTCGGAGTTGTATTTTTCCGGTGTAATATTTTCTATCGTTCTGTAGAGTTTTCGTTGATTCATGAAGCACCGCTACTCATTTCTATGTATTTTAAAAACTAAATAATCTTATAGTATACAAATCAATATCCCGAAAGTCAATTCAGGAAATTTTCCGGATGGTAATGACGCCTGCATAAAAACTCAGAATTAAAAAAAAGTTGCGTTAAAAGCTCTTCATCCTTATTTTATCAGGATGAATGAGAAATACATAGAGCATGATACACTCGTCGACGAATTCTGTACGCTTGCCAAAATCGAAGGTATCCCTTTAAATGAAAAAAAAGTAGCAGACTATATCAGACGATATCTCGAACCTCTTGATATTCGCATTGTAGAGCGGTCTATACCGGTCGATGGAAGTAAATCGGGTAATATTTTATGTATACCACAGGAAACCGATCCGAAAAAACCGCTCATCTTTTTAGCGGCGCATATGGATACGGTTCGATCCACCGGAAATTTGAATCCCGTTATAAAGGACGGTGCGATTACATCAGACGGCACGACCATTCTTGGCGCCGATAACCGCGCGGGTGTTGCGGCTTTGCTCTATACACTGCGCATTGCCCGTGCAAAAAAACTCCCGCTTCATAATGTCATAGTATTATTTACCGTTGCCGAAGAGATAGGTATGATCGGAGCACGGAATATCGATCTGGCTGACTTCCCATCGATTGAACGTATATTTGTGTTTGATTGTTCGCGCAGACCCGGAATTTTTATTCAACATTGCTTCGGATGTTTGAAATTCAAAGTTACCGTTTTGGGAAAACCGGCACACGCGGGAGTCAATCCTGAAAAAGGCGTCAACGCCATTGCCATCGCAGCCGCCATTATTAATTCATTAGAACAAGGACGGCTTGAGGATGAAGCGACATTTAACGTGGGCAGTATTCATGGAGGTGAAGCGACGAACGTTGTATCATCCGAAGTAGTATTTGACGGTGAGATTCGCGGTCCCTCAATGGAGATAATCGAAAAGCATCTCGACAATTTAAAAGAAACTGCCTCCTCAATTGCAACCCGCCATTACGGTGAGATACAGATCGACACTACGCTCGCGTTTGCCCCGTATTATATCGATCCAGCGAGCAACCATTACAAAGCAGCCGAATCGATACTGCGCAAGGCGGGATTGAAGCCAACCCCTATCCGCTATACCGGCGGCAGTGATGCGAATGCGTTTAATGCAAAGGGAATTCCATCGATTAATTTCGGAATCGGTGCACAGCAACCTCATAGCAACGAAGAATTCATTTTAATCGAAGATCTCGTGAAGACGACCGAATTAACGTTGAGTGCGGCAGTAAAATTCGACAATTGAGAAATAATAACAGGAGCGTTATTTGAAGAAACGTAAATTCAAAGCACCGAACACATTAATCATAGTTTTCAGCGTTGCAATTTTAACGACTATTTTAACGTGGATCATTCCCGGCGGTGAATATGAATATATTGAGAAAAACGGGCGGGAGGTTGCCGTTCCCGGTTCTTTTCAATATGTAGACCGGGTGCCGCAGGGCATAGGGTCGCTGTTGACGGCGCCGCTGAGAGGCATTAATGAGGTTTCATATATCATCGGGTTTGTGCTTGTCATCGGGGGTGTATTCTCGATAATTGCGAAGACAGGAGCGATAACCGGCGCCATTCATGCTATTGCGCGCGCTCACTCCGAAAAACCCGGCAGGGATAAAATACTTATTCCGGCCGTTATGATCTTATTCAGCTTTGCAGGCGCAACGTTCGGGATGAGTGAGGAAGTAATTCCGTTTGTGTTGTTGTTTATCCCACTGGCGCGAAGCATCGGATATGATTCCATTACAGGGGTTGCTATGTGTTATGTCGCGGCGCACGTCGGATTCGCAGGCGCCTTTATAAATCCGTTTACGCTTGGCATCGCTCAGGGACTGGCCGAGTTGCCGGCGTTATCCGGAATTGAGTATCGGATTTTTATCTGGATATTGCTCACAACGGTAGCAATAATTTTTGTGATGAGATATGCATCCCGCGTGAAAAAAGATCCGGAGAGCAGTCCCGTCTATGAACTTGATCTCCAATATTGGCCGAAGGATGAGAATACGTCCGTCGAAACCGAGCGAATGAGCGGCGGGCAGATTGCCGTGCTGTGTTTGCTTGGATTTGCAATAGCGGGACTGGTTTTCGGAGTAATGCAATATGATTGGTATGTGACGGAGATGGGCGGCTTATTTCTCGGACTTGGGATTGCAGCTGCAATTATAGCCAGATTAAAAATTAATGACATAGCCGTTTCATTTATCGAAGGAGCAAAAGACCTTGTCGGTCCCGCTTTGATTATAGGATTCGCACGCGGAATTCTGATCATTGCACGGGAAGGAGAAATAATCGATACAATATTAAACTGGTTGGCACAGGCAATTTCCATCGGTCATCCGGTGGTATCGGCCCAGCTCATGTTTGTTACACAGAGCTTTATTAATTTCTTTATCCCTTCGGCGAGCGGACAGGCGGCACTCACTATGCCTATTATGGCGCCGCTCAGCGATCTCGTCGGAATTACCCGGCAGACTGCGGTGTTGGCTTATCAGCTCGGCGACGGTTTTACGAATATGATAGTTCCGACTGCACCGGTATTGATGGGTGTACTCGGATTGTCAAAAATTCCCTGGGATATCTGGGCGAGATGGATATTGCCGTATCAGATAGTGTTCTTTATTCTGGGATTGTTATTACTTATTCCTCCGGTTTTATTAAAGTGGGGGCCATTCTAAAAATTTTTCGATTACCAATACAAAAAGGAAAACAACAATGCTTCATTCAATAAGAAAATGGAAAAGACGGGATTTTCTACGAAATGGATTTCTTGCAACTGCGGGAAGCGTGCTTGGTTTCAAAGCGATCAATCCGGGTATTGCAGCGCCGGCAATTCGAACGAACAAGTTCAAACCGGTTGCGATTTCAAGCGGGAATGGGTTGGCTGCAACGGAAAAAGCGATGGAGATTGTACTGAACGGTGGTGATTGTCTCGATGCGGCTGTAGCCGGCGTTAAAATACAGGAAGACGACCCGGACGATACTTCGGTTGGATATGGTGGGCTTCCAAATGAACGCGGTATCGTTCAACTGGATGCTTCCGTTATGTACGGGCCTACTCACAGAGCCGGCGCAGTTGCTGTATTGGAGAATATACGATATGCATCGGAAGTTGCGAAATTGGTAATGGAGCGGACGAAGCGCGTTCTTGTGGTCGGGAAAGGTGCATTTGAATTTGCCCGGATGCACGGGTTTAAAGAAGAAAATCTGCTGACCGAACGTGCTCGCCAATTATGGCAATACTGGGTAGAAAACCGAAGCAGATTCGACGATTTTTTGACGCCGCTGGAAGATATCGAAAATATACCGGAGCAGCTCAAGTATCATCTTGAACACGGTGGGACAATCAATTTAAATGTCCTCGATACCTCCCGGAACCTGGGCGGTTGTACGACGACAAGCGGTCTGGCGTTTAAAATGCCCGGACGCGTCGGTGATTCTCCGATTATCGGCGCCGGATTATACGTCGATAATGAGTACGGTGCAGCGGGTTCAACCGGTAGAGGAGAAGCAAATTTACAAACGTGTGCAAGCTTTTTAGTCGTCGAAGAAATGGGACGGGGAAGTTCCCCCACCGATGCATGTTTATCGGTCTGCCGGCGAATAATCGAACGTACGAGGGTATCATATTTGTGGCGTGATGGCAAACCTGCATTTAACGTGAATTTCTACGCGATTAACAGGAATGGGGATTTTGGATCTGCTTCGATATTAAGCGGTACACGATATGCAGTGAACGACGGCAACGGTTCAAGATTTGTCGATGCTGCATATTTATACGAGCGGGAGTGATGCGATGAATAATCTTGATTTTTTATGAATTTGAGAGTGAATCTCGTATCTTGATAATTTACTATACCTTTTCTACACACGCCGGGGAATTATTTTTTGGCGAGTTAACAAAACGCGATACTTCAAACGCATCCATTTTTTCCCCGGGGTAGGGTTGCAAAAGCGACAAGACCTGCTGTTCGTTTTCGATAGACCTGTCGAGCCAGTGGTCGATTTGTTCTTTCGGGAGAATGACCGGCATCCGGTTGTGAATTTTTTTCATAAACTCGTTCGGTTCTGTTGTAATGATGGTGCAGGTAGATATCTTTTTCCCTCCCGGCGATGTCCACGTATCCCAAAGCCCGGCAAACACAAAGGGCTTTTGATCTTTCAGAAAAATATACATCGGTGTTTTTTGTTTCCCTTCTTTTTTCCATTCGAAAAAACCATCCGCAACGATTAAACACCGTTTTCGCCGGAGCGGATGTTTGAAGCTCGGTTTCTCGGCCAGGGTTTCCGCACGGGCATTGATCATTCGATTTCCGATTGCCGGATCTTTCGACCAGGACGGAATGAGTCCCCATTTAAGCAATCCGAGTTTTCGGTTATCATCTTTTAGTATAACGGCAACCTCCTGACCCGGCGCTACATTATAGCTCGGTTCGATCGTGCCGTTTACTTCCTCAATCTCGAACTCGTCGATGATTGCCTGTAAAGTTGCCTTACGTGAAAATCGTCCGCACATATCTTAATTACGAATAGTTTAACAATGAGCAAAAATCCTCTGTGCCTATGTTGCCGCCGCTGATTATTGCACACACTTTTTTTCCTTTGAACATATCGCTGTGAACCCGCACCGCAGCGGGCGCCACGGCGCCGGTCGGTTCGGCAACTATTTTCATCCGCTCGAAGAAAAACCGCATCATTTCGATAACATCCGCATCGGAGACGGTGAGCATATCATCCACATACCTGAGGATCATTTCAAAATTCAGATTGCCGACGGAGAGATTACGCATACCGTCGGCTATTGTCACCGTTTTTTCGTATCGTATTAATTTTTTCTGCCTGAACGATTGATTTGCATCATCCGCACCTTCCGTTTCCACGCCGATTACCCTGACAGTCGGTTTGAGCGTTTTAATCGCGAGAGCACAACCGGCGATCAAACCGCCGCCGCCGACCGGTGCCAGCACGGCGTCAACATCGGAATACTGTTTGACAATTTCCATACCGCAGGTGCCTTGTCCGGCGATTATATAAGAATCGTCGTACGGCGGGATGATCGTGTATCCTGATTCTTTATGTAATTCCATTGCACGGTTAAAACGATCCTCAGAGGTTTTGCCGGCTAAAACAACCTGCGCGCCGTACCCTTCCGTTGCCGTTCGCTTAGAAGTACGTGCTTTTTCCGGCATAACGACGAGACATTGAATGTTTGCAGAACGCGCAGCCAGCGCCGTCGCCTGGGCATGGTTTCCCGAACTATATGTGACGATTCCCCGGGATTTTTCGTCGTCGCTGAGTTGAAGTATTTTATTGAATGCACCGCGAATTTTAAATGCGCCTATCCGTTGGAGATTCTCGGCTTTGAAATATGTGATCGTGCCTGTTTGTTCGTTAAAAGTGCGTGATTTAAGCAGGGGAGTTGTGTGGATGTTTCCGGCAATTCGTGCGGCTGCTTCCTCTATATTCGTAAATGTCGGCATAGTATTTTTCATAAAAAAATATAGCAAATTGTTTGGTATATTGAAAGTAATATTATGATGAAGTATCTTAGTACTAATTTCTTAAATCCGGCAATCAATCAATCAAACAAACAATCAATCATTCATCCATCCTGTAAGGAACTAATCATGAAATTAATTGCCCTTGTTATTCTTGCCACGTTATCAGCTTCAATCGGATTTTCCCAGATTCCCGAGCATCGCCATTCGGTTGTTGAAGAAATAGTCCAGGAAATTTCGGTCGATAATATCGAACGAATCGTTGAACGATTGGTTGCGTTTCATACGCGTCATACGCTTTCTGATACTTCGCATCCCGATATCGGCATCGGCGCCGCGAGGCGATGGATAAAACGTGAATTCGAAGATTACAGCCGTGCAGCAGGAGGGCGTCTTAATGTGGAATATCATCGTTTTATTGCAGAATCACAGCCGAGAATACCGGAACCGACTGAAATTGTAAATGTTGTTGCGACTCTTCCCGGTAAACTGTCCGGTGACCGCGAACGTGTATACGTTATCAGCGGACATTACGACTCCCGTGTCTCGGATATTATGGATGCCGAGAGTTTTGCTCCCGGAGCGAACGACGATGCAAGCGGAACCGCCGTGGTTATGGAACTTGCACGTGTTATGAGCAACTATGAGTTTGATGCAACGATCGTATTTATGGCGGTAGCCGGTGAAGAACAGGGACTCATAGGCGCACGGCAATGGGCAACGGATGCGTATCGACACGGTATGAACATTCACGGAATGATAACGAATGACATTGTCGGGAATGTGTTCGGCGGAAACAACATCGTCGACAATACGCGAATGCGGGTCTTTTCAGAAGGCGTCAGCCCGAATACAACCGATGAGGAATTGAGACGCATTGTTGCAACGGGCAGTGAAAACGATAGTCCTTCGCGCCAATTAGCGCGATACATACACGAGGTAAGCCAACGCTACGTTACGAATTTCGAGGTGGTAATGATTTACCGCCGGGACAGATATTTGCGGGGAGGAGATCACATCCCGTTTAATGAATTGGGATATCCGGCAATCCGTTTTACCGAAATGAACGAGAATTTTAACTGGCAGCATCAGGATGTCCGGATCGAAGAAGGAATACAATACGGCGACCTGCCCGAGTTTGTTGACTATGAATACACGGCGAATGTGACGCGTGTGAATGCTGCGTCACTGGCAAGTCTTGCGCTCGCGCCTCCGCCGCCGGTGAATGCCGGAATCGATATAAGCCGTCTTGAGCACGACACGACGCTGCGATGGGAACACGACGGAACGGGAGAACCGGCAGGATTTTATATATGTATTCGCGAAACGACCGCTCCGCAATGGCAGCGGAAAATGTTTGTATCGACAGCGGAAGCCGCAGGTGACGACGATCGATATCAATATACTGTCGGGGGTATATCAAAAGACAATTATAATTTCGGTATTCAGGCGGTTGGAGATAACGGTTTGCACAGCGTTACGGTGTTTCCCGATCCTGTTCGTTAGGTTGTGCAGGTAATTTGCGTTGCAGAAGTTTACCTGCAACAAACAGAAGCGTAAGCACGATAAGCGGAAGGATTGTTTGCAATCGAATGACATCGGACAAGTCGTCGGCTGTTGCGGCATGATGAATTGCCGAGGTATACAGATATCCTTTTGCCGTAAAGCCGATTACCGTTGATGTGAGAAAACGTGTCATCGGCACCCCGAGCATACCGGATCCGTAATTAATCACAGAGTGAGGGAAATTGGGCAGCGATCGAATCGCACTCAGTGTTGCAAAATCGCTGTGGTTGCGAATCACCTTGAAGAATCGGGATGATTGGATCCGCTCTGCGGAATCTTTCGACATTCTTTGTGAAAAACGATATGCCAGAACTGCACCGCCTACTCCCCCTATCACAACAATTGTAGTAGCGTATAACGGTTCGAATAGCAATCCGGATACCCAGTACATACTCGATCCCGGAAGAGCAAACATATATAATATTGCTTTAACAATTACAATTACCGGCGGAAACCACCAGGTATGGGCATATTTTTCACCGATTTCGAGAAACCGGTACCAGTCGAAAATACCCAGTTGATGTAAGATAATTCCCGTTAAAATTATAATACCGAGTATTATTAGTTTGTACGGATATTTTCTTTTATTTTTATCAAGATTTTGCATACTGACAGCAATATACAAAAATTCTGGATTAGTTGCCCCATGTGGTTGAAAATTTTGAATTTAGTATATAACCGCAATCGATAATATCCTTGACACTCCCTACATTATTTTGTATATTTTTTACAAATAGAGATCATCAATCAATACCGTAAAGGAGCTAAATTCATGATGCGGTCATATTATACGCTTCTGGTTATTATATTGGTAGGAGCGATTGGATTATTTAATTTCCATTGTGCTTCACCTGAAATGACCAGTGCGAGATTATATATACAACAAGAACAATGGAATGATGCCTTGCGCGCTCTTGAAAACGAAGTTCAACATAATCCCGATAATGCGGAAGCCTGGTATTTAAAGGGTCGCGTGTTAAGCGAAATGGGTGAGTTTGACAGAATGCTTGAATCATTCGACCGGTCATTAGATTTATCAAATGAATATCAAGAAGAGATTGACGAAATTCGATTCAACAATTGGGTCGCATTTATAAATGCAGGAATTGAGGAATATAACCTCGGACAGGAAGATCCCGAAAACTATCGCATTGCAATCGAATTATTTGAATTGGCGACCAAAATGCAACCCGATAGTACCGTTGCATATAAAAACTGGGGATTTGCACATCTCATATTAGGTGAACTTGACGAGGCACTGGGTCCGTTTAAAGAAACACTTGAGCGCGAAGATGATCCGGAAATCGCAATGTACACCGGACAAATCTACTTCGATAAAGGATACGATATCTGGAGGCAGTACGCTTCGATGGATGATATGGACGATGAGGCAAGACAGGATCTTGTGGACTATATGGAAGAAGCGATAGTATATCTCACTCTTGCGATGGAAGGAGCGCCGGATGATCCCGATATTGTTGCAACCCTTTCGAATGCATACATCGTGCTGGATCGCCAGGAAGAAGCGAAAGAG
>PWTU01000581.1 GCA_003562775.1 Ignavibacteriales bacterium
GTGTATTATGAGTTATTATTTTTCACGTATCCTGGATGACTCCTTCGATCATTCGATTGAGCGTATAACGAATGCTTTACAGGAAAGGAAATTCGGTATTCTTACCGAAATTAACGTAAAGGAAACACTAAAGAAAAAACTTGAAGTCGATTTTCATCGGTATAAAATTCTCGGTGCATGCAATCCATTGTTTGCGCACAAAGCACTTACGTGCGAAGATAAAGTCGGTACCATGCTGCCCTGTAATGTGATTGTACAGGAAAAACCCGACGGTAAAACGGAAATCGCTGCAATTGATCCTCTTGAATCGATGAAGGCAATCAAGAATGATGATCTGAAAATAATTGCCGAAGAAGTGAGGCAGATGCTGAAAGATGCAATCGAAAACGCGTAACCCGATGGACCGATGAAATATTTTTGAGCAATGTAATCTTTCCGGAAGCAATAAATATAAAGGAAAATATGTATGCTACAGGTATTACCGAACCTGCATCCGATTGTTGTTCATTTCCCGATAGCACTTGTCGTGGTTGCCATTATTATCGACATTGCGCGGTTGTTCAGAAATAAAGACGTGTGGTTAAACCGGACGGCGGTGCTGCTCTATTCCCTCGCGGCTGTTGGGGCGATTGCCGCGTATGTGAGCGGTCAGGCCGCTCTGGAGACAGTATCTATACCTGCAGAAGCACGGTCGGCACTCAGCGCACATGAGAGTTTCGCTTTATACACAACGGGAAGTCTTGTCACCTACGGCTTAATACGGATAATTTTAGTCTCCCTCGAAGTGAAACAATCAATACAAAATCTATTCATTCTCCCCGCTCTCGGGATTATTTTTTTAGTCTATGTCACAGCATATCGCGGAGGTGAACTTGTCTATAGACATGGGGTGGGTGTAGCAAGCGTTCGGACCAATGATACATTATTAGCGAATTCCCTTCCATCTACATTACCGACGATTGATGAAGATGGTAATTTCTTTTGGCGTATGGATGAGAACAGCTGGCATTATTTTCCTATCGTCTTCCATCCCCTGAAAGGTGCCGATGCAATCAGTCCCGCGAGTAATAATTATTTAACTAACGGTGATACGACACTTTCACTGGCACTACTACGCGATACGCCCACAATGTGGGTCACCGGGGGATACATAGAGAATGTTCAATTGACGGCATCGATTAATTATACAAATATGAACGGGATATTTGGTTTACTGTATAACGTTATAGATGTCAATAATTTTGATTTTGTATTTTTCGAAGAGAATCAATTATCATTGGGAAGATCGGAAAACAATTCGAAACGGATTTTTGATACAAAAACCATAGACCTATTGGGATGGAGCAGAATAAAGGTAGTCAGCGCGGACGGTCACTATTATGCTTATGTCGATGATCGAATGATCTCACACTGGCATGCACCTGCCGGATTGCCTGGACAAACCGGTATATACGCACGAGGAACAGGAACTTTATATTTAAGCGAATGGATAATAGAAGAGATATAAGAGAAACAGATCAGGCTTAATTGATTATCTCTCGCTGAAAATAGAAGTTGCATAAAACGTATCCCAAACTTATTTTTCCCTTGTGTCAATATTGAAATTATAAGGTTGTGGATTTCCCCGTCTCATCGGGATGAATAATGGATATTTTCAGCGAGAGACAATAAATTATTTCATTACCTTCTCAAGTATTCCTTTTACGTTGCTGCCGCCTTTGGACTGGACGAACTGTAAAATTATCGGAACAAATTTGTTTACAAGTTTTGGATCCAGATCAAGTTTTTTGAATCCACTCGCAAGTGCGGCAAGATTACCAAGGTTCGCGGCGCCTCCGCCCAGTGATGACGTCAAGCCACCCAGAGCACCGGCAATACCACCTGCTTTTGGCGCAGCAGATATGAGTTTATTGGCATCCGGTATTGCACCGGCTACTTGGCTGAAATCACTGCTACCTAATTTACTCTTTGCCATCTGTAGCAGAAGACCGGCACCGCCTGAAGCCTGTTTTTCGGATACACCGAGCTGACTGGTTAACAGCTTAACTAGTTCCATATACAATTCCTTAACTGATTATACTTGGGTTGTTGATTATGGTATTACCCAACACCACCACCTCCCGACCTCGTTTGAATATAATATAGCTATATAAATCTCACCAATCAATAGCACGGTTTATCACCCGGGAAAAATTATATAGTAACTATATTTTTATTTGAGTAGTTTGTTAAGGGAAGCAGCTGCCTCCCAGCCCGATAGTGCGGCACCCTCCACTGAAGGACCGCCAAACGCATCTCCTGCAATAATAAACGGTGGAGATTCGCCGAGGATTAAGCATCCATCTTCGGAGACACCGATAGGCTTACTATACCGCCATCCATGTACCTGATAATCAACAACATCCGCTTGTAACAACTGCTCAGCAGCCTTTAGCAATTCTTTTCCAACTTCTTTTCTATCTTTATCCCAGTTTTCCGTACTGAACGAGGCAGTCGCATGGATAGTAACAGCAGGTATGGTGGAAATCTTTTTCAAGTGATTATCGGCAATCCAGCCGATAGGGCCGCTCTCCGGTGCGAATCCTCCGGGAGAAGGAATCTTTACAGGTCCATCGGTTATTGCCATTACGGCGATACAGGGTTCATAAGTAATACTCTCGAGGCGATTTTTCATTTGTGAGGCCAGTTCAATACCACCTGACTTGATCAATGCAAGTGATTGTGGTACGGGAGCGGTTAGAAGTATGGATTTGGCGAAAATTCTCTCGTCATTCTCAAATACTGCCTCGAATCGTTTCGAATCATTGACGAGTGATACTACACGATTTCCAAGAAATACTGATAGATCATTTGCCAGATATTTAGCGATCGCTGTCATTCCCGGGTTTCCGCGCCAACGCGGATGGTCTTCGGAATGCGTACCGGAATTCCGGTACCATTCAGTGACCACACCAGCGTTTTCCCATTCCTGAATAGCAGCGGCAAATCGAGGATGCCTTGCCGTTATAAACTGTGCTCCGTGGTCGAATGTTGCCTGTCCGATCCGACGAGTCGCAAGACGTCCTCCCACGCCGCGCC
>PWTU01000239.1 GCA_003562775.1 Ignavibacteriales bacterium
GCCGATTCCACATCCAATATTGATTTTCTGCTGGATCCAGATGAGGAGATCGATGATACTGAGGGATATGAAATATCCATCCCGGGTTTCACACTTCGTGATGCATCCATATTATATCGGGATGAAACCTCCAACTCGGTCATCTCTCTCGAGGCACTCGATGCTGACATTTCTCTCTTTTATGGAGATATCCTTGAAAGCCGGGTTGATGCCGATTTGGGTTCACTCAATGTGATGATGGATGGCACGAGCTACATCAGCAACCTCTCACTGAGTGTGAACCAGAGATCAACTCTTGATCTTGAAAACGAGATTCTGAATTTTACGGAGGGTACGGTTTCTATCAGGGGCCTTGCCCTAAACCTAATCGGTACGGTTTCGGACTGGAGCAGTGATGAGCTTGCACTATCCCTGCAATTTGCCTCCACATCCGAAAATTTCGGTGAGCTTTTACGGCTCTCCCCTCCCGCATTCGACGAATACCTCACCGGGCTGCATACCAGGGGTTCTCTTGTATTTGAAGGGTCGGTGGATGGTATTTTTTCTGAAGATACCCTGCCCGATTTTGATGTCACCATTGCAGTGACCGACGGATTTCTTCAAAACCCGGATCTGCCGCAAGCTATCGAAGATATTAACTTTGAGATTCTGTTCAACAATAGCCTTGCTACAGTCAGCCATTTCCGTGCGCGAGCCGGTGTAAACCGTGTTACCGCTTCCGGAACCCTTGAACGCCCACTTGAAGAGGATGCCACATTTTCGCTGGATCTTGATGGGGATATAGACCTTGCTACCATCAGCAGTTTTTATCCTATCGAAGAACTTGGAATTGAACAGCTTGCCGGCCTATTAAAGACCGCCGCACAGGCAGCCGGCCGGATCGATCAGCCCGAAAATGCCACCTTCTCCGGTAACTTTCATCTTACCAGCGGCCTGCTTAAATATGCTGATGTTCCCCGGCCAATTGAACAAATTAACGCGCGTATTGATGCCACTCAAGAGCGTGTTCAGATTGCCGAATCAGGTTTCACAGCAGCAAACAACCAATTTAATCTTACAGGCACCATCCTAAGACCTCTTGATGAAAACCAGCGTTCTGTGGATGTTCGCGGTAACATTAATTTTGACCTGGCCACGATAAAAGAATTTTATCCGATTGATGAAGACACGCTGAATATGCGCGGCCAGTTGATTGCTGAGATCAATCTGCGCGGCAGGCCCGACCCCGACCAGATCGAAACCCTTCTTCAGCAAAGTACGGTAGAACTCACAAACGGCTACCTTGCCCATCGTCTGGTGGCGAACCCGCTTGAAGATGTTACCTTCAGGGCGCAAATGAGCGGGCGGCAGATGTCCATCAGCGAAGCCCGGTTTAAAACAGGTGAAAACGCACTTGCCATGCAGGGAACCGTGACGAATTACCTGAGTGATAACGCAGAAGTAAATCTCACATTAGACGGTAATGCTATTTTCAGCAGCATTACCTCATACTACTCACTGGAACCATGGATACAGGAGCTGACGGGTAGCGCCGTAATGAACCTCAATACAAGAGGGCCGTTGAATGATGTTCTGCGGATTGCCCTGAATGGGTCAATGGAAGTAAGCAATGTTACAGCCATCGGCGATTCCATTCCGCTTCCGGTCACCAATTTATCAGGCCAGATGAATATCACCCCACAGGCTATGAACCTTGAGCGCTTTACCATGAATTATGGCGGATCGGACATCAACCTGCAGGGGTCGGTTCGAAATTACATGGGATTTCTCGAAGAAAATGTAACCGATGCCAACCGACCGGCCATTACCGGAAGTTATCACAGCCAGCTGCTCAATATCGATGAAATGATTGACTGGGAGGAAGAATCGGTTGAACCTTTCCCGATTGATCTGCCCAACTTGACAGCCGGTGCCGATGCCCGAATTGACATGCTCAGAATTCTCGGCCTCGAAATCACGGAAATCACGGGAAGAGGCCGGCTTACTCCGGAACAGATACAAATTGAAGATGCAACCGCAAAACTCTTCGACGGCACAGCCATGGGCCGAATGGACTGGAATGTACCGGATCCGCTTCGAACAAATATCCGGTTCCAGGGGCAGCTTGAGGGCCTCAGGGCTGATACTTTTTTCCGCGATACCGGTTTCCTTGGCCCGCAAAGCACCCTGCATCAATACATTACAGGTGAGTTCAGTTCGGAAATTACATATGCATCGCAATTGCAGCCCAATCTGGAGGTGGATATCAATACAGCTAATGCAAGCGGTACGTTCGGAATGACGCGTGCACGCCTGGAAGGGCATCCCATACAAAGCCGAATCGCCGAATTTTTGAATGCAAGTGAACTTGAAAGGCTCACACTGGATGAGTGGAATGCCGGTTTCAGCATCAGTGATACGGTAATGACCATTCGGGATTTTAACCTCACCAGTGGAAACCTGGGAATCCAGCTTGATGGAACTCTCCATATGGTAAATGACCGCATCAACTACAGGGCAACCCTTCTTCTACCGGAGCGTTTCAAACGGAGTATTGCTTCCGTGATTTCTACACGAGCCGCTGATGCCCTGCAACTTGAAGACGGACGGATGGCAGTACCAATCAGAATTACAGGAACAACATCAAACCCTCAGATTCATCCGGACAGTGAGACCATTGAACAAATTGTTAGAGATGCCTTGCAGGATGGGGCAAGGGATGTATTGAGAAGACTTTTTAATTAGGTTATGAGTTAATTTTATTTCTCAAAACGGAATAAATAATTAAATTTACAAAGCCAGACAAGAATGAAATCATCATTTATCTGAAATTTTCTCTACTTTTCGGGCTCAGATAATCTTAACTACTACGATAAGTTTTTGTAGATTTAAAGCTCTGTATACATCTCACTTTTGATTTACGGACCTTTAATATCTTTAAATATAATGTAAATAATATATTACTTGTTCATGAAAAAATTTTTATATCCCAGTGTTTCGGAAAGTTTCGGCTCTACTTTAGTAAATGTAACAACCGACAGGGTTGCCGGGATAAAAATCCAACACGAAAATGAAGGCTATATAATCGGCCATTTAGCTTTATCTGAAGGTAAATCA
>PWTU01000251.1 GCA_003562775.1 Ignavibacteriales bacterium
AGATACCCTCTCCTGGAATATGCGGGCCATCTTCTTCGGTCGTTTTCGGCAACGGGTTTCCAGTTTCAGGATCACCGTGGCAGGTACCGCATTGCCCCTGACTACCGTCTACGATAGTCCATACGGGAGTAAAATTGTTTCCGCCGCTGAAATTCCCATGACAATAGGTATTCTCACAGGTTGGCATTGCCGTATCGGGATCATAGCGGGGTGGGTTTGCTTCCATATCAACCAGTCTGGTATCGGTCAACGCGAGCGTACCGAATACGACCTTATCCGGTCCGGTCGGTTCCAGGTGATTCTCGACAAATACAGCCGACGGAACAACATGGCATTCGCTGCATCTGATTCCTGTTGAGCTCACATCACCGTGTAAATGGATCTGATGTGCACCGACTCCCACTGCAGACGTTTCAGTATTTTTATTTAGATCACGCGGCGGTGCAAAGGAAGGAAAGTCTGTCGCTGCTGCACGAAAATCACCGTGACAGGTATTGCATGTTGCAACGCTTTTAGGCCTGCCTTCATAATCGACATGGCAGCCGGCAGTTGCGCAGCTAATGCCCGATGTACCTCCTGTAAACTGAGGTGCTGCTCCGTGGCAATCCTGGCAGCCGGTCCAATCCCATTCTCCATCCCGAAGAATGACTCCGTGGAAGTTATCCGCTTTCGGGTCTTCAAATCCCTTTGGGTGAACTTTAATTTCGGCAGCCGGAGGCATATGGAAATCTTCTTTTACATCGGAACATCCGGTGAAAAGGAGCAATCCGGTAGTCATACAGAACAATAATGTAAAATACAAACTCGTTGTTTTCATACGCATACTCTCATTTAAAATAAATGCAGAAGAAAAACTTACTGAGCGTGGCAAAGCATGCAGGATGGATCCCTGCCTTGCAAATCATGACAAGTCATACAATTTTCAATATCACGCCTTGCAAGTTGTGCATGCCGTCCGCCATTACCGGACAACAGTAAAAAGCCCGGTTGATCATGCGACGGAGGTCTGAACGCACCCATTGCAATTCCTGCACCGTCAAAATGACAATCGGCACAGAAGGTTTCAATTTCGTGGCACGTCTGGCACTGTGTTCGTTTCGAGCGTGCATCAAACCCGTGGGTGAACTTGTAATTTGGTTCGTGAACCCGATCTAATGAAGTCGTACCTTTGCCAGCCGCTTCCGGTGAATATATCGGCGACGACCGCGTAAAACCCCGTTCAGAGAACAGAAGTCCCGCGGTTTCGTGGCAATCCTGACAGAATGTTTGCATATGGCATGATGCACATTCTGCCTCGAACGCACCGGCACGAACCACCCGCTTATGCTCTCGCTCAAAGTTCGCAGCCAGATGGCTTGCCGGCATCAACGTTTTCGTATCCATATGGCATGACTCACAATCCATCGATGCCTGTCCGCCGTCGTGACACGACATACAATCGGCTTTTATCGGCATATGATCTGCGGTTGCATAATCGGCTTCTTCAATGCTTGCATGACATGTTTGACAGCTTATTCCCAACACTTCATAATGATACTGATGATTAAAATACAACTCCGGCTCAGTTTTTTCAAATCTAACGTATGTATCTTCGAAATGGCAAAGTGCACAATCGTCGGCGACATCGTGGCAAAGTGCACAATCGGATTTCATAGCGAGCAGGTTATCGGCCGACGTTGTGCTGGTCGGCGCTGCAGAATGACAATCGACGCATTCGATAAGCAATTCGGCATGCACGCGGTGCGAGAATTTTATAATCTCCGAGCGATCCTGCTGTTTTCTATCCGCCTGTAGCATTGTAGTATCATACGACAAAAATAAAAATACCGACGCAAACAAGAAAACAAGACCGATATATAAATATTGTACTTTCATCGGTTATCCTATAAATTAGTTTTCATCTTCACACTTTAAATCAGAAAATTCCCATATTTTCAAAGAACCAATAATTGACACGTAAAAATATTCGTGTATCGTAATCGAACACCCGGTTTTTTATGTACTGACCCCGTACATCAACCGAGAATGATCGAGACACTTTATGCGAGATGCCTCCTATTGCGGACAGCGCCCAATTGCTGTCGCCGTCATATTCGGCAGGCGTGTAGGCAGCATAACCGCCGCCCGCAGAAATGACAAATTTATCCTTCCGGATCGGATAGTTACCCATCACGGATATGGAATTCATTTCACCGGCATAACCGCCGGTATGGCTGAACGAAAGTGAGCCATATTTCGAGCCGGCGCTTACCGCAAATCGTATACTTGAATCGTCGTCATACATGACACTGGCAACTCGTCCCGTTAGAGTAAACCAATCCGTAAGCCGGTATTCTATACCGCCTTCAATTTCCTGATTCGATTCAACTTCAAACATTTTAAATATTGAGTTATGCGGAACGAGCGGTTCACGATAGATGTATTCAGCCGTCAGCGCAAGTTCCGGGGTGATATTAACGCGCGTCCACAGTTCCATTCTCTGCGGTCGTGAATCGTCAAGATTATAATCGAACCTGCCGTAGACAGATGCACGCTTTCCCATATAATAACTGACATCCGCGCTGGCTAATTGAAATTCGCGGCTATCACCGTCGATCAGTACCTGAATCGGATTAAACAAGGTGTCGGCACGGGTTGCTACATAGGGTTCGCGCTTATTGTGACGGTCCATATAACTGAGACTCGCGTACAGGCCTTGTATCGGTCTGAATGCGAGTTGTCCACCAATCATACGCCGGTCATCCCAGGGCTGAATCCGCCCGCTCTGGAAAGGGCGTACAAGAGAACCAGCATAAAAATATGCGGTATATTTACCATCCTGCAAATTAAGTCGCAGACTTCCGCCGTCAATTGTTCCTCGCCCTACACCGGCATAAATAGGTTGTCGCCCGACACTGAGGTCAAGTATATCAAAAATATTCCGCCAACGCAGGTGAAGATCGTATATTCGCCCGACCGGATCACCGTCCATCATTGTATTAAAATCGATTGAATATTGACTGTATGTCCGGAGAGAAAAATCTCCGTGCGTAATACCCAACCGGATCGTTTGAAATCCCCGGATATGCGTCGTTGTCGTATACTGCCCTACTCCAC
>PWTU01000394.1 GCA_003562775.1 Ignavibacteriales bacterium
TTCTCGGCACCTTGATAAAGGTCCAGCAATTTATATCCCAATTTTATTCCGAATTTATCGGTGCGACGAAAGTCGATACCGGAGATAGCCTCCATACGAAAACGGTCGATGCATTGAAAGAGTACTTGTTTCATCCCGATCTCCCTCCCGAAATGATGCAGAAACGTATCGAAGTACTGAAACGCAAGATAGATGAGATGAATAAGCATCAGGTGGCATTGCTCGACGGTTACCGGAGCGCTGTACGTGAAGGTGCCCGGGAGATGCTGCACGATTTGAACCCCGCTATTATTAAAAATAAAATTAAACAGGAGAGAATATCGCTCGGATTATTTACAATACCCGTCTCATTTATTCCACTGTACACATCATTGAAAACGATTCAGGTATTGCAAAAGAAGCATTATGAGCTCTCCTCCGAAAACAGAGGAGTTGTTGAAAAAAAATACTTTAGAGGGGTTTTCAGCAAACAATATCTCGAAAGTATGAATGAGCAGAACTAAGTTTTCTAATATGAGAAATGGTTTTCTTCTTTGCTTGTTTGTTCTGTTGGCCGGAACGGCCGGTTGTAGCAGTCCGCAGCAAGTGCAGATTTCAATAAGTTCCAGCGAGGATGTGAACTATGGAGGTAACCCGGTTGTCGTCCGGGTATACCAATTGAAAAGTGCAGTAAACTTTCAGCGTGCGAGCCTGGAATCGTTCTGGGAAGACGATACCGGCATATTGAACGGAGATCTTATCGGCAGACCGGTAGAAATTTTATTGCGGCCGGACGATACGCAAACGTTGCAACAGATCGGAATATCCGAAGAAGCGGTCTATCTTGCAGCAGCAGCTGACTTTTATCAACCCGACCGGGAGCGCTGGAGAGATATTCTCGATATAACGGAATACGCCGGCGATGAAATTTATGTATTGGTCGGTAACGACCGATTGACCATAAGACCACCGCGCTAATACAAATTATTTGAAAAATAATCGGCAAGTAATATGAGAAATAGAAAAGTTGTATGGTATGAAGGGATGACACTCGATCCCCACCACTTCCAGCAATGGGATAGATATCAAAGAGATAAAGTGAACGACCGTCTTCGGGCTCTGTCGCTTTTTGATTGGGGGGTGAGTGAATTACGTATTGAACGGGAGGCACTTGCAAACGGTGTCTTCAAATTGAATCAATGCAGCGGGGTAATGCCTGACGGATTGCCGTTCGATATACCGGGGACCGAGCCTGCTCCGCCTTTTCGTAATTTCGAAGACAAATTTCAACCGACACAATCGCATTTGCCGGTCTATCTGGCTCTACCGGATGAGCGAGATCGAGGTTTGAATTGTAACCTCAACGAATCGTCGAATGAACGACCGGTTCGATTCAGGATGGAGGAAATATCTGTTAGCGATGAAAACAGCGGTTCCGATGAACGAGCCATCGGTGTTGCCCGGCCGAACTTTCAACTATTGATCGGAAACGAAACAACAGAAGACTTCAACATTGTGAAAATAGCGGAAGTGACCCGAAACGCCGAAGGAACGTTTGTATTGAGCGATGATTTTATTCCTCCCTGCCTTTCGATAAAAGCATCGGAGAATCTTGTGAAAATTGTAAGCGGTATTCTCGAACTTTTGGTCGCACGGGGCAACGCGCTCAAACAAAGAAGACGTCAGCTTCCAACCGGACAATACGAAATTAATCCGGCAGATATTCCCATTTATTTTAATTTATTTGCCTTGAATGCTCATATTCCCATTCTCAATCAGGCTTTAAGATTAACGAAAGTTCATCCGTTCCATGTATATAATACACTGTTATCATTAACCGGCCAACTTTCTACTTTTTATCCCGAAGATATGCTGAATGTTAATGAATTACCGGTGTACAGTCATGGGGAACCCGCAACCGGATTTAAGGTTCTTGAGAGACACATACGGCAGCTTCTCGGTGATATTATTCCGGAAAAAAATTTCGTCACCGTGGATTTACAAAAGAAGGGGGAAACCCTGTATGTAGGTCATATTGAAGATGGTGCCATGCTTGATAACTCCCAATTGTATGTTATCTGTAAAGGAGAACTTCAAGAAACGAAAAAGGATACAGAACTACCTTCAAAGATGCGGATAGCATCAAAGGAGATGATTCATGAAATACTCAGTACCGCCACCCGGGCCCTCCCGGTAACATACACCCCCAAACCTCCTGATGGAGTGCCGAGCAGACCCGGACATTATTATTACAAAATCGAAAAACAAGGGCATTTTTGGAAATCAATTCAACAAAGCCGGTCTGTTGCAATATATATACCGGCGGAATTCCGGAATATTTCCATTGAGTTAATCGCAGTCAAATAGTTTTAATAAATCTATGCGTACAAAAACTTCAGACGTCATACAAAAACAAAAACTGTCAGATATTGCAGCCGAGATATTCATATTGATTCTCCAGCTTCGCTCCTCCGGTTCGAACCTTGGACAACCGGAAGAGCTCCGTGAACGGATTCTCTCTTTTCTTGATCGCTTTGAACGAAAGGCGAGAAAATCCGGATTTGTGCCGGATGACCTACAACAAGCCAAGTTTGCTATGGTTGCATTTATCGACGAAACGCTCATTGCTTCAGAGTGGAATAAAAAAGAAGAATGGCTCTCAAACCCGTTGCAATTACAGCTGTTTAATCGTTTTGATGCGGGGGATGAGTTTTTTCAAAAATTAATAGAGTTTAGAAAACGCATTCCGGATACCGCACAAATTCTTGAAGTGTATTATCTCTGTCTTTCTCTCGGTTTCAAAGGGAAATATGCGGTTATGGAACGGGATAGATTGAGAGTCATAATCGACGAAACGTACCATGACCTCCGTCGTGCCCGCGGCAAAACAGTACGGGAATTGTCGCCAAATGCAAAGAGAAAAGAAGAGATAACAGAGGTAATCAAAAAAGAAGTACCGGTAGGAATGTTTGCTATCGGAGCGGCTGCACTTGGATTTATATTCTATATAGTTGTTGTCATTCTCAGCAACCGGGATGCATCGAGGACGGTCGAATTCATTAACGGATTGATGTGAATAATTATGAACGCATTAATACGATTGCTGAAAAA